>DASSOH010000077.1:0-4360 GCA_035700865.1 Candidatus Limnocylindria bacterium | reverse complement strand
CCCCATGAGCCTCGAAGCGACCGCCGACCTGTGGTGGAAGAACGCGGTCATCTACTGCGTCGACGTCCAGTCGTTCCTCGACACCAACGGCGACGGCATCGGTGACCTCGACGGCCTGACGCAGCGCGTCGACTACCTGGCCGGCCTGGGCGTGACGTGCATCTGGCTGATGCCGATCTACCCCTCGCCGGAGCGCGATTACGGCTACGACGTGGCCAACTACTACGACGTCGCCGACAAGTACGGCAGCCTGGGCGACCTGGTCGAGCTGGTGCGTACCGCCCGGGAGCGCGGGATCCGGGTGATCGCCGACCTGGTGGTCAACCACACCTCCATCGACCACCCCTGGTTCCAGATGGCACGCAAGGGGCATCCGGCCTACCGGGACTTCTACGTCTGGGAGGACGAGAAGCCGCCCAACGCCGACGAGGGCGTCGTCTTCCCCGGAAAGCAGGACAGCGTCTGGAGCTACGACCGCGCGGCACGGAAGTGGTACATGCATCGGTTCTACCCCTTCCAGCCCGATCTCAACATCAACAACCCGCTGGTGCGCAACGAGATCCGCAAGGTCATCGGCTTCTGGCTGGAGCTGGGCCTGTCGGGGTTCCGGATCGACGCGGTGCCGTTCCTGATCGAGCAGGTGCACGGCGACCATCCCGCCGTGAAGGACCCGCACGACTACCTGCGCGACATCCGCGATTTCGCCATCCGTCGCCGGGGCGACATGATGATGCTGGCGGAGGCCAACGAGCCGCTGGATCGGATCGCGAGCTTCTTCGGCGACCGCGGCAATCAGATGAACATGCTGTTCAGCTTCGTGACGAACCAGGCCCTCTACCTCTCGTTCGTCCGCGGCGAGGCCACCCCGGTGGCCGATGCGCTCCGCGCCCTCCCGCCGACCCCGCCCGAGAGCCAGTGGGCGAACTTCATCAAGAACCACGACGAGGCGACCCTCGACCGCCTCTCGGAGGACGAGCGCGAAGAGGTCTTCGCCGCCTTCGCCCCGGACCCGTCGATGCGCCTCTACGACCGTGGCATCCGCCGCCGGTTCCCCTCGATGGTCGACGGCGACCGCCGCCGGATGGAGCTCGCCTACAGCCTGCTCTTCAGCCTCCCCGGCACGCCGGTCCTCTTCTACGGCGAGGAGATCGGCATGGCGGACAACCCGGCGATCGCCGACCGCGGCGCCGTCCGCAACCCGATGCAGTGGGCGGACCAGCCCGGCGGCGGCTTCACGACGGCCGACGAGGGCGACCTCCCGCGGCCGCTGATGCCCGATGGCCCGTTCGGGTACGGCCAGGTCAACGTCCGTGAGCAGCGCCGCGATCCGGAATCATTCCTGAACTGGATGGAGAAGGCGATCCGGACGCGGAAGGAATGGCCGGAGTTCGGCTGGGGCGCATGGCGGATCCTCGGCACCCGCAACCCTCGCGTCCTGGCGCACGTGGCCACGTGGGACGGCGCCAGCGTGCTGGCGCTCCACAACTTCGGCGACGAGCCCGCGAAGGTGACCGTGCGCCTCCCGTCCGACGCCACCGGTGGCACGTGGCAGCACATCTTCGGTCGCGGTGACGAGGAGCCGGTCGGCATCGAGGGCGACACGTTCAGCTGCGAGCTCGGTCCGTACGCCTACCACTGGTACGGTCGTCGCGAGGGCGTCTGACGGAGCCGCGCCGGTGATCGGGTTCGGCCAGCGGCCGGCCCCCTCGTCACCGACTCGCGGAAACCTTGGGTTGATCACAGGCAGGCGATCGGCCGGCTGGTACCGTGGCGCCTGGTCGAGGCGCGGCTTGCCGGGGCAGCAAGTAAGTCACGAGTTGCGCCCGTTGCCGCGCCCTCCGCGGCGCTGGCTTGCGGTCGCGGCAAGCAGGGGCCATCCAGGATCGGAACTTCGCCGTTACTTGCCGCTGCGGTAAGTGCGGGGTGCGCGAGCCGGCTACGCAGTGAGGTCCAGCTTCCGCCACACCGATACGTGCTTCGCGCTCTCGCTCGTGAAGGGGCTGCGGTCCCAGTCCCCCCATCGATGGACGAGCTCCATCCCCGCGATCCTGGCCATCAGGTCGAGCTCGGCCGGCCAGACGTAGCGGAAGGGTGGCGAGGCGCGGCGCACGCGGCCATCGGGCAGGAAGTTGACGTGGTGCGACCATTGCCGCTGGGTCGCGACGTCGTACTCGTCGATCCCGACGTGCGACTCGCTCTGGTCCTCGGCGACGAAGCGTTGCCCCGGCGGGAGCCGGCGGAGCGCGGGCACCGCCACCTCCACCAGGAAGTGGCCGCCGGGTACGAGATGAGCGGCCGCGTTCTCGAAGCAGGCGACCTGCGCCTCCTGGCTTCCCAGGTTCATGATCGTGTTGAAGACGAGGAAGACGAGCCCGAACGAGCCGGCGCCCGGCGCCCGGGCGGTCGCCATGTCCCCGATGACCACCGGGATCGAGGCCTCGTCTCCACCGGGCTTCTCCCGGAGCCGCGCGACCATCGCCGCCGAGAGCTCGATCCCGGTCACGGCAAGCCCCCGACGCGCCAACGGCAGGCCGACTCTTCCGGTGCCGATCGCGAGCTCGAGCACCGGGGACCCGCCGGCGAGCTCCTCGAGAAGGTCCAGCTGCGGGTCGAGGACCTCCGGCGCGAACAGGCTGGCGTTCGCGTCGTCGTACCTGGCGGCGACCTCGTCGCCGAACCCATCGGTGATCTCCATCGGCCAAGGCTACCGTCTGTCGCCCACCTGACAGAGCCGCTGTCGTCGATCTGCGATCATGGGCGGCGATGGCTGCTCTCAGCGCGCGTGAGCGGTCGAGCCTGCCGAACAGCGCCTTCGCCTACATCGACGCCGCCGGCCGCCGCCTCCTGCCCATCCACGACGAGGCGCACGTTCGGAACGCCCTCGCGCGCTTCGGACGGGTCGAGTTCGAGGACGAGGCGGCCCGCGATCGCGCGCGCACCCGGCTGCTGAAGGCCGCTCGCAGGCACGGGATCGTGCCGGTCGGCTTCATCGACACCCAGCTGCGCCCCAAGCTGCCAACCGGCACCGTCACGCTCTTCTTCACGGACGTCGTCGACTCGACGCGCCACATCACCGAGCTCGAGGACCGATACGGGCCGATGCTCACCGCCATCCGCCGCCTCATCCGGACGACCGTGCGCCGCCACGGCGGCCACGAGGTCGACGCCCGCGCCGACGAGTACTTCGCGGCATTCGCCTCCGCTCCGTCCGCCCTGGATGCGGCGGTCGCCGTGCAGCGCGCCATGCTCGACGGGCCATGGCCGGACGGCCGCAGCGTGGAGCTGCGCGTGGGGCTGCACACGGGGCGCCCGACGCTCACCGCCACCGGTTACGTCGGGATCAGCGTCAACACCGCGGCACGCATCTGCGCCTGCGCGAACGGCGGCCAGGTGCTGCTGTCCGCCGCGACCCGCACCGCGCTCGGAGCAGGGTCAGCCGTCGGCGTGCGAGCGCTGGGGACGCATCGGCTGCGGGGCATACCCGACCAGCACGAGCTGTTCGACGTCCTGGCTCCCGGGCTCCCGAGCCGGTTCGGACCGCTGCGCGACACGTGACGCGCGTCGAGATGCTCGGGCGGCTGGTGCTCCCCGACCGCGTGATCCCCGGGCGGCTGCGGGTCGAGGGCGGCCGGATCGCCGAGATCGCGCATGACGAACGTGGTGCCGATGGCCCGCTGATCGCCCCGGGATTCGTGGATCTCCACGTCCACGGCTGGGGCGGCCACGCCGCCATGGACGGGCCGACGGCGCTCGACGGCATGGCGCGCGGCCTCGTGGACCGGGGCGTCACGACCTTCCTTCCCACGGCCGTGAGCGCGCCGCTCGACGCGCTCGCCACCTTCGCCCGCGACGTCCGCGGGTGGTCGCCACCGGACGACGGCGCCGATGCCCCCGGGTTCAACCTGGAGGGCCCGTTCCTGGCGCCCGGCCGCAAGGGCGCGCATGCCGCCGAGCACCTGCGCGTCCCGGCGGATGTCGGCGCCGATGCGCTGGAGCCGCTGCTCGAGGGCCTGCGCCTGGCGACCATCGCGCCGGAGCTGCCCGGCGCCCTCGAGCTGATCGCCCGCCTCGTCGGCCGCGGGGTGGTCGTCTCGCTGGGTCACTCGGGCGCGACGCTGGAGGAGGCGCGCGCCGGCTACGACGCCGGAGCCCGATCCACCACGCACCTGTTCAACGCCATGACCGGGGTGGCGCACCGGGATCCCGGGCTGGCGGTGGCGGCGCTGACCGACGATCGCGCCGCGGTCGAGCTGATCGCCGACGGCCACCACGTCCACCCGGCACTGTGGCCCTTGATCGTGCGTGCCAAGCCCCCGAGCGGTCTGCTGCTGGTGAGCGACGCCATCGCCCTGGCCGGCTC
>DASSOH010000076.1:0-23923 GCA_035700865.1 Candidatus Limnocylindria bacterium | reverse complement strand
AGGCTGCTGATCCATACCGACGGCGCCGCGCGCGGCAATCCGGGACCGGCCGGTGCCGGCGCGATCCTTCGCGACGCGGACGGTGCCGTGGTGGCCGAGATCGCGCAGCCATTGGGACGCGCCACCAACAACGTCGCCGAGTGGACCGCCGTGCGCCTGGCTCTCGAGGAGGCGTCCCGCCTGGGTGCCAGCCACGTCGACCTGCGCATGGACTCCGAGCTGGTGGCGCGCCAGATCACCGGGATCTACCGGGTCAAGCATCCGGACCTCAAGCCGATTCATGCCGAGGTCATGCAGCTGCTCAGCTCATTCGACGGCTATACCGTCGGCCACGTGCCGCGGGCGCTCAACAAGGATGCCGATCGGCTGAGCAACGTGGCGATCGACGGGCGCTGACCGAACATCCGTTCGAATCGGATACAATGTCGTTCCCTGGAGGCGGCCGGACGGCCGCGGGCGCAACGGTCGAAAGGCCGCGTCCGAGGAAAGTCCGAGCTCCACAGAGCAGGCTAGCGGGTAACGCCCGTCCGCCGTGAGGCGAGGACCAGCGCCACAGTGACGATGCCCTCTTCGGAGGGAGTGAAACGCGGCAAGCTCTAGCCGGAGCAAGACCGAATAGGGGAGCGCAAGGCGGCTTCGGCCGCAGCAGGCGGCTCGCTCAGCTCCCGGGTAGGTCGCACAGATGGATGGCCGTCCGCGGGACCGATGCGAATCGGTTCGGCGACAGAACTCGGCTTACAGGCCGTCCTCCAGGGACTTCGCCCGTCGCCTAGTCCTCGTCCTCGCGCCACACCGATCGGGCGGTGCAGGCGTTGCAGATGGGCCGGGCCTCGTCCATGGTGCCGAGGGGGAGCGGATGGTCGCGACCGCCGAGGAGGCAGTCGACCTGGACCCGCGAGGGTTCGCCGGGGACGATGCTCACCATGCGGACCGAACAGCGCCGGATGCGACCGGCCCTCGGGATCGGTCGGCGCTCGTCACCCCCCTCGATCGGGTTCAGCGCCATGCGCGGTTGTCCAGCCCTTCCACCCCAGCGAGCCCACCAAGCTGGCGGGATGCGATGAGGCTACGGGCCGCGGGTGCGTCCGGACAATGACGCGTTCGTACCATGGGCGGCCCAGGCGGAGGCCGCGCTAGACTCGTGAGGCCGGAGCCTTCCGGCGCATCGGATCTCATGGAGGTCGTGTGTTCGGACGACGCAGGCGCGACGAGGCGCAGGCCGCCGAGGCTGCGCGCGAGGCCGAACGCCATGCGCTCTTCGCCAAGCTCGCCGAGCGCCCCGATCACATCTGTCCGTTCCTGGGCCTCGAAGGCGACCGAACCGGCTACGTCGAGGGCATCAGCGAGGAGCACCGATGCTTCGCCTTCGGCGAGCCGGCGCCGCTCTCGGCCGAGCAGCAGACGCGCGTCTGCCAGGAGCGCGGCTACGGCAACTGCCCCCGCTATCTCCGGGGGGTGCTCGTCATCCCGACCGAGGAGCTGGAGGCGCTGCGCCGCCCTCACGCCCCGCTGCCGGAGCCGGCTGCCGCCCCGCCGCCGGAGGACCGTCCCCGCCGCCGAGGGCCCGTCCTGCTGCTCCTGGCGCTCCTGCTCCTGCTGGTCGGCGGCGGCGCCGCCTACGTGGCGCTGAACGGGTTCCCCGGTGCCGCCGTCGCCTCGCCGACCCCGGGCACCACGGCGACCGCGGCATCGACCCCGATGGTGACGGCGTCGGCCAGCGCGACCTCCGCGCCGACGCCACCGCCCACCGCCCGTCCGACCCCCACGCCCGAGCCGACCCCGGAACAGGGCGACACCTTCGCCTTCTACGAGGTGTCCGTCGGGCCGGCCAGCTTCGAGATCTTCCGGCTCGACGACGGCACCGAGGTGCTCGACTCGACCACGCTGAGCTTCGACGACTTCTCCTTCGCCCGCGTCGAGCCCCTGGTCGGGGACGACGGCGCGGTGTACTGGGTGACCCGCGAGGGTGACCTCACCGGCTGGGCGTACCGGTACCCCGACTCCGGCGAGTTCCGCATCCGCGCCGTCTTCCTGAACGGCGCCGGCGACCGACGGTCGGCGTACCTCGAGCAGGACCAGCTCGCGACCTTCCCGGAGGCCACGCCGGCTCCCTGACCCCGGGCTCGCGCACTCGGTGCGCGAGGGTGAGGCCGGGCCACGCACGCGGTGCTTCCCTCCCGTGCGTCACGCCGTGCCGCGGGTTTCTCCTGGGGTGGGAGTAGCGGGCACCTCTTCGCTGGTTCTCCCGCCCTGCGGCACAGATGGGGAAGCTGAAGGCAGAAATCGGCCCCTGCTTCACTGATCCTCCCGTCGCACGCAACGGACGGTGACTTCGTGCCCGATCCGCCCGTGGCAGGACAACCGATCGCCGCGGCATCCAGGGCCGCAAGCGGCCCCATCGAGCGCGACAAGCACCGCCGTCCAGGCGGCGAGTCCCATCGGCGCCTCGGTACTTCTTCCTGCGCGAAAAACCCTTGACGGGTGGTCCCTGCCCTGTATAGTGGCGCCCGGTGGTTCCAAATGGGGCCATGTGGGGAGAAGTGGTGAATCGCAGGGCAGATGGATCGAGCGTCGTTCCTCACCGGGGAGTTCCGGCACGCGCTGGACGATCGAGGCCGCGTCGCGGTCCCGATGCGGTTCCGCGCCCGGCTGGCCCAGGGGGCGACGCTGGCTCGCTGGCTCGACGGGTGTCTGGCCATCTTTCCGGCCGATACCTGGGAGGAGCTGGCGACCCGGATCCAGGCCCTGCCCACGACGAACGCGGCCGCGCGTCAGTTCGGCCGCTTCATGAGCTCGGGCGCGGTCGAGGTGGAGCTCGACCGGCAGGGACGGGTCCTCGTCCCGAGCTATCTCCGCGAGTACGCCGGCCTGACCGAGAGCGAGGTGGTCGTGGTCGGCGCGCTGAACCGGCTCGAGATCTGGACGCCGAATCGGTGGCAGCCGTATCGGTCCCAGATCGAGGACGAGCCGGAGGCGCTCGCCGAGCACCTCGCCGACCTCGGCATCTGAGGATGCCCGGTCGATTCATGCATCCAGGGGCCGCTCGGCCCGCCGTCCGACATTCGAGGTGTGACGCCAGATGGGAGAAGGGCACCTGCCGGTGCTGGTCGACGAGGTTCTCGCCTCGCTGGCCGTCGGTGCCGGCAGCTCCGTGGCGGATTGCACGGTCGGCGGCGGTGGGCACGCCGAGCGGCTCCTGGAGGCCACGTCTCCGGGTGGTCGCCTGCTCGGCTTCGATGCCGACCGGGCGGCCATCGCGGAGGCGGCACGCGTCCTCGAGCGCTTCGGCGACCGGGTGGTGCTCCGGCACGCCAACTTCGAGTCGATCTACGACGTCGCGACCGATGCGGGCTTCGTCCCGCTCGACGCGGTCCTCTTCGACCTCGGGCTCAGCAGCTACCAGCTGGCCGATCCCGACCGGGGCTTCAGCTTCGCGGCCGAAGCCCCGCCGGACATGAGATTCGATGAAACGAGTGGTGTTTCGGCTCTCGAGCTCATCGACCGCTCCTCGGAGCGAGAGCTCGCCGGAATCCTCGCGACGTTTGGTGAGGAACGCCGTGCAGGCCGTATCGCGAAGGCGATCGTGGCGGCGCGTGCGGAAGGTCGGATCGTGACCGCCGCCGACCTGGCGGCCGTCGTCGCATCCGCCTCACCGAGCCGCGGCGCCGACGCGGGCCGCATCCACCCGGCGACCAGGACCTTCCAGGCGCTGCGCATCGCGGTCAACCGCGAGGTCGAGGTGCTGTCGGCGGGACTGGCCGGCGCCCTCGCCGCGCTGCGCCCCGGCGGCCGCATGGCCGTCATCAGCTACCACAGCCTCGAGGACCGCATCGTCAAGCGGTTCATCGGTCGCGAGAGCCGTGACTGCCTCGAGGATCCGTTGCCGCCGGTCTGCACCTGCGGCCACCGCGCGCAGCTGCGCGCCGTCCACAAGGGCGTCATCACCCCGGGCCCCGAGGAGGTCCGGCGGAACCGCCGCGCGCGCAGCGCGAAGCTGCGTGTCGCCGAGAAGCTCGCCCCGTCCACGGGAGCAGGAGGAGGGTCATCGTGAGCAAAGGACGTACTCGACACCAGGCCAGCCGTCGGCGGATGTACTCGGCGCGCCAGCGCGACCTCCG
This sequence comes from Candidatus Limnocylindria bacterium, assembly GCA_035700865.1. Lineage (GTDB taxonomy): Bacteria > Chloroflexota > Limnocylindria > QHBO01 > QHBO01 > JACDBZ01. Next base: position 19,805 of record DASSOH010000076.1, on the reverse strand, counting down.
CGAGCGTCGAACGCGCGCCGCGCGCGACGACCAGTACTGGCTCAGCGAGGACGTGGCCGCCTTCGAGATCGAGGAAGGCCTCGGCTTCGAGGCACCCACCAGCTTCGGCATCCCGCTCCGCCGCCGCGCGACCGCGGCCTGAGCGGCAGCAGCGAGGGAGATCGACCGTCATGGCCGTCATCGGCGCGCGACCCGCGACCGGACCGTGGTTCCTTCCCGGCCGGCGCATCCGGTCGCGTCCGCGCACCCGCCACTCGGCGGCGCGGCGAAGCCGAACGTTCGGCCTGGCACGACGCGTCGCGCGTCCCATGGACGTGCGCCCGCTGCTGCTGGCCATCGCCATCGCGGCGGCCCTCGCGCTCTTCTACCTCAGCCAGTCGACGCGCGTCGCCGCGACCGGATACGAGATCGACGCCCTCGAGGCGGAGCTCGCCGAGCGCGTCGCGCAGCAGCAGCAGCTGGTGTGGGAGATCGGGAAGGCCCGTTCGCCCGCGGAGATCACCCGACGCGCCACGACGCAGCTGCACCTCGTACCGCTCGAGGAGGGGGCCGTGACGTACGCCCCCTCCGCCAGCCAGCCCGCCGATTGACCTAGCCCCCGCGGACCGCAGGGCGGCCGCACGCACCGGAGACATCGATGCTCGCCAGGACCGACAGCCGTGCCCGCGCACTGGTCCTCCTGATCGTCGCCACCGTGGTGGCGGCGACGATCGGCGCGCGCCTGGTGTGGTGGCAGGTCCTGGAGCAGCCGTGGCTGGCCCAGATGGCGCTCCACCAGCTCGCGCAGCACGAGGAGCTGCCGGCCGAGCGCGGGGAGATCACGGATCGCAACGGCGACCTGCTGGCCACCTCGGTCGAGCTGCAGTCGGTGTTCGCGACCCCGCCGTCGGTCGAGGACCCCGGGCTGGCGTCGACCATCCTCGCATCGGTGCTGGACATGCCGGAGGAGGAGATCCGATCCCGGCTGGAGAGCGACAACCCCTGGGTCTGGCTCCGGCGGCGCGTCTCGCCCGAGGTGTCGGAGCGCATCCGCAGCCTGGACCTGCGCGGCATCGGGATGCTTCCGGAGACCAAGCGCGTCTACCCGGTCGAGGGCGTGGCGGGTGGGACCACTATCGCGGCCCAGGTCATCGGCTTCGTGGACGTGGAGGGCCGGGGCCAGTACGGGATCGAGGCGGGGGAGAACGCCCTGCTGGCCGGGTCGCCCGGCATGGTGAGCGCGCAGGAGGACGTCATCGGTCGCCGCATCGCCGACTCGGCGACGCTCTTGACCGATCCCGTCGACGGCGCCGACCTGCGGCTGACGCTGGACGCCGGGCTCCAGCACCTGCTGGAGCAGGCGATCTGGGAAGCCATGCAGAAGAACAGTGCCGCCGGCGCCATGGGCCTGATCATGGACGCCGAGTCCGGCGCGATCCTGGGCATGGCGAGCTTCCCGTCGTATGACGCCAACGACTTCGCCACCACCGACGGCGCGCTGTTCGCCAACCCGGTGATCTCGCGCCAGTACGAGCCAGGCTCGGTGATGAAGGCGTTCACCATCGCCGCCGCGCTCGACGCGGGCGCCGTCACCACCGACGACACCTTCGATGACAACAACGACCTGGTCATCGGCGGCATCCACATCCACAACGCCGATCGGGCGAAGTTCCCGTACGGGCACGGGCCGATCACCCCCTCGGACGTGCTGGCCCTGTCGAACAACGTCGGCGCCGCCAAGATCGGCCTGGCGCTGGGCCGTACCGAGCTGTACGAAGCGTTCCGACGCTTCGGCTTCGGGTCGCCCAGCGGCATCGAGCTGTCGGGCGAGGCGTCGGGCGTGGTGTGGGACCCCAACGGACCGAACGCCTCCGGCGACCTGACGGCCGCCCAGAACTCGTTCGGACAGGGGCTGAGCGTGACCGCGCTCCAGCTGGCCGCGGGCTACTCGGCATTCGCCAACGGCGGGATGCTGGTCACCCCGCACATCGTTGACGGCTACACCGATGCCGCCGGCGCCTACCACCAGGTGGAGCCGGCGGCGGGCGAACGGATCATGCGGCCGGAGACCGCCCACACCATGGTCGACCTGCTCGTGAACTCGGTGGACGAGGGGATCGCCAACCGCGCATCCGTGCCCGGGTACACCGTCGGCGGCAAGACCGGCACCGCCCAGATCGCGGCGCCGGTCCAGACGACCGATGCCAACGGCGAGACGGTGGAGCACTGGCAGTACATCCCCGGCTGGGTCGATTCGAGCTTCGTCGGCATCATGCCGGCGGGCGACACGAAGCTCACCGTGGTGATCACCATCAACCGCCCGGCGGGCGCCGGCGGCCCGGCCATGCCGCTGCGGCCGGAGTGGGTGTTCGAGTCCCTGATGCCGCAGGTCCTGGCCTACCTGGCCATCCCGCCGGACCGGCCGCTCGATCCCGTGGCGCAGCCATGAGGCTGCTAGACTCGCCCGGATTCCGCAGCGTGCCCGGTGTGCCCCCCACGATCCAGCTCGACGATCTCCTGGCCGCGGTTGGCGGCCGGCTCCAGGCTCCCACCTCCGTGACCGAGATCGTCGGGGCCTCGGTCGACTCCCGTCGGATCGTCCCGGGCAGCTGCTACGTCGCCCTCCGTGGCGAGCGCGTGGACGGGCATCGATTCGTGACCGATGCGCTGCGCGCCGGAGCCGTGGCCGCCCTGGTCGACCGCCCGGTCGAGCTGCCGCCGGACGTGGACGCGGCCATCGTCAGCGTCGAGGACCCGCTGGTGGCGCTCCAGGAGCTGGCCGCGTGGTGGCGTGACCGGCATCCGGTGCGGGTGGTGGGGATCACCGGGTCGACGGGCAAGACGATCGCCAAGGAGATCGTGGCCGACGTCCTGTCGCGCACGCTCGCGACGCTGCGCAACGAGGGCAACCTGAACTCCGAGACCGGGTTGCCGATGACGCTGCTCCGGCTCGAGCCGTGGCACGAGGCGGCGGTGCTCGAGATGAGCATGTACACCACCGGCGAGATCGCCCGCCTGGCCGAGATCGCGCGGCCCGAGGTCGGGGTGGTGCTCGCCGTGCACCCGACGCACCTGGAGCGGGCGGGGAGCATCGAGCGCATCGCCCAGGCCAAGAGCGAGCTGCCGCGCGCGCTGCCCGGTGAGGGGCTGGCGGTCCTCAACGCGGACGACCACCGCGTGCTGGCCATGCGCGACGTGACCGCGGCACGGGTTCGGACCTTCGGGCTCGGCGCCCAGGCCGAGGTGCGCGCGGTCGACGTCGTCAGCCGCGGCCTGGCGGGCACCGAGTTCACGCTCGACGCGCCGTGGGCCCGCGCCCGTCTGCGCAGCGGCTCGCCCGGACGCCACCTCGTCGCGCACGCCCTCGCCGCCGCGGCCGTGGCGGAGCACTTCGCCGTGCCGCTGCCCGAGCTGGCCGCGGCACTGGAGGCGGGGAGCCACGCGCCGCATCGCATGCACGTGATCCCCCTTCCATCCGGCGTCACGCTGGTGGACGACACCTACAACGCCTCTCCCATCAGCGTGCGCGCGGCGCTCGACTTCCTGGCTGAGACCCCGGTAGCGGGGTCTGGCCGCCGCATCGGCGTGGTGGGCGACATGCTGGAGCTCGGTCCCGACGAGGAGCGGCTGCACCGGGAGGTGGGCGCTCACGCCGGGCGCGTGCTGGACGTCCTGGTCGCCGTCGGGGAGCGTGGTCGGTGGATCGCCGAAGCCGCCGCCGATGCGGGACACGCGAGGGTCGTGACGGCCGGCGACGCCGACGAGGCGGTCGAGGTCGTCGAGCGCGCCGTCGCACCCCGACCCGGTGACCTGGTGCTGCTGAAGGCGTCGCGCGGGATCGAGCTGGATCGGACGGTGGATCGGCTGCGAGAGGCGGGCGCATGAGCCTGGTCCAGGTCTCGGTCGCGCTGCTGCTGGCCTTCATCGGCATGGTCCTGCTCGCCCCGATCTACGTCTCGCTCCTCCAGCGCCTGGGCTACGGCAAGCAGATCCGCGCGGAGGGGCCGGCGGCGCACCTGGCCAAGGCCGGGACGCCGACGATGGGCGGGATGCTGATGGTCAGCGTCGTCCTCTTCCTGGCCATGGCGCTGCGCATCGAGGACGCGGGCACGCTGACCCCGATGCTGACCCTGGTGGGCGTCGGCATCCTCGGTGCCATCGACGACTTCGTGAACGTCCGTACCGGGGTCGGCATGCGCGGCCGGTGGAAGCTGGTGTGGCAGACCGTGGTGGCCATCCTGGCCGCCTTCTACATCTGGAACCACTTCGACCTGACCGGCCTGAACGTGCCGCTGCTGGGCCAGTTCGAGATCCCGGCCCTGCTGCTCATCGGCTTCATCGCCTTCGTCATCGTCGGCGTCAGCAACGCCGTGAACCTGACCGACGGCCTCGACGGGCTCGCCGGCGGCGTCCTGATCTTCTGCTTCGTCGCCTACCTGCTGGTCAGCCTGGTGGAGGTGCCCGGCATCAAGATCGCCCAGCCCAACCTGGCGATCTTCTGCGCCCTCGTCATCGGCGCGCTGATGGGCTTCCTCTGGTTCAACGTCCACCCGGCCCAGATCATCATGGGCGACTCGGGGGCGCTGAGCCTCGGGGCGACGCTGGCCGTGGTGGCCACCGTGAACGGGCAGCTGCCGTTGCTGGCGGTGATCGCCATCGTCCCGTTCGCCGTGATCATGAGCGTCGTCCTCCAGGTCCTGTCCTACCGGCTGCGCGGACGGCGCATCTTCCGCATGACGCCGCTGCACCACCACTTCGAGCTCCTGGGGTGGGCCGAGGAGAAGATCACCGTCCGCTTCTGGATCGTCTCGGCGCTGGCCGGGCTGCTGGGCTTCGGGCTCTTCCTGGCCAGCGTGAACGAGCTCTAGGTGCCCCGATGATGACCACGCCGATCGCCCCCGTCCGCCGCGCCGCCGACCTGTCCGGCCGCCGCACGGTGGTCCTGGGCCTGGCCCGCTCGGGCGTCGCCGCGGCGCGCTTCCTGGCCGATGCGGGCGCCGTGGTCGCCGTCTACGATCGGCGTTCGGCGGCGGACCTGTCCGACGCGGTCGCCGCGCTCGGCTCGCGTCCTGTCCGGCTCTCGCTCGGGGTTGACCCGACGGAGGCGGCCGCGCTGCTCGAGCACGCGGACCTGCTGGTCACCAGCCCTTCGGTCTCCTCGCGCTTCCCGACGACCGACCCGTGGCTGCGCGAGGCCCTGCGCGCGGCGGAGGAGCGGGGTGCCGAGGTGGTGAGCGAGGTGGGGCTCTTCCTGCGGCTCACGGCCGCGCGCGTACTGGGCGTCACCGGGACGAAGGGCAAGACGACGACGTCCTCGCTGGTCGCGGCCATGCTGCGGGCCGGCGACGTCCCCACGCTGCTGGGCGGGAACATCGGGACGCCGCTCATCGAGCGCTCGGACGAGCTGACACCCGACGATTGGGTCGTGCTCGAGCTGTCCGAGCTCCAGCTGCCGACCATCGACCGCGGCGTCGAGGTGGCGCTGTACACGAACATCGGGGAGGACCACCTCGACCGCCACGGCACCGTCGAGGCCTACCGGGCCGTCAAGGCGCGGCTGGCCGAGCTCAGCGCGCCGTCGGGCCGCATCGTGCTCAACCGGGACGATCCCGGATGCCGCGAGCTCGGCGAGCGGCTGCCGCCCGCATCGGTGGCGTGGTACGGCCTCCAGCGTCCCGGCGTCGGGCCGGTCGAGGCGTGGACCGACGACGATGGCTGGCTGATGGTGACCGGTGAGCGGCTGCTCCCGGCCGCGGACGTCCCGCTGCCCGGACGCCACATGCGCGCCGATGTGCTGGGGGCGGCGCTGGCCGCGCACCTGGTCGGCGTTACGCCGCGCGCCATCGCGGAGGCGATTCGCGCCTTCAGCGGCGTGCCGCATCGGCTGGAGCTCGTGACCGAACGCGAGGGGCTGCGCTACGTCAATGACTCCCAGGCGACCATCCCCGTCGCCGCCATGGCGGCCCTCGAGGCGTTCGAGGCGCCGGTCGTCCTGATCGCCGGCGGCAAGGACAAGGGCCTTGACTACGCGGCGCTGGCCGACCGGATCGCCGAGCGCTGCCGGGCGGTGGTCCTGATCGGCGAGACCGCCGACGAGCTCGAGCGGCTGATCGATGGTCGCGTCCCCGTCGCTCGCGCGGGATCCATGGAGGAGGCGGTCACCGCCGCGCGGGGCCGCGCCAAGGCCGGCGACATCGTGCTCCTCTCGCCCGCGGCGGCGAGCTTCGACATGTTTGTCGACTACGCCGCGCGCGGCGACGCGTTCCGTCGGGCGGTGCTCGAGTCATGACCAGCGCCGTCAGCGCGGCCGCGGCCGCCACGAGCCGACGCCCCGTCGCTCGCGGCGGCGTGCGCCGCGAGCGCCACGAACCGGCCTACGCGCTCCTGCTGGCGGTGCTGGCCCTCACCGCCATCGGCGTGGTGATGGTCTATTCGGCGTCGAGCGTGCGGTCGTACTTCAGCACCTCGGACCCGGCCAGCCAGGGGCTGGAGCAGCTGGTGTGGGCCGGCATCGGTCTGACGGCGCTGGTGGTCGCCATGCGCATCGACTTCCGCCACCTGCGCTACCTGGCCATCCCGATCTTCGTGATCACGCTCGGGTTGCTGGTCGCGGTCCTGATCCCCGGCATCGGCGCCGAGATCAACGGCTCGCGGCGCTGGATCATCATCCCGGGCGTGGGGACGCTCCAGCCGGCCGAGTTCGCCAAGCTGGCGGTGGTGCTGTACCTGGCGCACTGGCTGGATCGGCGCGGCAAGGAGGCGAGCACCTTCTGGAACGGCCTGATCCCGTTCGGCCTGCTGGTGGCCCCCGGCTTCCTGCTGATCGCCATGGAGCCCGACCTGGGCACGGCGGGCGTGTACGCCATCGTCGCCATCAGCATCTTCTTCATGGCGGGCGCCAACCTGCTGTACCTGGGCGCCATCGGCTCGGCCGTCGTGATGGCCGCGTGGCTGATGGTCAGCGCGACGAGCTACCAGCTGGAGCGGGTGCAGACCTTCCTCGACCCGTTCCGCGATCCGCTCGGATCCGGGTACAACACCGTCCAGGCGCTCATGGCGCTGGGGCTGGGCGGGATCACCGGCCTGGGCCTGGGCGAGAGCCGCCAGAAGTTCCTCTACCTGCCGGCGCCGTCGACGGACTTCATCTTCGCCATCATCGGCGAGGAGTGGGGCCTGGTCGGCACGCTGACGGTGGTGGCGCTGTTCGTGGTCATCGCCTACCAGGGTTACCGCATCGCCATCACGGCGCCCGACACCTTCTCGGGCCTGGTGGCCTGCGGCGTGACGACCTGGCTGGTGGTGCAGGCGTTCGTCAACATGATGGTGGTCGCCGCGCTCCTGCCGGTGACCGGCATTCCGCTCCCATTCATCAGCGCCGGCGGATCGGCCCTGACCATCAACCTCGCGGCGGTCGGGATATTGCTGTCCATCAGCCGCGAGACCAGCCAGACAGGATCCCTGCGTGATGCGGTGTTCGGTGTCGGGCGGCGGGACCGGCGGGCACATCTACCCCGCGCTGGCCGTCGCCCAGGCCCTGCGCGACGCACGACCCGACGTTGAGCTCGACTACGTCGGTGGCGTGCGCGGCTTCGAGCGACGGCTCGTGGCCAGTCACCCGCTGGCCGCCGACCTCGGCTACCACCAGCTCGTGGTGCGCTCCCTGCGCTCCGCCGGGCTGTCGCCGCACACCGTCCTCGACCCGGCTCGGCTGGCGGCGTCCGTTCCGCAGGCCTGGTGGCTGCTCGGGAGGCTCCGGCCGGCCGCGATCTTCACGACCGGTGGCTACCTGGCCCTGCCCCTGGTCCTGGCCGCCCGTGCCCGCGGCATCCCGACCCTGGTCTGGGAGGGCAACGTCCTCCCCGGACGCGCGACGCGGGCGATCGGACGGCTCGCCACTCGGGTCGCGGTCAGCTTCCCGCCGACGCTGGAGGCCTTCCCGGGCAACAGCTTCATCTCGGGCACGCCCATCCGCTCCTTCGCCGGCATCGACCGCGCGGCCGCACGCCATGCCCTGGGCCTCGACCCGGACGACCGGCTGCTGCTCGTGTTCGGTGGCTCGCAGGCGGTCGCGCGCATGAACGCCGCCGTGACCGATGCGCTGCCGCGCCTCCTCCCCGAGTGGCACGTCCTGCACCTGGCCGGCGAGGGCGGCATGGCCGGCGCGGGTGTCGCCCGCCGTCGCCTGCCAGAGGCGCTCCGGCCGCGCTACACGGCCGAGCCCTTCCTGACCGATCGCATGGCCGACGCCCTGGTCGCGGCGGACCTGGTGCTCGGGCGCGCGGGCTCGTCCACCTGCGCGGAGGTCGCCGCGGTCGGGGTGGCGTCGATCCTCGTGCCGTATCCGTACGCCGGCGCGCATCAGCGCTACAACGCCGGCTACCTGGCCGATGAGGGCGCCGCCGTCATGGTCGCCGACGAGGAGCTGACCGCCGACCGGCTGGTGATGGAGGTCTCCACGCTGCGTAACGACGAAGCTCGTGGGGCCATGGCCGATGCCGCTCGGCGCCTGGGCCGCCCGGACGCCGCGCGCGCCCTGGCGGACGCCGTGCTGGAGCTGGCGGAGGCACGCGCATGAGCTCCGCGGCGGTGATGGCGACGGCCCTCGAGCGACTCGATGCGCTCGCCGCAGCCCGCGGGCTGTCGCTCACGCGCGACGCCTCGATGGCGCCGCTGACCACCCTGCGGGTCGGCGGGCCCGCGGACCGGCTGGCCGCGCCGGAGTCGGTCGAGGAGCTGGTTTCGCTGCTGGAGGTCGCGGCCGAGGCCGGGGTGCCGGCCTTCCTGCTGGGCAAGGGCAGCGACATCGTGGTCGCCGATGCCGGGATCCGGGGCCTCGTGATCCGCACGCGCGCCGACGAGGTGAGCATCGACGGCCGGCGGCTGCGTGCCGAGGCCGGGACGTCCATGACGGCGCTGGCCAAGCGCTGCGCGCGTGAGGGCCTGGCCGGGTTCGACTGGGCCATCAGCATCCCCGGCTCGTTCGGCGGCGCCGTGTGGGCCAACGCCGGCGCGCACGGCGGGGAGATGGCGCAGGTCCTGCGCGAGATCGAGGCCTGGGACCCGGCGGCGCGACGTCGCGTGGTCCTCGCTCCGGCCGACTGCGCCTTCTCCTACCGTGAGTCGCGTTTCAAGCACACGGGCGAGGTGGTGCTGGCCGCCACCATCGAGCTGGAGCGCGGGGAGCCGGAGGCGATCTCCGCGCGCATCGCCGAGCACCAGGCGCAGCGCAAGGCGACGCAGCCACTGGCCGACCAGAACGCGGGCAGCGTCTTCCGCAACCCGCCCGGTGACCATGCCGGGCGGCTCATCGACGCCGCCGGCCTGAAGGGCCATCGCATCGGCTCGGCCCAGGTGAGCACGCTGCACGCGAACTTCATCGTCACCGACCGCGGGACCGGGCGAGCCGCCGACGTGCGCGCCGTCGGGGATCACGTGCGCCGGACCGTCGCCGAGCGGTTCGGCATCCACCTGCAGTACGAGATCGAGTTCGTCGGCGATTGGCCGCCCGGCGCCCTCGACGAGGCGGGGTAGCGTGACCGAGCGACTGCGCGTCGGCGTCTTCGCCGGTGGACGCTCCGCGGAGCACGAGGTCAGCATCGCCTCGGCGGAGGCCGTGCTGCGGGCCATCGATCGCGAGCGGTACGAGCCGTACCTGGTCTACATCGATCGCCAGGGCCGCTGGCTGCTGCCCGACGGCCCGGCGCTCCAGCTCGACGGCGAGGCGCTGCTCGCCGGGCTGCTGGGCGCGTCCACCCCGGCGCAGGAGGTCGAGCGCCTGCGCGCTCGCACCGAGCACGCCCTGACCACCGACGCGGATGGCCCGGCCCTCGCCGCCGGCGCGGCGGTGCGGTCGCTGGCCGAGACGATCGACGTGGCGTTCCTGGTCGTCCACGGCCCGTACGGCGAGGACGGCACCCTGCAGGGCTTCCTGGAGCTGGCGGGCATCCCGTACGTCGGCGCCGGGGTGCTGGCCAGCGCCGTCGCGATGGACAAGGTCGTCTTCAAGGACCTGATGCGCGGGCATGGCCTGCCGGTCGTCGACTTCGTCTCGCTGCGTCGCCACGCCTGGGAGACGGAGCCGGAGCACGCCGTGCGGGAGGTGGCCGAGAGCATCGGCGAGCGCAGCGTGGTGAAGCCCGCCCGGCTCGGCAGCAGCGTCGGGATGTCGATCGTCCACGACCTCGACGAGCTGCCGGCGGCGCTGGATGAGGCGTTCCGCTACGACAGCAAGGTGATCGTCGAGAGCTACGTCGCCAACGCGCGCGAGCTGGAGTGCGGGGTGCTCGGGACCACCGAGCCGATCGTCTTCGAGCCCGGCGAGGTGCACTCGACGCACGAGTTCTACGACTACGAGGCCAAGTACGTGGACGGCCTGGCGGTCGTCGACGCGCGCGCCGACGTCGATCCCGAGCTGGCCGCGCGCCTCAAGGAGCTTGCCCTGGCCGCCTACCGCGCGGTCGACGGGGCGGGCCTGGCGCGGATCGACTTCCTGGTCGACGGCGACGAGCCGTACATCAGCGAGATGAACACCCTCCCGGGCTTCACGCGGACGAGCATGTATCCCAAGCAGGCGGAGCTGGCCGGGATCGGCTTCGCGGAGCTGATCGACCGGTTGATCCGCCTGGCGCTGGAGCGCGAGCGATGAAGCTCAAGCCGCAGCCCAAGCCGAAGCCGATGCGCGCCCCGCGACGTCCGTCGCGCGGCGCGGCGCGGCCCTCCGCCCGCCGCGGGGCACGCGGCATGGCGAAGCGTCCGGGCGTGCCGCTCCGGCAGCGAATCCGCGGCCGGCTCCCGTCGCTGCAGCGCGTGGCGGCCGTCCTGGGCGCCGTGGCCAGCGCGGCCGCGCTGGTGGCGCTGCTCAACGGCCCGTGGCTGCGCGTCGCCGACGTGGCGTGGGCGGGGGAGCGCTACACCGACCCGCACAGCATCGCCGACCTGCTGGAGGGGCAGCGCGGCGCGAGCGTCCTGGGCGTCGACACCGATGCGCTCCGGCAGCGCCTGGAGCGCATCCCGTCCATCGCCGATGCCACGGTCAGCGCGGGCCTCGGCGGCCGCCTGGAGGCGACCGTCACCGAGCGCGAGGTCGCGTTCGTGTGGGTGACCACCTTCGGCCGCTTCCTGGGCTCCGCGGACGGAACCATCTTCGCCTCGCTGCCGGCGGACGCAGCGCTGCCGGAGGCCCTGGCGGGAATGCCGCAGGTGACCGACGACCGGTTCGCCGCCCGGGTCGTCTCGGTCGGCGACCGCATCCCCGACGCCCTGCTGGCCACGGCGCTGCGCCTGGAGGCGCTCGACCCCGCGCTGCTCGGCTCCGCGGCCAGCTCGTTCTCGGTCAGCGTCGACGACGAGTACGGGTTCCGCCTCGCGTCGTCGGACCCCGCCTGGGAGATCGCGCTCGGGGTCTACGGCGTCGACCCGACCGAGACGCGCGAGGAGATGGACGCCCGCATCGAGCGCCAGATCACCGCCGTCCGCACCCTGTTCGCCAGCCGGCCCGAGGCCGAGATCGGCTGGGTGGATGTCCGCAACCCCGGAAAGGTATATTTCCGTGCCAAGGGGTGACGTCCTCGCCGCTCGACGGCCCCTCGCCCACCGAGATCCTCGCTTCGGGACCGTCCCACATGTGGTTACCGCTCGTCGGCCTTGCGCTCGGGATCGCGCTCGGGCTGGTGCTCAACGTGAACGTGAGCCCGGACCTGGCGCGCTACTCGGCGGTGGCCATCCTGGCCGGCCTGGACTCGGTGCTGGGCGCCATCCGGGCCGAGCTCGACGCGCACTACGACAACCGGATCTTCCTCTCGGGATTCGTCACCAACGCCCTGGTCGCGGTCGCGCTGACGTTCGTCGGCGACCGGCTGGGGATCGATCTCTACCTGGTCGCGCTCTTCGCCTTCGGCCTGCGCATCTTCCAGAACGTGGCCCTCATCCGGCGTCACTTCCTGTAGGCTCCGACGGCACTCATGGCGCGCTCCGGGGCGCCGCTCACAGGAGGTAGCTTGGAACGCGAAGCGGTCCTCGTCGGCATCGACGCGGGGACGACCAAGGTCACGACGCTCATCGGCGAGGTGGGCCGGACCGGTGACGTGAACGTCATCGGCTACGGCATCGCGCCGTCGGCCGGCATGAAGAAGGGCATGGTCGCCAACATCGACCAGACCGTGAACTCGATCGCCTCGAGCGTCGAGAAGGCCGAGCGGCTGTCCGGCTACAAGATCAGCTCGGCGTTCGTGGGCATCGGCGGCAGCCACATCAGCAGCCAGAACTCGCGTGGCGTCGTGGCCGTCTCCGGCCACAAGCGTGAGGTCAGCCGCGAGGACGTGGCGCGCGCCACCGAGGCGGCCAAGGCGGTGCAGGTGCCCTCGAACCGCGAGATCCTGCACGTCGTGCCGCGCGGCTACATCGTCGATGGCCAGGAGGGCATCAAGGATCCGCTGGGCATGAGCGCGGTGCGGCTCGAGGTCGAGACGCACATCGTGGCCGGCGCCGCGACCTCGGTGCAGAACCTGAGCAAGTGCGTCTCGAGCGCCGGCGTCCAGATCGACGAGATGGTCATCAGCTCGCTGGCGGCGGCGGAGGCCACCCTGACCGATACCGAGAAGGAGCTCGGCGTGCTGGTGGCCGACATCGGTGGCGGCACCACCGACATCGCCATCTTCGTGGACGGCGCGGTGTACCACACCGCCGTGCTGCCGGTCGGCGGCATCAACGTCACCAACGACGTCGCCATCGGGCTGCGCACCAGCCTCAACCTGGCCGAGGAGATCAAGATCAAGCACGGCACCGCGAACCTGGCCGAGGTCGAGCCGGAGGAGCTGCTGAACATCGCGGTGCTGGGCGAGGCGGCCGGGCAGACGATCCAGCGCCGGAAGCTGTGCGAGATCATCGAGGCCCGGATGGGCGAGATCTACAGCCTCATCCGCGAGGAGGTGAAGCGCTCCGGGCACGCGGGCATGCTCCCCGCGGGCGCGGTCCTCACCGGCGGCGGCGCGCGCCTGGCGGGGGCGGACGTGCTGGCGCGCGAGACGCTGGAGATGCCGGTCCGCATCGGCTCACCGCAGGGGGTCGGCGGCCTGATGGACCAGATCGGCAATCCGGCCTTCTCGTCCTCCATCGGCCTGCTGCTGTGGGGGGCCCACCACCTCGGCGACGAGCCGATCGGCTACGGCGGGGGCGGCAATGGCGTCAACCCGCTGTCGCGGGTCGGGGAGTGGATCCGCAACCTGTTCCCGGGCTGAGGCCCCAGGCGGGGAACCCGACCCGTCCCGGTCCGTGACGGTTCAGCCGCAGGGCACGGGGCCGTTTGGCTCGAGCGCGGGTGGAGGCGCCGCGCAGGCGGTCGCACCGGTCAGCACCAGCCTGGTGCGGCACACGAGCTCGCTCACGTGCGCCTCGACGACCACGGACTGCAGTCCGACCACCGTCTCGGTCCGGCATGTCGCGGACGCCGGGTCGTCGAAGTGGCCGCGGAACCGGTACCACCCGGGGCTGCCGCATCCGGCGGGAACCTCGGCGTCGGGCGCCGCGCGCGCGGCGAAGGTCGCCGGGACCGCGAAGTCCGGCGGCGTGGGCTCGGCGCTGCCGATCACCACCGACGTCCAGGTGCCGTTGAGCCACTCCGGCGTGCCGGTGCGCGGCGACCCCCCGGCGCCGCAGGCGACGGGCGTGAACCCAATCAGCTCGATCGGTTCGGCACCGTAGCAGGCGAGCCCGCCGAACAGGCCAAGCGATGCCGCGGCGGCCACGCTGACGGGCGAGGCCGGGCACGCTTCGGTCACGGCGGCGAGCGTCGCGACGCCACCGACCGTGTCCGGTACCCATCCGAATGGCAGCGCCGCCTCCTCGGCCAGGCGGTCGGCCACGACGAGGTGATGCGTCCGGCCATCGAGCTCCGCCGACTCGAGCACCCATACCCGCTCGCCGCGGTGCAGCGTTGCGGGGGTCACCCGCACCACCCCCTCGGCTCCCGCGAGGTCGGCGACCTCCAGGCTGCTGACGGCAACGACGCGCAGCGCGGCATCGGGTGCGTGGGATGCCGGCGTCGCGGGCGCCGAGGCTGACGCGGATGGCTCCGCGGTCGTGGCAGCGGGAGACGACTGCGGCGGATCGGTCCGAGCGCAGCCGGCCAGGAGCAGGTAGGGCAGCGCGATCAGCGCCACGAAGGAGCGGTGTCGACCCATCGGTGGACAGAGGACGCGGTCGTCCACCTCGGCGTTGCGCGGCTGTGGATAACTGCCGCCTCGATTGTGGAAAAACGTCGCACGGCGTCATACGCGGATCGGTAGAATCGGTCAGACCCGCGAAGCCCTCGGGTTGATCAAACCAGCACACCCACTCTGCTCGTCAAGGGGACACCCGACATGCCGCTCCGCTCGGACTCCGAGAACTTCGCGCTCATCAAGGTCATCGGCGTGGGTGGTGGCGGCAGCAACGCCGTCAACCGGATGATCCGGGCCGAGATGATGGGCGTCGAGTTCATCAGCGTGAACACGGATGCCCAGGCGTTGCTGCAGAGCGACGCCCCGCACAAGATCCGCGTCGGCGACAAGATGACGCGCGGCCTGGGGGCCGGCGCCGACCCGACGGTCGGCCAGCGCGCCGCCGAGGAGGACTCGGAGAAGATCTACGAGGCGCTCAAGGACGCGGACATGATCTTCATCACCGCCGGCATGGGCGGTGGCACCGGCTCAGGCGCCGCGCCGGTGATCGCGGAGATCGCCAAGGACCTCGGGGCGCTGACCGTGGGCGTGGTGACGAAGCCGTTCAGCTTCGAGGGCATGCGGCGCAAGCTGGTGGCCGAGCAGTACACCGAGCTCCTCAAGGAGAAGGTCGACACGCTCATCACCATCCCCAACGACCGGCTGCGCGAGGTGGTCGACAAGAAGACCTCCATCGTCGACGCGTTCCGGGTGGTGGACGACGTGCTGCGCCAGGGCGTGCAGGGCATCAGCGACCTGATCACCGTTCCCGGCCTGATCAACCTGGACTTCGCCGACGTCAAGACCATCATGCGCGACGCGGGGTCGTCGATGATGGGCATCGGCATCGGCACCGGTGAGAACCGGGCCGTCGAGGCGGCCCGCGCCGCGGTCATGAGCCCGCTGCTCGAGGTCAACATCACCGGTGCCCGCGGCATCCTCTTCAACGTGACCGGCGGCAGCGACCTCGGCCTGTTCGAGGTCAACGAGGCGGCCGAGGTGATCAAGGAGGCCGCCGATCCGGAGGCGAACATCATCTTCGGCACCGTGATCGACGACCGGATGCGCGACGAGGTGAAGGTCACCGTCATCGCCACCGGCTTCGACGCCACCCGGAAGCCGAAGCAGCAGAACCGATTCGGCGCCGAGTCCGCGGCCGGCGTCGAGCAGTCGCTGGACGACCGCAGCCGCGAGATCCTGGCCGAGATCGAGCGGGAGCGCGAGCAGCGCCAGTCGCTCGAGGAGCAGATGGGCCCGGAGTCGCCCTTCGCCCGCCCATCGGAGCGCGAGGCGACCGAGGTGCGGCCGTCCGAGCGCCAGCCGTTCCCGGTCAGCTCGCCGAACCTGGAGGGTCCGCGCTACGCGGAAACCGATCTCGACATCCCGAGCTTCCTGCGCCGCAAGGGCGACTGAGCCTCCGACGACCCAGAGACCGATGAGCCCCGGCCGCCGGCCGGGGCTCTCGTCTTGACCGGTACGTGAGCCATGGGCACGATGCGGCCGTGATGAACGGAGCGCAGCGCATCGAACCGATGGGCGGGTGACCGACCTCGTCTCCGCCGAGCAGGTTCGCGCGCGCCACGACCGCCTGCTGCGACGGCTCCGCGAGGTGGCCGATGCTCACGGCCATGATCCCGGGCGCCTTCGGATCGTCGGCGTCACCAAGGAGCATCCGCTCGAGGTCGTCGCGGCCGCCGTGGACGCGGGGCTCACCCGGCTGGGCGAGAGCCGGGTCCAGGAGGCGGAGCCGAAGACCGCCGCCTTCCCGGCGATCGAATGGCACTTCATCGGGCGGCTCCAGTCGAACAAGGCACGCCGGGCCGTGCGCTCCTTCCCGGTCATCCACTCCATCGACTCGCCGGAGCTGCTCCAGCGGGTGGACCGGATCGCGGACGAGGAGGGGCGGCGGCCGCAGGTGCTGCTGGAGGTGAACGTCTCCGGCGAGGCAACCAAAGCCGGGCTCCGACCCGAGGATCTCGACGAGATCTCGGCGCCGGCCGTGGCGGAGCTGGTGGGCCTGATGACCATCGCGCGCTTCGGCGCGTCGGAGGAGGAGGCGCGTGCCGTCTTCGCGCGGCTCCGCGCGCTGCGTGACCGGCTCCAGCAGCGTCTCGGCCGTGAGCTCCCCGAGCTGTCGATGGGCATGAGCGCCGATGCCGAGGCCGCCGCCGCCGAGGGGGCGACGTACGTCCGCATCGGCACCGCCCTGTTCGGGCCGCGGCACTGACGGCTGCTATCCTCCGCGCGTGACCGCCGTCCTCATCCGCTTCATCGAGCTGCTCGCGTTCGTCGTCTGGTTCCTGCTGATCGCACGGGTGGTGATGAGCTGGACCAACCCCCGGGGCGGCGGCGGGCTGACCGCCTTCGTCTACCAGGCGACCGAGCCGATCCTGGCGCCCATCCGCCGGGTCCTGCCGCCCAGTGGCGGCGTCGACTGGTCGCCGCTGATCGCGATGCTGATCCTCGGGGTCGTCGTACGGCTCGTCGCCCAGCTCTGACGGAGCGCTGCGTGGCGGAGCTGCAGGTCATCGTCACGCCCCGGGCGGCACGCGACGCGATCGAGGCGGTGCACGACGGCGCCCTCCGCGTCCGGGTGACCAGGCCGCCGGCCGGCGGGGAGGCGAATCGATCGGTCATCCGCCTGGTGGCCACGGCGCTCGACGTCCCGCCCTCCTCCATCTCCATCGCGTCCGGCCAGCGCGCGCGCCACAAGCGGCTCGTCCTGGCGTCGCTCGACGAGGCGGAGCTGCGGCGGCGGCTGGCCGCCATCGGCCACGATTGATGGCCCCGCGGCCCGACGGCTATACTCGGTGCCCGCGGTTCCGCGCCATGGGCGATTGGCTCAGCTGGTTAGAGCGCACGGTTCACATCCGTGAGGTCACTGGTTCGAATCCAGTATCGCCCACCACCTCCTCACCTCCGGCGCGTCCCCATGCCTGAGCCCGCACGGGGCGGCAACCGCGTCGCGCCCTCCGACGTGCGGACCATGTTCGACCGCATCGCGCCGATCTACGACGCCATGAACACGGTCATGACCGCTGGCCTCGATGCGCGCTGGCGGCGAGCGGCGGTCGACGCGGCGGAGCTGAGCCACGGGATGCGGGCCATCGACGTCGCCTGCGGCAGTGGTGCGCTGACCCGCGAGCTGGCCAGGGTCGTCGGTCCCGGCGGCGAGGTGCTGGGGGTGGACATCTCGCCGGGCATGCTGGACCGGGCCCGCCGCCGGCGCTCCGCCGCCCCGGCCGCACCCATTCGCTACGAGCTGGGCGACGCCCTGGACCTGC
Source organism: Candidatus Limnocylindria bacterium (assembly GCA_035700865.1). GTDB lineage: Bacteria > Chloroflexota > Limnocylindria > QHBO01 > QHBO01 > JACDBZ01. The sequence goes on along the minus strand of DASSOH010000076.1, from coordinate 2,347 downwards.
CGGTGCCCGACGGCAGCCAGGACGCGGCGACCATCGCCTTCGGGCTGCGCAACGTCGCGGACTACGCCAGGTGCCTCGCGGAGATGCGGCGAGCCGTCAGGGTCGGCGGCCGCGTGGTCGTGCTCGAGCTGGCGACGCCGGAGCGGGGCGTCGGCCGCTTCATCACCCGCACCTGGTTCGAGCGCGTCGTCCCGATCCTCGGCCGGCTCGCCGGTGGCGGTTCGGCGTACGCGTACCTGCCGTCGAGCGTCCGGGGCTATCCGGCGCCCGACCGGGTCGCTGCGCTGATGCGCGAGGCGGGCCTGGCGGACGTCACCTGGCGGCGCCTGCGCCCGGGGCTGGTCACGCTCCACGTCGGACGTCGCGCGTGACCGGGCTCCGCGTCCTGCTCACGACGGAGTCGTTCCTGCCGCACCAGTCGGGGGTGACGGTGGCGGTGGACGCGCTGGCGCGGGGCCTCGGCGCGCGCGGCCACGAGGTGCTCGTCCTCGCCCCGCGTCCGGCGGATGACGCCCCGCTCCCGGACGTCGGCTCACCGGGCCCGGCGCCGCGCTACGCGTGGCTCGACTCGTACCAGCTGCCCGCGGTCGCCCCGCCCGACTACCGGATGGCGTGGCCGTTGCCATGGAGTGCCGCGCTGGACGCCGCGCGCGCGCATCGGCCGCAGGTGGTGCATGCGCATTCGCCGTTCGTGACCGGGTTGATGGCGCGCCGCCTGGCCCATGCGTTCGACGCGCCGCTGATCTTCACGCACCACACCCGGTACGCCGACTACGCGCACTACGCGGGACCCGTGGCGCGGCTGGCCGGCTGGGGCGTGGGGGAGTACCTCCAGCGCTTCTGGCGGGCGTGCGCGGCGGTGGTCGCCCCGTCGACCGATCTGGCGGCCGAGATTCGTGCGCGTGCGCCGGAGCGTCGGGTGGAGGTGATCCCCACCGGCGTCGACGTCGCGGCGCTCGGCGCGCTGCCGCCCGTCGACCCGCGACCGCTCGCCGGCTGGCCGGACGACGCGGTGGTGGCGGCGTGCCTGGGGCGGCTGGCGCCCGAGAAGAGCCCGGAGATCCTGCTGGAGGCCGTCGCCATCGCGTCGCGCGAGGTCGCGCGGCTCCGGCTGCTGCTGATCGGCGGCGGTCCTTCCGAGGCCGCGCTGCGGCGGCGCGCGGCGGCTCCCGATCTCGCCGGTCGGGTGGCGTTCACCGGCGCGCTGCCGCGGCCGGAGGCGCTGGCACGCCTGGCGGGCGCGGACCTGTTCGTCTTCGCCTCGCGGACCGAGACGCAGGGGCTGGTGCTCGCGGAGGCGATGAGCGTCGGGCTGCCGGCGGTCGCGCTCGACGGTCCGGGCGTGCGGGACTCGGTCCGCGACGGGATCGACGGTCGCATCGTCACGGCCGATGACCCGCAGCGACGCGCCTCCCGGCTCGCGCAGGCGATCGCGTGGCTCGCCACCGACGACGCGGCTCGATCGGCCTGCGCGGTGCACGCGCGGGCGGGCGCCGAACGGTTCGCCATCGAGCGGCGCCTCGAGCAGACCGAGGCGCTGTATCGGTCGCTCGTGGCCGTACGCGGCCGTGATGCCCCCGGCTGATCACCGTGCGCGCCAGGGCCGCGGGGCGCGCCGCGCGATGCCTGCGAGGAATCACACCGCACGAGATCCGGCACTGCGGTGCGCTGTGATCAAGCCCAGGCATCGGCCCGGACGGGCAGCGTCACGCACCGCCACGGGAGGGGTCGGATCGGCCTTGCGCGGCCTACCGCCCGGCGTACAATGCGCCACATGCGAGTGAGTCTGGTGGCCCGCTTCGTCTCCCACCCATCCATCGACTTCGGTTCGGGTCGTCGCAGCGTCCTGCGCCCCCGCCTCGGCCTGGCGCGGGAGCGCACGGTGTACCACCGCGCGCGACGTCGGGAGTCGGGTGCCACCGTCGGTGCGCTCCGTACCCACCTGAGCGGCTTCCGCTTCCCGGCCGTCGGACGTGCCTCGCACCGTCCGGCGCGTCGCCCAGCTCACCCCTTCGGGCTGCCGCGCGCTCGCCGCGCGTAGGCCCGCGTGCCCGTCCTGCGATCCGCCCGCGCCACCTCGGCCGGCGGCGTCGTCTACCGCCGAGCCCCCTCCGGCCTGGAGGTCGTGCTCGTCCACCGGCGCTCACCACCGCTGTGGGCACTGCCCAAGGGGACGCCCGACTCGGGCGAGACGCTGGAGGAGACCGCGCTGCGCGAGACGCGCGAGGAGACCGGGCTCGAGGTCCAGCTGGAGCAGCCGATACGGGCCATTCGGTACTTCTTCGTCCGCGGAACCACCCGGTTCCATAAGACCGTCCACTTCTACCTGATGCGCGTGACCGGCGGC
>DASSOH010000075.1:0-6755 GCA_035700865.1 Candidatus Limnocylindria bacterium | reverse complement strand
GCGTACCGCGCCACTCGCCCGCGCGGCCCCGGCCCGTCCAGCGACCCGAGCGCCTTTAGCAGGGCCGACCGCACGGCGTCCGGCTCCGGATCCCACGTCCCGCGCTCCTCGCCCACGTACGGCGCCGCGACCACGATGACCGAGCGCGCCTCCGGGTCCAGCCGCGCCGGGTCGGTCGCCACCTCGGGTCGCGTGCCGCCCATCCAGCCCATGCGTCCCATCCGGCCCTCGGCTACGGCGCGTTCCATCCGCCGACGGTCCTCGGGCTGCGAATCCGCACGGGCCACGCCCAGCAGCTCCAGGCCGTGGGCGGCGGCCATGGCCGCGAGTCGCTGGCGATCCACGCCTGGCGCATCGGTCATGGCGCCAGCCTAGCCATCGCGCGCGAACGGAATGGACCGATCCGGGCGGGCCATCCGGCACTGGACCGCCCACGGTCCCTGCCGATCCTCGGAGGCAGGCCACGCACGGACGCGTCGGCCGCCATCGGCGAACAGGAGACGCGCGTGACCGCTTCGCTGACTCCCCCGCCGGCGCGCCTGCATGCGCCGAGCGATTTCCTGACCCTGGACGCGTTCGAGCCCGATGCGCTCCGCGCCCTGCTCGACCTGTCGACGGCCATGAAGACCGATCCCAAGCTGCACACCGGTTCGCTGGCCGGCGGCAAGGTCGGCATGATCTTCCACAAGCCGTCGACGCGGACGCGGGTCAGCTTCGAGGCCGCCGCGTGGCGGCTTGGGATGCTGCCGATCGCGCTGCGTCCGGACGAGCTGCAGCTGGGTCGCGGCGAGACGATCGGCGACACCGCGCGCACCCTGTCGCGCTACCTCGACGCCATCACCATCCGCACCTTCAGCCAGGCATCGGTCGAGGAGCTGGCCGAGTTCGCGAGCATCCCGGTCGTCAACGCGCTCACCGATGAGCACCACCCCTGCCAGGCGCTCGCCGACCTGCTGACCCTGCGCGAGGAGTTCGGCACGCTCGACGGCCTTCGGGTCGCCTTCGTCGGCGACGGCGACAACGTGTGCGCCTCGCTGATTCAGGGCGCGGCACTCACCGGGTTCGAGCTGCGCGTCGCGACGCCCGACGGCTACCGTCCCGATCCAGCGATCGTGGAGCGCGCGCGGGCGCTGGCCGCGACGACGGGCGGCTCGATCGTCCTCACCGACGACCCCGCGGTCGCCGCCGACGGCGCGGACGCCATCTACGCCGACGTGTGGACCTCGATGGGCCACGAGGCGGAGCAGGAGGCGCGGCGCGCGGCCTTCGCCGGCTACACCGTGGACGACGAGCTCATGGCGCGGGCCCGCCCCGGCGCGATCTTCCTGCACTGCCTGCCGGCCCATCGCAACGAGGAGGTCACCGACGCGGTGATCGACGGTCCCGCGTCGCGCGTCTGGCCGCAGGCCGAGAACCGTATGCACACGGAGGCGGCGCTGCTCTACGCGCTGATCACCGGTGTCCTGGAGACCGTTCCGGGGCGCTGAAGCGTCAGACGTCGCGGCCGTCGCGGTGGCGGAGGACGAACGCCGGCGGCTCGCCGGTCGGCACGATCCCGGGCGTCGCCGGCTCCATCGCGATGCGCGGCATGCGGAACCCGAAGACCGATCCGGGCCCATCGGGATTGGCGGCCGCCCAGATGCGGCCGCCGTGGGCGTCGACGATGGCACGCGTGATGTAGAGGCCCAGGCCCAGCCCGCCGAAGCGGCGACCACCGGCGCCGCCGTCGGCCTGGTAGAAGCGCTCGAAGACGTGGTCGCGGTGCTCGGGCGGGATCCCGATGCCCTCGTCCGTCACGCGCACCTCGACCTCCCCGCCGCGGCGCTCGCACTCGACCCGGATCGGTCCGCCGTCCGGCGAGTACTTCACCGCGTTCTCGATCAGGTTGCCCAGGACCTGGTCGATCCGGTCTCGGTCCGCGTGGACGGGCAGCGTCTCGGGCGCCGTGATCTCGATGGACCGATCGGGATGCTCGCGGCCGGCACGCGCCACCGCGTCGCGCACCTCCTCGGCCATGTCGAAGTCGGCCGTCTCGATGCTCACGCCGCCGCGCCGATCGATCCGGCTGACGTCCAGCAGGTCGTCCACCAGGCGGCGCATGCGGCTCACCTGCGATCGGATCACGCGCAGGTGCGCCAGCTCCTTGGCGCCGGCGTCGCGTTCGCCGGCCAGCCGGCCCTCCAGCAGCTGCGAGTAGCCCTGGATGCTGGTGAGCGGCGTCCGCAGCTCGTGGCTGACGATCGAGAGGAAGTCGTCCTTCACGCGCTGCGCGGCCTGCTCCGCCGCCATCCGCCGCTGCAGGTCGGCCCACAGCTCGGCGTTCTGCACGGCCGGTCCGGCGCGCTCGGCGACCGAGTCGGCCAGGCGCGCGACGCGTCCGTCCGGCGGTGCCTCGCGGCTGGCCGTGGCCAGCACGCCCAGCAGGCGCCCGCCGGCCAGGATCGGCGTGGCGTACATCCACGCGGCGCCGGCGGCCCGCAGCGCGTCGGGATCCCCGGTCGCCTCGTCGGCCGCGCCCGCCCGGCTCGCCGCCGTGGCTGCCACCGCGCCGGCGATCCCCTCGCCCACGCGCGGGCGTCGCGCCTCCAGGCCCTGCCGCCACGCCGTGACCAGGGCCGCATCAGGCCCATCGGCCGCCTCCACCGTGAGCCGGCGCGTGGCGTCGTCCACGGCGAGCAGGAGCGTCGCGTCGCCGAGCACCGGTGCCGCGCCCTCGACCACGGCTCGATGCGTCGCGGAGCGGTCGAGCGAGGCCGCGGCGTCGCGCCCGATCCGCGCCAGCAGCTCGGCCTCCGCCCGACGCTCGCGGTCCCGCTCCTCCTCCGCCAGCCGTTGCTGGAGCCTGGCGTTCTCGGTGGCGCGGCCGATGAGGATGCGGCTGAACAGGCCGGCGACCAGGCCGAAGCCGAGCAGGAAGGCCACGCGCGTTGGGAGCAGCTCGCGAACCATGGCCCCCGCGTCGCTGCCGATGACGACCACCACGGCGTAGAGGCCGCTCATGATCACCGCCGACCAGACCGCGGCCCCGAAGCCGAAGCGCAGCGCCGTGCCCAGGATGACCAGGCCGTAGAAGAGGTAGATGTCGAGCGCGTTCGAGGCGGCGTACGCGGCGACGGTGACGGCAGCCATGTCGACCGCCGTGCTGACGATCCCCACCTCCCGGGCCGGGAAGCGCGACACCAGGAACGGCACGCCGGCCGTGTACAACGCCTCCGCCACGAGCACGCCGAGCAGCACCGGGAGCGCGGGCAGGTCGGGCGCCAGCAGGAGCAGCGCGAGGGCGGCGACCACGAGAGTGCCGAACCTGGCCCAGACCAGCTGACGCTCCTGGGCGCGCATCTGGCGCTCCAGGTGGAGGCCGAGCTCGGACGGGGCGGTGGGATCGGTCATGCGCAGCGGGTGCACTCTAGCACCCGACCGATCGGCTCCCGTACACTCGGCCGACCGAGCAAGCCGTGCAACTCCGACACGGCCCGGCGCGTCTACCGGGGAACCGAGCTCGACCAGGGGAGAGCGCAACCAGGGCCGATGTCCCACCCGCCCACCGTCCGTCCCAACCCGCGCCATCCGCGCGCCAGCGTGGCCGCCTCCGTGCTCGCCGCGCTGACGCTGCTGCTCGCTGCCCTGCCGCTGCCGGTCCTCGCCGCCAGCTCCATCTCCATGGAGGCGCGGCCGCTGCTGGGCGGGCGGTACGAGGTCGGCGGCTGGGCGGCCATCGCCGTCACCCTGGTCAACGAGGGCGAGCCGACGGAGGGTTACCTGGAGGCGGAGGGCGAGGACTCCGTGGTGCGCCGCTTCGTGGAGATGCCCGCCGGCGCCCGCAAGGAGGTCACCCTGTACGTGGCGCCGGAGGCGTTCCAGCGCCGCGTCACCGTGCGCTACGAGGAGCCCAACGGCACGGTCGAGGCGACCGTGGAGGTGCGCGTCTTCGAGCAGACCGGCGACCAGGTCGCCATCGTCGGCGATGGTGCGGGCACGCTGCGACCGCAGCTGCCGGCGGCCAGCGGCCCGGGATCGCCCGAGCCGATCAGCATCGGCGTGGCGGACATCCCGGACCGCCTGGAGCCACTGCGGGGCCTCTCCGGGATCGTCTGGGCCGGCGACAGCAGCGTCCTGACCGAGGACCAGCGTCGCAGCATCGCCAGCTGGGTCGCCGAGGGCGGCCAGCTCGTGGTTGTCGGTGGGCCCGACTGGCAGGCACGAACCGATGCGTTCGCCGACCTGCTCCCCCTGGAATCGCTCACCGCGGTCGACGGCGTCGCGCTCGACGCGCTGGCCGCGTGGTCAGGCGGCAGCGAGCCGCCCGTGGCGACGGCGACCGTCTCGTCCGGCACGCCCCGCGCCGATGCCCGGCAGCTGGTGCTGGACGGCGAGGGCACCACGCTGGTGTCGATGCGTGACGTCGGCGCCGGCCGCGTGATCCTGCTGGGTGCCGACCTGGCCAGCGAGCCGTTCCGCGGCTGGACCGAGGGTCCCGCCCTGTGGGGCCGGCTGCTCCCGTCGAACGCGCTGTGGGAGCAGTACTTCGGCAGCGGCATGCCGCCGCGCGAGGAGATGGCGAACTCCATGAGCCAGGCCCTCGGCAACCTGCCGTCGCTCGAGGTTCCACCGGTCGAGCTGCTGCTGTTGGTCGTCGTCGCCTACATCCTGCTGATCGGCCCGGTCAACTACCTCGTGCTGCGCCGGCTCGACCGGCGCGAGCTCGCCTGGATCACGGCACCGGTGCTGGTCGTCCTCTTCAGCGCGACCTCCTACGGCATCGGCTCGGCCATGAAGGGCAGCTCGATCATCGTGAACCAGGTGGCCATCATCCGCGCCTCGACCGCCGGAACGGCCGCGAACGTCGAGACCTACGCCGGCGTCTTCTCGCCCGATCGGGCCACGTACGACGTCCGCGTCGACGCGGACGCGCTGCTCGGTCTGCTCAACACCTCGAACTTCCAGCCCACGCCGCAGAACCGCGCCGACGTCGTGGTCGAGCAGGGCGACCCCGCGCGGATGCGTGACCTGGCCGTCGGCGTCTTCGGCTTCGAGTCGGTCCGCGCCGACGCGGTCACCGAGCACGAGGCGACCCTCAGCGTCGAGTGGCAGCGCGACGGCGAGGACCTGGTCGGCGTCGTCACCAACGTCGGCGACGAGCCGCTGGAGGACGTCGCGTACATCTCGCGCAGCGGCGGGGAGATGGTCGGGGACCTCGCGCCGGGCGAGAGCGGCACGTTCGAGGTGACCGGGTCGAACTTCAACGCGTCGTCCGCGTCGGACCAGGTGTACGGCTTCGGCGGCTTCGACCCGGCGAATCCCGATCAGCGCGAGATCGCGGCGCGACGCAGCATCATCGACGCGCTGGTCGGGTACGGCGCCTTCATGCCGCCCGGCACGGACCTGCCGAGCACGGGCCGCGGGCCATATCTGATCGGTTGGAGCGCCTCCCCCGGCCCGCTGCCCGTGACGGTCGAGGGCGTCGAGGCCCAGCAGTACGCGCAGTCGGTGGAGGTCGTCACCGTGCGCCCGGCCATCGGAACGGGCGAGATCACCATCGGGCCGGGCATGATGGGCGTCTCGCTCGTGTCGACCGAGGGGGACGCCTCGGTTCCCTCGCCGGGGAGCATCCTCATCGGGCAGGGGTCGGCCGTCTTCGACGTGAGCCTGCCACTGGAGGCCTCCGGCATGTCCGTGGACGAGGTCGAGCTGATCGCCGCGCCAGACCCCGGGATGATGGTGCAGGACGGTGGTGGCTTCGGCGGCTTCTGGCCCAGCGGCTACACGTTCGAGGTGCTCGACCCGTCCACCGGCACGTGGACCCTGCTCGGCAACCTCGACCAGCAGAGCCGGTACACCATCGACGATCCCGCCACCGTCATCACCGACGCCGGCCGCATCCGCCTGCGCATCACCGGCACCGCCGACCAGGCCTTCGGCCAGAACTCGTTCTTCGTCTCGGCCGAGGTCTCCGGAGTGCTGGACCGGTGACCCCCGTCGTCGAGACCCGCGGCCTCGTCAAGCGCTACGGCGACCAGCTCGCGGTGGCGGGCGTCGACCTGGTCGTCGGCCCGGGCGAGATCTACGGCCTGGTGGGGCCCAACGGCGCCGGCAAGACGACCACCATGAAGATCCTCGCCACCCTCCTGGCCCCCACCGCCGGTGAGGCGTACGTGACCGGCATCCCGGTCGATGCGGACCCGCTCGAGGTGCGCCGGCGCATCGGCTACATGCCCGACTTCTACGGCGTCTACGACGACCTGCGGGTCTGGGAGTACCTCGATTTCTTCGCGCGCTGCTACGGCGTGCCGGCCAATCGCCGCGTGGCCATGATCGGCGAGCTGCTCGAGATCGTCGGGCTCAGCGACAAGCGCGAGGCGTACGTGGAGAGCCTCTCGCGCGGCATGCGGCAGCGGCTGTGCCTGGCGCACACGCTGGTGCACGACCCGGCGCTGCTCATCCTGGACGAGCCGGCCTCCGGCCTGGACCCCCGTGCCCGCGTGGAGATGCGCGAGATCCTGCGCGAGCTGCGCGCCATGGGCAAGACCATCCTGGTCAGCAGCCACATCCTCCCCGAGCTCGGCGAGATGTGCACCGGCGTGGCGATCATCGACCACGGCCGGCTGCTGCGCGCGGGTCGCATCGACGAGATCGAGCGATCGCTGCGCGCCACGGCGCTGCTGCGGATCGACCTCCTGGCCGACGAGGCCGGGGTGACGGCCGCGCGCGACTGGCTGGGAACCGATCCACGCGTCGGCGACGTCCTGCACGTCGAG
>DASSOH010000074.1:0-8993 GCA_035700865.1 Candidatus Limnocylindria bacterium | reverse complement strand
CGGGCGGCGCCGATGTCGCCGCCGGTCGCGATCCGGCCGGTGGCGAGACGGCCGCCGCCACGTACTGCGCGGACGTGCTGCGCGACGCGGGGATCGAGGCGGAGGTCCTCGAGCCGACCTCGGCGGGTCGCGGGTCGTGCGTGGCCCGGCTGCGTGCCGACGGACCGGCGACCGAGCCGCCGCTGATCCTGCTCAGCCACATCGACGTGGTGCCGGTCGACGCCGAGGCGTGGACCCGCGACCCGTTCGGGGCCGAGTTGGTGGACGGGGTCGTGTGGGGTCGCGGCGCGGTCGACATGAAGAACATGGTCGCCATGGAGCTGGCCGTCATGCTGGCGCTGGCCCGCTCCGGCGCATCGCTGCGCCGCGACGTCATCTTCGCGACGGTGGCGGACGAGGAGGCGGGCGGCGAGCACGGTGCCCGCGCCATGGTCGAGCAACGACCGGACCTCTTCGCCGATGCCGACGGTCGGCGGGCCGCCGCCGCCATCAACGAGGTCGGCGGCTACTCGATGACGATCGGCGGGCGGCGGTTCTACACCGTGCAGGTCGCGGAGAAGGGCATCGCCTGGACGCGGCTGCGCTCGACCGGGACGCCGGGGCATGGCTCCATGCCCCACTCGGACAACGCCGCAACCAAGCTGGCGGCCGCGGTCACCGCCCTGGTCGACGACCAGCGGCAGCGCCCCGCGCGGGTGCATCCGGTGGTCGGCGCGTTCCTGGCGTCACTGGGCCTGGACGAGGTGGCGGCCGCGGTCGAGCACGATCCGGCGGGCGCATCGGCGCGCCTGGAGGCGCTGGTGGAGGACCCGGTGCTGCGCCGCTCCATCGAGGCCATGCTGCGCGACACCGTCACGCCGAACGTCATCCGGGCCGGCAAGAAGGTCAATGTCATCCCCAGCGCCGGCGAGGCGGAGGTGGACGTGCGGACCCTTCCGGGAACCGACCAGGACGCATTCCTGCGCCACCTCCAGGCGGTCGTCGGCGACCTGGCGACGGTAGAGCCGGTGGTCCAGCTGCCATCGGTCGAGTGCGATCCCGACGCGGAGATCGTGACCCTCATGCACGACGCCCTGCGTCGAGCCGATCCGGACGCCACCTCCGTGCCGATGATGATCACACCCGGCACCGATGCGAAGGCCCTCGCCACCCTGGGCATCCCCTGCTACGGCTTCGCGCCGCTGCAGCTGGCGCCCGACGTGCCGTTCCTCTCCCTCTTCCACGGCCACGACGAGCGTGTGCCGGTCAGCGCCATCGCCTTCGGGCTGCCGGTCCTCGCCGAGGTGGTCGAGCGCTTCGCCGTCCGCGACTGATCCGGCCCCGCGCCGCGCTCACGGCCCGGGCTGCTCGCCCTCCCACAGCCGCGACACCTCCTCGGGGAAGTGCTCCACGATCACCCGTCGCTTGGGCTTGCGGGTCAGGCTCAGCTCGTCGTCCTCCTCGGTGAACGGGCGGGGCAGGACGGCGACGCGACGAGGCCGCTCCCAGGCCGGGAAGTCACCCAGCAGGCGCCTGACCTCCGCCTCGATGAGGTCGACGACCGCCGGGTCGGCCGCCAGCGTGGCCAGGTCGCCGCCGGCGACCCCGTGCTTCGCGGCCCAGGTGGCGAGGTAGGCCGCATCGGGCACCACCAGGACCCCGGTCTGGACGTGGTGGTCGCCCAGGATGACGCACTGCTCGATAAAGGGCGACGCGCCGAGGGCGTTCTCCATGGGACCGGGCATCACCTTCTTCCCGTTCTGCAGCACCAGGATGTTCTTGATGCGGTCCGTGATCGTCAGGCGACCCTCGGCGTCGAGCTCCCCCACGTCGCCGGTGTGGAACCAGCCATCGGCATCCAGCGCCTGCGCCGTCTCGTCGGGCAGGTTGAGGTAGCCCTGGAAGACCTGCGGGCCGCGGATCAGCACCTCCCCCGTCTCGGCGTCCAGCCGGATCTCCATCTCGGCGAACGGCGTGCCGACCGTCCCGAACCGGAAGTTGGCGGGCGTGTTCATGCAGATGGCCGAGGCGGTCTCGGTCAACCCGTACGCCTCCAGGATCAGCATGTCCATGGCGTAGAACAGCTCCCCGATCTCCGGGTTGAGCGGCGCGGCCCCGCACAGGAAGAAGCGGAGCCGTCCGCCGACCCGCTGCTTGAGCGGTCGGAACACCAGGCGGCCGGCGAACCACAGCTGGAGGCGCAGCCACGGCGAGTCGCGGCGTCCGGCCAGGTGGTTGGCGTAGCGCTGGACGCCGAGGCCGGTGGCCCACGCGAACACCGGCCGTCGCCACGCCGGCCCGGCCTCCACCGCGTCGACGAGGCGCCGGTACATCTTCGAGAAGAACTGCGGGATGGTGACCATGGCCGTCGGCCGCACCTCGACCAGGTTCTGCGGCCAGCGCTCGATGATCGGCTCCGCGAACGTCACCGACGCGCCGATGCCGAGCGGGACGAACTGGCCGCCGGCCCGCTCGGCGATGTGGCTCAGCGGGAGCACGGACATCGCGATGTCCGATTCCAGGAACGGCAGCGCCTGCGGCGACGACTCGCACACCGCCACCAGGTTGCCGTGGCTGAGGATGGCGCCCTTCGGGTCGTCGGTGGTGCCCGAGGTGTGGACCACGGTCGCCACGTCCTCCCGGGTCAGGCCGCGCCAGCGCGCCTCCCACTCCCGTGGCCAGTCGTCGCCCACGCCGTCCACGGCGGCCACCAGCTCCTCGAAGGCGGTCACGCCCTCCGACTGCTCGCCCGGAGGGTCGAACACGGCGACCTTCTCGAGCGGTCGCCCCTCACCGGCGGCACGCACGCGACGCGCCAGCTGCTCGGTCTCGACGATGGCGAAGCGCGCACCGGTGTTGCCCAGGATGAAGCCGATGCGCTGGTCGCGCTCCGCGTGGTAGACGGGGCACGTCACGGCACCCAGCGACAGGGCCGCCAGGTCGGCCACGAGCCACTCCGGCCGCGACCGGCTGACGATGACGACCCGGTCACCGGGGCGCATGCCCCACGCGTCGAAGGCATGCGCGACGCGTTCGACCCAGCGCCACAGCTCGTCGAACGAGACGCTGCGCCACCCCGACGCGCCCGGCTCGGCCGCGTCCCGGGCACGCCGGCGACGGCCCGCCTTCCATGTCAGCGCGACCTTCGGCCCGTGCCGCAGCACGCTGCGGTGGACCAGGTCGACCAGGTTGGTGGCACGGTCCTCCGGTGCGAGCCGCAGTGGCTCGCCGACGCTCGTCAGCCGGCGTTCGGTCGCCACGTGCCACCCTCGCTGCAGGCGGTCACGGTCGCCGCTCGGAGCGGTCGGGTCAAGGGCTGAACGTCCCGGCCCGCCGATCGAGGGGCGTGGCACGCCGAGTGCGCCGGATGGGTTCGCCGAGCGCGCTCGGCTATACTCGCGCGGCCAACTTCTCCCTCATGACGACCAACGTGACGCACCCAACCGACGCGCCCGGCGCTCCTCGCGCCCGCACGATCGCCTTCGTCTTCCCCGGCCAGGGCTCGCAGTACGTGGGCATGGGCGCCGACCTCATCGCGCGCTCCCCCGCGGCGGCGGCGGCCTTCGAGCGCGCCGACCAGGCGCTCGGCATCCCGCTGTCGCGCATGATCCTGGAGGGGCCGGCGGAGGAGCTCGACCAGACGGTCAACGCCCAGCCGGCCATCCTCGCGACGAGCGTGGCCTACCTCGACGCCATGCGCGAGGAGGCGCGCCAGGCGGGCATCGACCTCGTCCCGATGGCCGTCGCCGGCCACTCCGCCGGCCAGTACGCCGCCGCGGTCGCCGCGAACGCCCTGGACTACACCGATGCCCTGCACCTCGTTCGCGAGCGCGGCCGGATCATGCAGGAGAAGGGCATCGCCGGTGGCATGGGCGCCGTCATCGGCCTGTCGGACGAGCAGGTGCACGAGGTGGTCGAGCAGGCCCGCGAGCACGGGGAGATCTCGGTCGCCAATGCGAACGCTCCGGGGCAGATCGTCCTCTCCGGCGTCATCCCGGCCCTGGTCTTCGCGCTGGAGATGAGCAAGACGGTCGGCGCCCGCAAGGCGGTTCGGCTCACCGTCAGCGTGGCCAGCCACTCGCCGCTCATGCGTCGCGCGCGCGACGAGTTCGGCCGCATCCTGGCCCGCGTCCCGTTCCGCGACCCGCAGATCCCGATGCTCGGCAACGTCCACGCCAGCTTCATCGACACCGCCGACGGCCTCCGCCTGGAGCTGCGTGAGCACCTCGTCCACGGCGTGCAGTGGACCGCCACCGTGCGGCGCATGGCCGGGTCGGGCGTGACCGACTTCGTGGAGGTGGGTCCGGGGCGCGTCCTGTCGGGCCTGATCCGGCGCATCAGCCCGGAGGCCGTGACGCACCAGCTGGACGGCGTGAACCCGGCGGCCTGGCTGCAGAGCCTGCGCGAGAACCCCGCGTGAGCGGCCGCCGCGCGGTCGTCACCGGCTACGGCGTCGTCTCACCGGTCGGGATCGGTGCCGATGCCACCTGGGACGCCCTCGTCTCCGGCCGGTCCGGGATCGACGAGATCACCCTGTTCGACACGTCGCCGTTCGAGGTGAAGGTCGCCGGCGAGGTGAGGGGCTTCGACGCCACGCAGTACATGGACGCCAAGGACGCCCGTCGCCACGACCGATGCACGCATTTCGCCGTTGCCGCAACCGGCGAGGCACTGCGCCACGCCGGCCTGCTGGGCGACGACGGACGCGTCGGCGACGTCGACCGGGACCGCTTCGGGATGGTGTTCGGGACGGGCATCGGCGGGATCGGGATGCTGCTCGAGGGCCAGATGACGCTGGTCGAGCGAGGCCCTCGCCGGGTCTCGCCCTTCCTGCTGCCGCACATGCTCCCCGACTCGCCGTCCGGCCAGGTCGCGATCCAGTACGGCATCCGCGGGCCCAACATGGCGGTCGTCAGTGCCTGTGCGACCGGCGGCCACGCCATCGGTGAGGCGATGGAGGCCATCGTGCGCGGCCAGGCCGACGTGATGCTCGGCGCCGGCACCGAGGCGCCGCTGGTGCCGCTGGCCTTCGCCGGCTTCGGCCAGATGCGCGCCCTGGGCACGCCGAAGGATCCGGACACCGGCGCCTACGACCCGAAGATGGCCTCCCGACCGTTCGACGCGACCCGCGACGGCTTCGTGGTCGCGGAGGGTTCCGCCGTCCTGGTCCTCGAGGAGCTCGAGCACGCGCGGGCGCGCGGCGCGCGGCCCATCGCCGAGGTCATCGGCTACGGCTCGTCGGCAGACGCGTACGACATGGCGGCCCCGGCCGAGCGCGGCGAGGGCAACCAGCGCGCCATGCGGGCCGCGCTGGCGCGCGCCGGCATCGGTCCGGAGGCGGTCGACTACATCAACGCCCACGGCACCAGCACGCCGCTGAACGACCGATACGAGACGATGGCGATCCGCGACGTCTTTGGCGAGCACGCCGACCGGCTGGCGGTGTCGAGCACGAAGTCGATGACCGGGCACGCCATGGGCGCCGCAGGCGCGATCGAGGGCTTCGCCTGCGTCAAGGTCCTGGAGACCGGCTGCATCCCGCCCACCATCAACTACCGCCACCCCGACCCCGAGCTGACGCTGGACTACGTCCCGAACGAGGCGCGAGCCGCGGACGTCCGCGTGGCCCTCTCGAACTCGATGGGCCTGGGCGGGCACAACAGCACGGTCATCCTGCGCCGCTTCGAGGAGTAGGGCCGCGCACCCGGTCCTGGGGAGAGACGCCACCATGACGAGCACCCGAGCATCCCGCGACCCCGGCCGCCGTGCCGTGGTCACCGGCATGGGCGCCATCACGCCCATCGGCAACGACGTCGCGACCTTCTGGCAGAACCTGACCGATGGCGTCTCCGGCGTCGCCGACATCGCCGCCTTCGACGCCTCAGCGCTCGAGGTCCGGATCGCGGCCGAGGTGAAGGACTTCGAGCCGAGGGACTGGATCGAGTTCAAGCAGGCGCGTCGGATGAGCCGATTCGCGCAGCTGGCCGTGGCCGCGGCGCGTCAGGCGATCGACGACAGCGGCGTGCAGATCGGGGACCACAACCGCGACGACGTGGCGGTGGTCATCAACACGGGCGGTGGCGGCCTCCAGGAGGTCGCCGTCGGCGAGACGACCTACCTCCAGCGCGGCCCGGATCGGGTCAGCCCCTTCATGGTGCCGATGATGTCGCCGTCCATGGCCGCTTGCCAGGTCAGCATCCAGAACGGCATCCGCGGGCCGGTCATCACCAGCGTCGCGGCGTGCGCCTCCGGCGTCCAGGCCTTCGTCGAGGCGCAGCGCCTCATCGAGCGCGACGAGGTGGACGAGGTGATCGCCGGCGGCACCGAGAGCGCGATCATGCCGGTCAGCTTCGCGGCCCTCGCCAACATGGGCGCGCTCTCGAAGCGCAACGACGACCCGGCCCGTGCCTCTCGGCCCTTCGACGCCAACCGCGACGGCTTCGTCTTCGGCGAGGCCGCGGGCGTGGTGGTGGTCGAGTCCGCCGCGCATGCGGCCGCGCGCGGTGCGACGGTGCTCGCCGAGGTGGCGGGTGGGGCGCTGACCGGCGACGCGTTCCACATCTCCGCTCCCGACCCCGCGGGCTTCGGCGCGACCCTGGCCATGCAACGCGCCCTGCGCGACGCCGGGCTGGAGCCGTCGCAGGTGGACCACGTGGTCGCGCACGGGACCTCCACGCCACTCAACGACGCCACCGAGACCAAGGCCATCCACGCCGCCTTCGGGGAGCATGCCGGGCGGCTTGCGATCAGCAGCAACAAGAGCATGGTCGGCCACACCCTCGGCGCGGCCGGTGCGGTGTCCGGCCTGCAGGCCATCCTCGCCATCCGCGACGGCATCGTGCCGCCGACCATCAACCTCGAGACGCCGGATCCCGCCTGCGACCTGGACTACGTGCCGAACGTCGCCCGCCGCATGCCGGTGAACGTTGCGATGATCAACGGCTTCGGGTTCGGCGGCCAGAACGCGGTCGCGGTCTTCCGCCGCTTCGAGGCATAGCCGCTGCGGGCGCATTTGCGCTCGGGCGCACGTAACTGGGAAGCACCGGCGCGAACAGCGATCCGATTTGCGCTGGGGCGCACGTAACTGAGAAGCAGCGGCGCCAACACCGGTCCGATTTGCACTGGGGTGCAAACGCGGCCGCGCCCGTCCCGGATCGGTGCGCTCCACCGCAAACCAGCACGCCTCGTTCTCCGTTGCATGCGCTCCGGCGCAAACGCCGGGCCCGGCGCGCGTACCCCGCGCACCCGGACTTCGGTCCGGTTCGTGGTCGAAGGCTCGCCGCCTAGCATCGGCGCGTGACCGAAGTGAACGGTCTCCGTCTGGCCTACCGCGGGTTCGTGGCCGGCCTGGCGGGAGCCTATGTCTGGATCGCGGTGGCCATGCTGCTCAGCCTCCCGACCGGCGGCCCGATGGCGCCGGTGCAGGCGCTGGGGAGCATCGGTCCCGAGGGCGCGCGCACGTCGACCAGCGAAGCCCTGGTGCTGGGCCTGGGGCTGGTCCAGCTGGCCGGCGCCGGCGTCGGGATGGCCTTCGCCTACTTCTTCGGTCGCTTCTTCACCGTTCGCGCCACGCTGGCAACCGCCGCGGTCTGCGTCGCGATCCTCGCCTGGAGCCTGGTGGGAAGCCGCGTCGGGATCGCCATCGGCGTGGACGAGGTCGACCTCGTCACGTCGCTGGCCCTGCTGGCGGCGACCATCGGCTACGGATGGGTCGTGGGCGTGTCCGTCCCCGTCCGCGGCGAGGTGCTGCGCTACGACTCGTCGCCGGTGACGTAGAGCTCGGGCTGGAATCGTGGACCGCGGCCCGGCAGGGATGCCACCCAGTCGCGCAGCGCCGACTCGGTGGTCGTGAACGCCAGCTCGTCCCAGGGAATGTCGTCCGGTCCGAAGTCCCGCACCTCCGTGGTCTCCGCCGCGGGCTCCGGACGCCCGCCGACCACGGTGGCCTCGTAGATGATGGTCACGACGGCCGCCGAAGGGCGGGAGTACACGCCGATGAGCCGCCCGACCTCGATCCGCAGCTCGGTCTCCTCCTCCGTCTCGCGCCGCGCGCCCTCCTGCGTCGCCTCGCCGACCTCCAGGAAGCCGCCCGGGTAGCTCCAGCGTCCGAGGGCCGGCTCGATCCCCCGCCGCGCCAGGAAGACGCGGCCGCCCTCGACCGGCAGCGTCCCGACCACGATCCGCGGGTTGCGCCAGGTGACATGCCCGTTCGGACAGACGAGCCGAGGGTGGTGGTCGGCCTCCAGCACTCGCGGCTCGACCCGCTCGCCGCACGCCGGACAGAAGCGGGGCTCCTCGCCGAGGGTGACCGGGTAGGTGTGGGTGGCGTCGCGCTCCGGCATCGGCCCATCCTAGTGCGTGGCTGGTGCAGATGGCCGTCGGATGTCCGGATCGACGGTCGGCCGCCACCAACCCGCATCGGTACAATGCGGCTCCCATGGCGAACGACCTTCCGCAGGTGATGCTGCACAACTCGCTGACGCGGCGAACCGAGCCGCTCGAGCCGATCGAGCCCGGCAGGGTCGGCATCTACACCTGCGGCAGCACGGTCTACAAGTACGCGCACATCGGCAACCTGCGGACCTACCTGTTCGGCGACCTGCTGCACCGCACGCTCGAGTACCTGGGCTACGAGGTCCGCTACGTCAAGAACATCACCGATGTCGGCCACATGCGCGACGACCAGCTCGACGCCATCGAGGGCGAGGACAAGATCGAGCGCGCGGCCGAGACCGAGGGGAAGACGCCGGCCGAGATCGCGCAGTACTACCCCGATGCCTGGCTGGAGGACGAGGCGCTCCTCAACATCCTGCCCGCGGACGTGATGCCGAAGGCGACCGAGCACATCGAGGAAATGGTGGCGCTCACCGCGCGGCTGGTGGAGAAGGGCCTCGCCTACGAGGTCGACGGCACGATCTACTTCGACGTCTCGGAGTTCCCGCCCTACGGCCAGCTGTCCGGGCAGCGCGTGGAGGAGACCCACGCCGGCCACCGCGTGGAGGTCGAGTCCGACA
>DASSOH010000073.1:0-12670 GCA_035700865.1 Candidatus Limnocylindria bacterium | reverse complement strand
GGCGAGCTGATCGGCGTCGGCGGCCGCTTTCGGGTCGAGGACACGCAGCGCGCCGGTGACGCGATCGTCCACCTGGGCACGTTCGTGGAGGGCGAGCTGCGACCCGGCGACGCGGTGCGCGGCGAGGTGAACGACAAGCGCCGCTGGGCGGCGGCGCGGAACCATACCGGCACGCACCTGTTGCATCGGGCGCTGCGCGACGTGCTCGGCGAGCAGGCCAAGCAGGCCGGCTCCTGGGTCGGCCCGGAGGGCCTGCGCTTCGACTTCCCGGCACAGTCCGCGACGCCGCGCGAGGCGTTGCGCGAGGTCGAGCGCCTGGTGAACCACCAGATCCGCCGCGACGCGCCCGTGCATCCGGAGTGGATGCCGATGCAGCAGGCCCAGGCGCTCGGCGCGGACATGTTCTTCGGCGAGAAGTACGTGCCCGAGTCGGTGCGGGTGGTCCAGGTCGACGGGTACAGCAAGGAGCTGTGCGGCGGCACCCACGTCGCC
This sequence comes from Candidatus Limnocylindria bacterium, assembly GCA_035700865.1. Classification (GTDB taxonomy): domain Bacteria; phylum Chloroflexota; class Limnocylindria; order QHBO01; family QHBO01; genus JACDBZ01. Next base: position 12,178 of record DASSOH010000073.1, on the reverse strand, counting down.
TCGACCGGGCAGATCGGGCAGCTCGTGATCACCGGCGAGTCGAGCATCGGCGCCGGGCTGCGGCGCATCGAGGCGGTGACCGGCGAGGCGGCGACCGAGCTCGTGGCGGACCGACTGGAGGCGCTGCGCAGCGTGGCGCAGCTGCTCGGCGAGCGGGAGGAGAACGTCCCCCAGCGCGTGGAGGCGCTCCTGGCCCGGTTGCGGGAGGCGGAGAAGGCGGCGAAGGCGGCGAAGGCCCCGAAGGCGGCCACCACCCGGCTGGATGCGGCTGGCGCGCTGCACGACGCGCAGCAGGCGGGCAGCGCGAAGGTCGTGGTCCAGCGCTATTCCGACGCCGATGCGGGCGCGCTGCGCGGCCTGGTCGACGACATCCGGGGCATGACCGGACGGTTCGTGGCCGTGCTGGGCGGCGTGGCCGACGAGAAGCCGTCGCTGCTGGTCGCCGCGTCGCGGGACCTCGCGTCCGAGGGCTTCGACAGTGGTGCGATCGTGCGTGGCGCGGCGGCCCTGATCGGCGGCGGCGGCGGCGGTCGCCCGGAGCTGGCCCAGGCAGGCGGGCGTGACGCCTCGGGGCTCGACGCGGCGCTGCACGAGGCGACCCGGCTGGCGCTGGAGTCGCTCCAGCAGCTCGAGTCGCGCTGACCAGCGGGTCGTGACCGCGGTTCAGGGCCTCTGGAGTCGCGTCACCGACCGGGTGCGGAGTGCCGCGCGTGGACGGGGCGCGTCCCCCGCGATCGCGTCGCTGGACATCGGCACGGAGTTCGCCAAGGCGCTGATCCTGACCGTCGAGCGTGACCCTGAGGGGCGGCTGGTGGGCGTGGTGCGCGGCGCCGGCCGGCAGCGCCAGGGCCTGGCCCACATGCAGTCGGGGACGGTGACGGACATCGACGGCGTGGTGGCAAATTGCCGCGCGGCGCTGGACGAGGCACGCGACGCCGCCGGCCGGCGCCCCATGGCCGCGGTGATCGGGATCGCGGGGGAGCTGGTCAAGGGGACCACCTCGACGCTCGCCACGCGCCGCGATGACCCGCCGCGTCCCCTGGACGACGCCGAGCTCGAGCGACTGGTCAAGCGGGCGCAGGACCGTGCCCTGCGGGAGGCGGAGGAGCGCATCCGCTGGGAGTCGGGCGTGGATCGGCTCGAGGTGCGGCTGGTCCACGCGGCCATCGTGGAGATGACGATCGACGGCTACCCGGTGAGCAACCCCATCGGCTTCACCGGCGCGCACGTCGAGATCAGCGTCTTCAACGCCTTCGCGCCGATGGTGCACCTGGGCGCCCTGCAGTCGGTCGCCAACGCCCTCGGCCTGGAGCTGCTGGGCGTCATCGCCGAGCCGTACGCGGTCGCGACGTGCCTGGATCCGGGCGAGCTCGGTGACGCGGGCGCCGTGTTCGTGGACATCGGCGGCGGCACGACCGACGTGGCCCTGGTGCGGGGTGGCGGGATCAGTGGCACCAAGATGCTGGCCCTGGGGGGTCGCGCCTTCACCAAGGGTCTCGCCGAGCGCCTGGGCCTCTCGTTCGCCGATGCCGAGGCGGCCAAGCTGGCTGCGGCGGACGACGAGCGCCCCGAGGTGCACGAGACACTGCTGGAGGACGCCCGCATCTGGCGCGACGGGGTGGCGCTGATGATCGGCGACCTCGCCGGCGACGACCTGCTGCCCGGTCGGATCCTGCTGTGCGGCGGTGGCGCGGATCTGCCGCAGGTGCGCCAGGTCCTGGACGAGGGTGATTGGTGGCGAGGCCTGCCGTTCGCGCGCCGTCCCCAGGTGCGCGCCATGCGCACCGATGAGGTCGTGGGCCTCCGGGACGCGACGGGCACGCTCGGCAGCCGCCAGGACGTGACGCCCATGGCCCTGGCCCACCAGGCCCTGATCATCGACGCCGGCGCGTCGGCCGTGGACCGCGCCATGCGCGGCGTGGTGCGGGAGATGCGGCTGTGACCGACGACACGCCGACGCTGCTGTACCTGGAGGCGGACGACGAGATCACGGCCGTGCTGCGTCGCGTCCGCGCCGCGGATCCGGGGCGCGTCATCCTGGTCGCGCCCGGCCGATCGCGCGCGACCTCGAGCGTGGTGGCGCTGCGGCTGCTGGCCGGTGAGGGACGCGACCTGGCGGTGGTGGGGGACGCGCTGACCCGCTCCCTGGCGGCCGAGGCGGGGCTCGCGGCGTACTCGAACGTCGACGATGCACGGCGGGCCCTCCCCGGCGAGGCGCCGCCAGCCCCGGAGCAGCGTCAGGCCGCCATCCACGTCGTCCGCGGCGACCGGCACGACGACACCGCCCCCACGCTCGCCGCAGCGCCGCTGGTGCGTGCCGACGTTGGCGAGGAGACCCGCCCGGTCGCGGTCGTGCGCGCGCGCCCGGCGCCGCCGTCACGCACCACGCCGCCGTCTCCGCGCCGGCGGTCCCGCCCGGCCCCGCCCCGCCGCTCCGCGCTGGTCGCGGTCCTGGGCCTGCTGGCCGCTTTCGTCGTGGTGGCGGGGGCGGTCGGCGCGGTGGTGCTCCCGGCGGCGACGATCACCATCGCGCCGCGGACGGAGGTCATCGGCCCGACGACCTACACCATCGCCGTCGACGCGCCGCAGCAGGCCTCCGGCACCGTCACCGCGGAGACGAAGGTCACCGCGTCCGGCACCTACACGGTCCAGGAGGCGGCGTCGGGGACGGTCGTGTTCTTCAACTGGACCTTCTTCCCGGTCACCGTGCCGGCCGGCAGCTACGTGGCCGCGGGCGAGCAGGCCTTCGCGACGCAGGCCGAGATCACCGTCCCCCGAGGGCGGTTGACGGGGCAGGGGACCATCCGCGCCGGCGAGGAGGCCGTGGCCGTGGTGGCGGCCGCGCCCGGCGCCGCGGGCAACGTCCCGGCCGAGGCGATCAACCAGGTCCTCGACGCCGAGACCGATGCGCGCCTGCGCGGCTTCCCGGAGAACACGCGGCCGACGGTGACCAATCCCGAGCCGACGACGGGTGGCGCCGACAACAGCGGACCGGAGCTCACCCAGGCGGACCTGGACGCCGCCACGACCGCCCTGACCGATGAGCTGCGACGCCTCGCGTCCGAGGCCATGCCCGGCGCCGCCGACCAGATCGTGCTCCCGCCGGCAGCGGCGCCCGAGCCGGTCGTCACGGTCCCGGACGGACTGGTCGGAACGCGCGACCAGCCGGAGGCGACGATCTCCGGCTCGCTCGACTGGTCGGCCTGGCTGGTCGAGCGTGCCCAGGTCGAGGAGGAGGCCCGCCAGCGGTTCGTCCTCGACGGGGCGACCCTTCCCGACGGCCTCCAGCTGCTGCCCGAGGAGACCCGGGTCGAGATCGGCGAGGCGCGGCTCCTGGAGGAGGACCGGGTCGAGGTGGAGGCGACGGTCACCGGGCTGGCCACGGCCCGGATCGACCCGGACGAGGTGATCGCGCGCATCCGCGGCCTCGGGCCCGAGGAGGCCCGCCTGGCGCTGGCCGACCTCGGGCCGGCGCGGATCGACCTGTGGCCGGGCTGGGTGACGGCGGTCCCCGAGATGGAGTGGCGCATCGAGGTGCGCGTGGAGGGCGCCGACCTGCCCAGCGGCGCCCCATCGGCGTCCGACGTTCCGGCGAGCCCATCGCCGTGAGCCGGATCGTCGCGCTCGATCACGGGGAGCGGCGCATCGGCGTGGCGGTGGCCGACCGCGAAACCGGCATGGCGTTTGCCAGACCGGCGATCCGGCGCCGCCGCCTGGAGGAGATCCTCGACGAGGTGAAGCGGCTGTGCGCCGCGGAGGGGGCGGAGCTGGTCGTCATCGGGTTGCCGCGGAACATGGACGGGACGGAGGGGGCGCAGGCCCGGCGGGCGCGCGCATTCGGGGAGGCGTTGGCCGCGAGCGGCCTTCGCGTCGCGTACGAGGACGAGCGGCTGAGCTCGTGGGAGGCGGGGCGGCACCTGGCCGGGGCCGGTCGCCGGCCGAGCCGCGACAGCGGCGAGCTGGACTCGGCGGCGGCACGCCTGATCCTGCAACAATACCTGGACGCCCGGGGCGAGGGCCCGCGGCACCCTGAGGAGACCGAATGACCCGACGCCCCGGCATGAGCGACTACGACGAGCGCCGCAATCGCCGAATCCGCGAGCTGCGCGAGCAGCGCGAGGCCCCCGTCCGACGTCGCCGCCGCGTGCAGCCCCTCCTTCTCCTGGCCTGGATCGCGGGCAGCATCGCGCTCCTCGGCATCCTCATCGTCTTCGGCTTCAACGTCTTCTTCGCGCCGCGGGTGATGGCGTGGGTCGAGGACAACCCGGGGGCCATCAGCAACGGGCTGGTCGAGGACTTCGTGCGCTGGTACCGCCCGGAGGAGCTCGCCGACGAGCCCGCCAGCTCGGAGATCCAGCGCATCACCGTCGACGTGCCGCAGGGCGCATCGGACGCGAAGATCTCGCAGCTGCTGTACGACGCGGGGCTGATCAAGAGCCAGATCGCGTTCCACTACCAGGTGATCCAGGCGGGCCGGGAGGGCACGCTCAACTTCGGCACCTACGACCTGTCGCCGACGCTCACGCCCAGCCAGATCATCGCCGCCATGAAGGGCGAGGCCGTCGAGACGACCACGGTCACCATCCGCGAAGGGTTGCGGCTGGAGGAGGTGGTGGCCGCCATCGGCGCGACCGATCCACCGATGACGGTCAACCTGGAGGAGCTCGCCGCGCTCCTGGAGGCCCCACCCGCCGACCTCCTGAACCAGTACGACTTCCTGGCCGATCTTCCGGCCGGCCGGTCGCTGGAGGGCTACCTGTCGCCCGACACGTACAACATGGACATCACGTGGTCGGCGACGAAGATCGCGCAGACGCTGCTCACCCACTTCGGCGATCAGCTGACCCAGGAGATCCGGGACGGGATCGCTGCCAAGGGGCTGAGCATCGACGAGGCGGTGATCATCGCCAGCATCGTCGAGCGCGAGGCGGTGATCGACGACGAGCGACCGCTCATCGCGTCGGTCTACATCAACCGCTATCTCGACCCGGACAACCCGCAGACGGTGGGCCTGCTGAACGCCGATCCGACGCTCCAGTACGGGCTCACCACGTCGGAGCTGCGCCCGGAGGGCCACCCGCTGCTGCAGGGGACGGATGGCGCCTTCCTCCCGGTCGACTCTTGGGGCAGCGCCGATTGGTGGCCGATGCTCCAGGTCTCCGGCGGCGACGTCGCACTTCCCGACTACCTGGCCGGATTCCAGACGTACCTGAATCCCGGCATCCCGCCGATGCCGATCGCGAACCCGCGGCCCGGTTCCCTGGCGGCCGTGGCAACGGCGCCGCTCGACCAGGGGCTGCTCTTCTTCGTGGCCGGGTGCCCGGGCGGCACGAGGGACGGCTCGCACTACTTCACCGGGGACTACAACGAGCACCTCGCCAACATCGACCGGGCCAACCAGGAGTGCGCCGGCCAGTGACCGGCGACCGGCTGGCGCGACTGCGCGCCCTCCTCGACGAGCGGTCGTTGGATGGCGTGCTGCTGAGCCGCAGCGCGAACAAGCGCTACTACGCCGGCTTCCGGCTGGGTGACGCGGAGGGCCCGACCTCGGGCTGGGCCGGCACGCTGCTCGTGACGCGTGACGCGGCGCTGATCTTCGCCGACTCGCGCTATACCGAGCAGGCGTCGATCGAGGCACCGGACTGGCAGCTCGTGCCGACCGCCGGACCGATGCACGCCGACCTCCCGCCGCTGCTCCTCGAGCACGAGATCGCGGCGCTCGGCATGGAGGCGGCGGTGGTGTCCCACGCCGACTGGGCGGCGCTGGCCGAGGCCGCGCCCGGCGTCGAGCTGCATGCCATCGACGACGAGCTCGTGCCGCTGCGCATTCTGAAGACCGCCCAGGAGGTGGAGGCCATCGGGCGGGCCTGCGCGCTGGGCGACGCGTGCTTCGCGCACCTGGTCGAGTGGATCCGCCCCGGCATGACCGAGCGCGAGGTGGCCTGGGAGCTGGAGTCGTTCTTCCGCGCCAACGGCGCCGAGGGCCTTGCCTTCGACACCATCGCGCTGGCCGGTCCGCGGGCCGCCATGCCGCACGGGCGGCCGTCCGATGCGCCCGTCGAGCCCGGCAACGTCCTGCTGCTCGACTTCGGCTGCATCGTCGACGGCTACCGCTCCGACATGTCGCGGACGGTGTTCGTGGGCGACGTGCCGGACCAGATCCGTCGCTACCACGACGCGGTGCGCCAGGCGCAGCAGGCGGCCATCGACGCGCTGCGTCCCGGGGTCGACGGGCACGACATCGACGCCATCGCCCGCCAGCGGGTCGCGGCCGCGGGGGTCGAGCCGTACGGGCACGGGCTCGGCCACGGCATCGGCCTGGAGACCCACGAGCCGCCGTCGCTGCGGCGAGCCGTCCACGGAATCCTCGAGCCCGGCATGGTGTTCAGCGTCGAGCCGGGGATCTACCTGCCCGGCGTGACGGGCATCCGGATCGAGGACATCGTGGTCCTCGAGGAGTCCGGTCCCAGGCTCCTGACGAACGCGCCCCGAGAGCCGCTCGTCGTCTCCTGATCCGGCCGGGACGCACGGCCCCTCCCGATCGGTCCCTCCGGCTCTGCCAACCCGTCGTGGGGATGGCGACCCTCGCAGACGCAGGAGGTGCAGCAGCATGAACAGTGTCGTCATCGTCGGATCGCGCTCCGGGAACACGCGGACCATCGCGGAAGCCATCGCTGACGGGTTGCGCGCCGCCGGACCGGCCGAGCTCCTCGATCTCGAGCAGGCACCGACCGTCGTCCCGGCCGGCACCACGCTCCTCGTCATCGGCGCACCGACCGAGGGCCACGGCCTCTACGAACCGATGGAGAAGTACCTCGAGCGGCTCAGCGACGAGGGATTGGCGGGCATCCAGGCCGCGGCGTTCGACACGCGCCTCGACTGGCCGCGCTGGCTGTCGGGCTCGGCGGCCGATCGCATCGCGGATGCGCTGCGCGACCGGGGCGCATCGGTTCTCTCGACGGAAAGCTTCCTGGTCACCATGAAGCCGGAGCTCGAGGATGGGCAGCTGGAGCGGGCACGCGCCTGGGGCAGCTCGCTCGTGGATGCGGTCGCCGCGGTCCCGGTGCCTCGCTGAAATCGGCGAGTGAAGTTCGCGGTCTTCGCCGGCTGAATCGTCCACGTTCACGCCAGGTGTGAATCGAGGGCGGTCGGATCGTCACGGCCGCCGTTGAGGGGTCCGAATGCAGCGCTGATGTGAATTCGGACGTTCCAGACCGCCGTACCGGCAGCGCCTGCACACCTGGCGTGAATTCGGACGTTCGAGCGCGCCGGTTGCGCGGACGGGGGTCTGGGGTCACGTTGCCGTATATATGGATATACGCAGCCAGCCGAGCCAGCGCCGCGCTATCCTGTGCGCCGCACCGGCCGCATCGGCCACCGCAGCAGGAGACGCGATTGATCAGCACCGGCGACGTCAAGAAGGGCGTCATCATCGAGCTCGACGGGCAGCTCATGAAGGTCCTCGACTGGAGCCACATCAAGATGGCCCGCGGCTCGGCGCAGGTCCGGATGAAGCTCCAGAACGTGCGCAAGGGCGACATCGTGGAGCGCACCTTCCAGGCCGGCACCCGCTGGCCGCGGGCGCGCGTCGAGCAGCGCAAGGCGCAGTACCTGTACAGCGACGGCGACACGTACCACTTCATGGATTCGGAGACGTACGACCAGTTCGCCATCAGCGGCGCCATGCTGGGCGACGACGCGAAGTACCTGCTCGAGAACACCGACGTCTTCGTCAGCACCCACGAGAGCGAGGTGCTGGGGGTGGACCTGCCCGTCACGGTCGACCTGCGCGTGACCTCGACCGAGCCCGGCTTCGCGGGCGATACGGCGACGGGCGCCAAGAAGGCGGCGACCGTCGAGACCGGCCTGGTCGTCCAGGTGCCGCTGTTCGTCAACGAGGGCGACCTGCTGCGGGTCGACACCCGCACCGGCGAGTACGTGACCCGCGTCCAGTAGCGCCGTGGCCGAGCAACCGTCCCTCTGGGACCAGCCGGCCGACGCGGAGCCCTCGGCTCCCGTCGCGCGACCCAGCCCGCGCATCCTGCGCGTCACCGATCTGAACCGCCGCGTCCGGTCCCTCCTGGACGCCGATGCGGTCCTCGCCGACGTCTGGGTCGAGGGCGAGGTCAGCCAGCCCAGCTTCCCGCCGTCCGGGCACTGCTTCTTCACGCTGAAGGACGCGAACAGCCAGGTCCGCTGCGCGCTGTTCCGCGAGGAGCTGGCGCGCGTGGTGGTCCGTCCGGCGCACGGGATGAATGTCATCGTCCACGGACGGGTGCGCGCCTACGAGCCGCAGGGCGTCTACCAGCTGTACGTCGAGTCGCTCACGCCGGCCGGGGCGGGCGACCTGCATGCCCGTTACGAACAGCTGCGCACCCGCCTGGCCGCCGCCGGCCTCTTCGACGACGAGCGCAAGCGGCCGATCCCGCGCTGGCCGCGCCGCATCGGCGTCGTCACCTCGCCGGTGGGCGCCGTGTGGCGCGACATCAACAACGTCCTCCGGCGGCGCTACCCGCTGGTCGAGCTGGTCCTCTCGCCGACCGTGGTGCAGGGCGCGACCTCGGCCCCGGCCATCGAGCGCGCCCTGAAGCGCCTCTACGCCCAGCCGGCGATCGACACCATCATCCTGGCGCGCGGCGGCGGCTCGCTGGAGGACCTGTGGGGCTTCAACGAGGAGCGGGTGGTGCGGACCGTCGCGGAGTCGCCCGTGCCCATCGTCGTTGGGGTCGGGCACGAGTCGGACGTCACGCTGGCCGACTTCGCGGCCGACCTGCGCGCGCCGACGCCCAGCGCCGCCGCGGAGCTGGCGACGCCGGACGGGACGCAGCTGCCCGCCATCCTCGGACGGCTGCGTGACCGGGCGAGCGCCGCGCTCGAGGGACGGGCCCGGGAGCGGCGCCGCTTCGTCGACGCCGAGCGACGCGCCCTGGCCGGCCTGGCGCCCGACATCATCGGGGCGCGGCAGCGGGCCGCCGATCTGCTCGACCGCGGCGCCCGGGCCCTCACCGATCGCGCCGAGCGCCGTCGCCTCCAGCTCGACGCCGCGGCAGAAGCCCTGCGAACCTTGTCGCCGATGGCCACGCTGGACCGCGGCTACGCGGTCGCGCGCACCGCCGACGGCCGCATCCTGCGCGACGCGGGCACCGTGGGCGCCGGGGACGGGCTCCAGGTCATCCTGGCCCGGGGTACCGTGGACACGCGCGTCGAGCGCACCCGCACCGACGGAACCGAGGAGCTGCTGTCGTGATGGATGACGCCACCCTGGACCAGCTGAGCGACGAGGAGCTCGCGGCGCGTCCGTTCGACGAGCTGGTGGCCGTGCTGCAGCAGACGGTGCAACGGCTGGAGGCCGGTAGCGTCGGGCTGGAGGAGAGCATCGAGCTCTACAAGCGCGGCCTGCGGCTCCACGCCGCCTGTGACGAGCGGCTGCGCCAGGCGGAGCTGCAGATCGTCGAGCTCGGGCGCCGCGGCGTCACGGGTGCCGAGCCGGAGCCCGAAGCCACCGCCGGATGACCCGCATTCGCCCGGCCCGACCGGACGGCGACGCTGCCGCCGTCGCCGAGCTCACGACCCAGCTCGGCTACCCGGTCACGGAGTCGGAGGCGCGGTCGCGCGTCGCGGCCGTGACGCAGGATGGCGGCGCCGTGCTGGTTGCCTGCGACGGCGCCGATCGCGCCATCGGCTGGATCCAGGTCGGCGCCGTGACGACGCTGGAGGTCGGCGTCCAGGCCGTGATCCACGGCTTGGTCGTCGACGAGGAGCACCGCGGCGGGGGCATCGGCCAGGCGCTGCTCGAGGCCGGCGAGGCGTGGGCGCGGGAGGCAGGCATCGGCCTCATGCTCGTCCGCTCGCGGGAGACGCGAGAGCGGGCGCATCGGTTTTACGAGCGCTCGGGCTACGAGCACTCCAAGACCAGCAGGGTCTTCCGCAAGCCGCTCTGACGGCGACATCGCGGGGGACTGGCACGTCCTCTGCTCACCCTCAACGCCAAAGAGCGGGTGGCCGCCCGCGTCCCCCTTGCACGAGGGTCCCTGCGGTTCGTGGCGCCCGTCGCCAGGAGAACGAGCAGGAGCGTGCGAATGACCGATGCCATGGGACGGCGCCGCTGGGCGATCGCCGAGGGCTGGATTCCGCCCTTCAGCCACGGGCCGGAGCCGGCGATGACGAGCCACGAGACGGCCTGCCTGCTGAACGTGTCCGAGCGGGAGGCGAACGTCCGAATCACCGTCTTCTTCTCGGATCGCGACCCGGTGGGCCCGTATCGGATCCGGGTCCCGCCCAGGCGCACGCGTCACGTCCGCTTCAACGACCTCACCGACCCGGAGCCGATCCCACGCGCCACCGACTACGCCTCGTTGATCGAGTCGGACGTGCCGATCGTGGTGCAGCACACGCGCCTCGATTCGCGCCAGGCCGAGAACGCGCTCCTCACCACCATCGCGTATGCCGGAGATGCCTCATGACCAACGTCAGCGACTTCCTGATCGATCGCCTGCACGGCTGGGGGGTGCGTCGCATCTACGGCTACCCCGGGGACGGGATCAACGGCATCATGGGCGCCCTCGACCGCGCCGCCGACCGGATGGACTTCGTGCAGGTGCGCCACGAGGAGATGGCGGCCTTCATGGCCTGCGCGCACGCCAAGTACACCGGGGAGGTCGGCGTGTGCCTGGCGACCTCGGGACCCGGCGCCATCCACCTGCTCAACGGCCTCTACGACGCGCGGATGGACCACCAGCCGGTCGTCGCCATCGTCGGGCAGCAGGCGCGCCTCAGCCTGGGCGGCTCGTTCCAGCAGGAGGTCGACCTGACGACCCTCTACAAGGACGTGGCGCGCGAGTACGTGGAACTGCTCACGGTGCCCGCGCAGGTGCGCCACGTCATCGACCGCGCCATGCGCATCGCCATGGACCAGCGCACGGTGACCGCGATCATCGTGCCGAACGACCTGCAGATCGAGGACGCGGTGGAGGAGCCGCCGCGCATCCACGGCTCGGTGCCGTCGGGGATCGGCTACCTGCCCACGCCATCGGTCCCGCCCGCTGCCGAGCTGCAGCGCGCGGCGGAGGTGCTCAACGCGGGCAGCAAGGTGGCCATGCTCGTCGGCGCGGGGGCGCTGCACGCCACCGACGAGGTGCTGGCGGTCGCCGACACGCTGGGCGCCGGCATCGCCAAGGCGCTCCTCGGCAAGGCGGCGGTGCCCGACGACGTGCCGTTCGTGACCGGATCCATCGGCCTGCTGGGGACGCGCCCCAGCTGGGAGATGATGAACGACTGCGACACGCTGCTGATGGTCGGCTCGAGCTTCCCGTACAGCGAGTTCCTGCCGCGCGAGGGGCAGGCGCGCGGCGTCCAGGTCGACCTGGACGGGCGCATGCTCGGCCTCCGCTACCCCATGGAGGTCAACCTGGTCGGTGACAGCCGGGCGACGCTCGAGGCGCTCCTCCCGCTGCTGCGCCGCCAGGAGGATCGGTCCTGGCAGGAGTCCCTCGCCGGGAAGGTGCGCGACTGGTACGAGCTGATCGGCGCGCGCGCCATGGAAGGCGCCGACCCGATCAACCCGGAGCGGGTCTTCCACGAGCTCTCGCCGCGGCTGCCCGACGGCGCGATCATCAGCTCCGACTCGGGTTCCTCCGCCGACTGGTACGCGCGGCACGTTCGCCTCCGGCGCGGGATGCGCGCGTCCCTCTCCGGCAACCTGGCGACGATGGGACCCGGCGTCCCGTACGCCATCGCGGCGAAGTTCGCGCATCCCGACCGCGTCGCGGTCGCGCTGGTCGGCGACGGCGCCATGCAGATGAACGGCATGAACGAGCTGATCACGATCGCCAAGTACTGGCGCGGGTGGCGCGACCCGCGGCTGGTGATCCTCGTGCTCCACAACGACGACCTGAACCAGGTCACCTGGGAGCAGCGGGCGATGGAGGGCGACCCGCGCTTCGAGGCCTCGCAGGAGCTGCCGGACGTCCCCTACGCCCGCTATGCCGAGCTGATCGGGCTGCGCGGGATCCGGGTCGACGACCCCGACGAGATCGGCGCGGCCTGGGAGGCCGCCTTCACGGCCGACCGGCCGACCGTGATCGAGGCGATCACCGACCCGGACGTGCCGCCCCTGCCGCCGCACGTCACCCTGAAGCAGGCGAAGGCGATGATGGCCTCGATGGCGTCGGGGGACCCC
>DASSOH010000072.1:0-9099 GCA_035700865.1 Candidatus Limnocylindria bacterium | reverse complement strand
CACGTCGGGTGGCAGACGGCCATCGACCTGGCCGCCTGGCTGACCCGCGAGCTGCCACGCGCCGAGGGTGAGACCGATGCGGACTGGACCCGTCGGGCGGCCGATCGGCTGCGAGGCGCATCCGCCGACGAGCTGACCGAGGTGTACGGCGTGGGACGGGTGGTAGCGGAGGCCATCGAGCGCTTCTTCGACGACGAGCACACCCGCGACCTGCTGCAGCACCTGGTCGAGGCCGGGGTGAGCGCCGAGGCGCCCGCGCCCGGCGCATCGGTCCAGCCGACGGACGGGCCGTTGAGCGGCAAGACCCTGGTGGTGACCGGCACGCTGCCGGGATTCAGCCGGCAGGAGGCGGAGGAGGCCATCCGCGCCGCCGGAGGGCATGCGGCGTCATCGGTCTCCGCCAGGACGGACTACCTGGTGGCCGGCGACAAGGCGGGCACCAAGCTCGCGAAGGCGGAGCAGCTCGGCGTGCCGGTCCTGGACGAAGCGGCGTTCCGCCGATTGCTGGAGGGCTCCTGATGACCGATGCGATCCGCACCGCGATCGAGAACGCGAGCGCGTACCTGGCCCAGCACCCCGATGAGGCGCGCTACACCGATTCGGTCGCTCGGGCGTCCGTCCTCGACGGGTTGCGCGTCCAGGTCGACGGCGCCGCGGGCGAGCGACTGGAGACCGACATGCCGGCCGCCGTCGGTGGTCGCGGCGACGAACCGAGCCCGGGGTGGTACTTCCGGGCCGCCCTGGCGGCCTGCGTGACGTCGGTGGCGGTCATGCGGGCCGCTCAGCTGGGGTGGGAGGGCTTCGACTGCGGCGTGGACGTCGACAGCGAGTCCGACGACCGCGGCATCCTGGGCCTCGACGGCTCGGTGCCCGGCGGTCCGCTCTCGCTGCGAATCTCGGTGCGCGCCACGGCACCAGGGATCGGCCTGGGTGAGCTGGAGGAGCTGGCGGTCTGGGCGGTGGAGCACTGCCCCGTCTCGGACGCCGTTCGACGCGCCGTCCCGGTCCACATCGAGGTCCAGGAGGCGTAGCGCATGCCCCGGGTCCCGGTGCTCGTCCGCGACGCGACGCCGGCCGACGCCGCGGCCATCGCCCGGGTCGCGCGGGCGAGCTGGACCGATACCTACCGGGACATCTTCGAGCCCGCGTTCATCGACGGGTTCCTGCGGGACCACTACGCGCCGGAGCTGCTCGCAGCACAGGCTGCAGCATCCGCCGGCCGAACCGACCGGCACTTCCTGGTCGCCGAGCGCGGCGGCGAGGTGGTCGCCTACGCGCAGTACGGCGTGGGGGAGCGCGGTCCAGAGCTGCACCGGCTCTACGCTGACCCCGCCCACTACGGAAGCGGAGCTGGCAGCGCGCTGCTCGATGAGCTCCATCGGCGGCTCGACCCGGAGGTGGACGCCTACGTGCTGGACGTGCACTCTCGCAACGCGCGCGGCCGTGCCTTCTACGACCGGAAGGGGTTCGTCATCGTGGGCGGCGGCGCGACGCCGGACTGCGACCTGACCCTGCAGCGCACGCTCCATCCACGCCGCGCCACGCTGCCGATCCTCACCGAGCGCCTGCGTCTGCGCGCGCTGCTGGATGACGAGCGAGAGGCCGCACGCCTCCACGCCATCTACGGCGACGCCGAGACGATGCGCTTCATCGGTACCTCGGGCATGCCGACGTCCGACGTCGCGGCGACACGCCGGATCCTGCGGCGGCTGGTGGAGCACGGCCTGCTCCACGGCTTCACGCTCTGGGCCGTCGACGAGCGTGACGGCGATCCGCTGATCGGCGTGTGCGGGTTGATGTGGGTGGAGGGACACGGTCCCGATGTCGAGGCCGCCTACCTGTTCCGTCGCGATCGCTGGGGACGCGGGTACGCGAGCGAGGCGCTGCGCGCGGTCCTGCACGTCGCCCACGGGGAGCTGGGGCTGCGGCGGGTCGTTGCGCTGGCTTACCCCGCCAATGACGCGTCGAGGCGGGTCATGGAGAAGGCGGGGATGCGCCGCGACGGGAAACAAGAGGCATACGGCCGGACCCTCACTCGCCATGCCTCAGGGCCCATGCCCTGATCCACCCACGCACCGGGGGGGCCGGCAGTTGGTGCCCTGGGCCTCGCGCAGCGATGACCCCGATTGATCACCGTGCGCGGGAGGGGGCCTTTGCCGCGTCGGGTGATGCATGCGGTGAATCGGCCAGCACCGGTGGATGCCTTGCCGTGCACGGTGATCAACCCCATGCATCAGGCGGGAGCCGCGGCGGTCCTACCGGCGCCCACCGGCCATCATCACGGCATCCGGCCGGCGCCGCAGCCGCACCATCGCCACGATCCCGAGCGCCGGACCGACGGCCAGCAGGGCGAAGGCGAGCCGCCAGTCGCCGGCATCGGCCGGATCGAGGAGGCTGACGGCGTAGATCGTGGCGGCCGTCAGCAGGAAGCCCGCGGCGGTCTGCAGGGTCAGCGCCGAGCCCGAGGTGCCCGGCGGCGCGAGCTCGCTGACGGCGGTCGAGAACTGGGCCGAATCGGCGACCACCGTGACGCCCCACAGCAGCGCGACCGCCACCACCAGCGCCGGCGCCGCCCCGAACAGGCTGCCGGTGACGATGGCGCTCGTCCCGGACAGGGCCATGGCCGCGACGGTCAGCGCGGTGCGGCCCCACCGGTCGGCCATGGCACCCGCGACGACGCAGCCGATGCCGCCGGCGGCGACCACGCCGAATGCCGCCAGGCTCGCGACGGCGTGATCGGTGCTGCCCGTGGCCGCCAGCGACGCGGCCAGGAAGACGGGGATCCAGCTCCACATGGCGTACAGCTCCCACATGTGGCCGAGGTAGCCGAGGCTGGCGAGCTGCACGGAGCGCTCTCGAAGCGCCGCGCGGGCCACGACCGGAGAGAAGCGGCCGGCGGGCACGGCGTACGGCCCGTCGCGGATCGCGATGCCGCCGATCACCGCTCCGATGAGCGCGCCGCCGCTGGCCGTCAGCACGACGAGATGCCAATCGACGGCGAGCCAGTCGCCGGCGGCGCGCAGCAGGTGGGGAAGGGCCGATCCGACGGTGATCGCGCCGATCAGCGTGCCGACGGCCAGTCCACGGCGCGCGCGGAACCAGCCCGCGAGGACCTTCATGCCGACCGGATACACGGCCGCGATGCCCGCGCCCGTCAGGAAACGGAAGGGCAGCGCCGTGGCCAGGTCGGAGGCGAGGAGCGCGAACCCGGCGTTCGCCAGTGCGGCCAGGAGCGCGCCGCCCGCGATCAGGCGTGACGGTGCCACGACGTCCGGCACGCCGAGCGCGGCGAGGCCCAGCGCCGCGGTCGCGAAGCCGATTTGGACGGCCACGGTGAGGCTGGCCGCGCCGACCCGGTCGATGCCCCACTCGCGCTGGAGCGACGGCACGACCGCCGCCGCGCTGAACCACGTCCCGAGCGCGAGGAGCACGGCCAGCGAGAGGAGCGCCAGGAGCCGCCAGCGTCCGACGGGCTCCGGCTCGATCATGCTCGGAGCGAACGCCACACCGGCGCGCCGAACGGCTGGTACGGCGCGACCCGGTCCACGAGGCCCTCGGCGCGCCGCTCGAGCGCGTCTCGCACGCCGTCGGGGCTCGCGACGACGGCGAAGGTTTCGAGCATCTCGAGGGTCACCAGGGCGGCCATCTCGTCCCAGCGACCGCGTCGGGCGTGGTTGGCGAGCGCATCGGCCACCGAGCCCCAGCCGTGATGCTCGAGCACCGGGCGGTAGGTGGGGGTGGAGGCGTAGAAGGCGATGGTGCGACGCGCGGCGGCGGCCTCCTCCTCGTCGGTGGCGAGGATGACGGAGGCGGCGACGGTGACGGCGGACGGATCGCGGCCCGCGCCCGCCGCGCCGCCCTGCACGGCGGGCAGCACGACATCGGCGAGATAGGCTCGCGAGTGCAGCGGGTGCACGATCAGCCCGTCGCCGATCTCTCCGGCCAGGGCCGTCATGCCGGCCCCGACGCCGGCCAGGTAGACCGGGATCGAGGGGTGCTCGATCGGGCCAGGGTCGAAGAAGGGCGACATGAGCGTCAGCCGGTAGTGCTCGCCGCGGAACGCCGGCCGCTCCCCGGACTGCCATGCCGACCAGGCCGCCCGCACGACCCCGACGTACTCGCGCAGCTGGGAGACCGGGCGCCCAGACCACGGCATCCCGAACCGTCGTTCGACGTGCGCGCGCACCTGCGTCCCGAGGCCCAGCAGGAAGCGGCCACCCGAGAGGCGCGACAGGTCCCAGGCCGTGGCCGCGACGGCCGTCGGCGAGCGCGCGAAGGCGACCGCGATGGCGGTGCCCAGCTCGAGGCGCTCGGTGTGCTCGGCGGCTAGCGCCAGCGGCAGGAACGGATCGTGGCTCGTCTCGGCCGTCCAGAGCGCGGCCACGCCTGCATTCTCGGCGTCTCGCGCCACCCCGGGCGTCTCGGCCAGCGACGTCTCGAAGCCGAGCGACGCGTCGAGCCGCACCGGCATCGGCTCAGTCGCCCTCGGCCAGGAAGGCTTCGACGATCTCGTCGTAGCGGCGGAAGGAGGCTCGAACGGTGTGGCCGCACGCGGGATCGGTGACGAGGTGCGCCCCCCGGATACCGGCGACGACCTGCTCGGTCGACGACAGCGGCACCACCTGGTCCTGCTCGCCCGCCAGGATCAGGGTCGGCGCCGCGATCTCCCCCAGGCGATCCGTGACGAACGAGGTGGGGTCCAACGTGGCCCGCAGCTCACCGATGAACCGCTCGGGCGTGGCCGGCTTGGGTTGCAGGCGGGCCGCCGCGGCGAATGAGCCGGTCTCCTGCGCCGGCCCCGGGTTCATCGACTTCGCCATCTTGGCGAAGAAGGTGCCCCAGTCGCCGGCCTCGGCGACCTCGAGCCAGCGCGCCATCCGCTCGGCCATCGGCGAGCCCGCCGGCGTCTCGGAGGCGACGGAGGCCAGCACCAGCCGATCCACGAGGTCGGGGTGGTCGACCGTCAGCCAGAGGCTGATGCGCCCGCCGCCCGATTCGGCCTCGATCGCCACGGGCCCCAGCCCCAACTCACGAAGGACCGATGCCACCGCGTCCGCGATGACGCGCGGATGCATGATCCGTTCGGCATCGATCGGGTCGTTGGGGATCGGGCGCCCGAGGATGGTGACCGAGCGCGCCTCGCTGCGACCCCGCCAGCGGCGGTCGAGCACGGCCTCGGTCCCGGCCAGCGGCCGCATGCCCGTCTCGACCCCGCCGAGCACGAGGAGGGGCACGCCGGGGCCACCCTCGAGGTAATAGGACTCGAGCGTGCCACCAGGGATCGAATGGGACCGCGTCGGCATCGGCGCACATGCTGCCAGACGACGCAGCGGCGCGAGGCGCGGCCGCGACGGCGTGCGCGGTCAGTCGTGCGGCAGCGGTTGCCAGAGTGGGAACTGCGCCCCAAGCAGAACCGATGGCCCGTGTGGGCCAGAGGTCACCGACCCTCGACGTGGTTCCGAGGCG
This sequence comes from Candidatus Limnocylindria bacterium, assembly GCA_035700865.1. Classification (GTDB taxonomy): domain Bacteria; phylum Chloroflexota; class Limnocylindria; order QHBO01; family QHBO01; genus JACDBZ01. Next base: position 3,633 of record DASSOH010000072.1, on the reverse strand, counting down.
CTACCATCGGCCCATGGCCTCCATCACGCGCGGCGACGTCGAGCACGTCGCGGACCTCGCCCGCCTCCACCTCACCGACGAGGAGATCGACCGCATGCAGTCGCAGCTGTCGAACATCCTCGAGGCGATCGAGACGCTGCGCGACGTCGACACCTCGCACGTCGGGCCCACCGCCAGCGTGATCCAGCTCGAGAACGTGATGCGCGAGGATGTCGCGCGTCCCGGCCTCGAGCGTGACGCCGCCCTGGCCAACGCGCCGCTGCGCGACGACCCGTTCCTGCGCGTGCCCACGGTCCTGGAGGAAGGCCGATGAGCGACCTGCCGCTGGCCGACCGGACCATCTCGGACGCCGCCGCGGCGCTTCGGGCCCGGGAGATCACGGCGCGGGAGCTGACCGATGCGTGCCTGGCGCGCATCGAGCGCGACGGGGAGCGGCTGAACACCTTCCTGGCGGTGGCCGCCGATGCGGCCCGCGAGGCGGCGGACGCCGCCGATGCCGCGCTCGGGCGCGGCGAGGGGGCGCATCGGCCCCTGCTGGGCATCCCCTTCGCCCTGAAGGACATCTTCGTGACCCGAGCCCTGGACGACGAGGGCAACGCGCTGCCTGGCGGCCTGCCGACGACGGCCGGGAGCTTCATCCTCGAGGGGTATCGGTCCCCGTACGCGTCCGCGGCGCAGGACGCCCTGGGCCATGCCGGCGCCATCCTGCTGGGCAAGACGAACTGCGACGAGTTCGCCATGGGGTCGTCGAACGAGAACTCCGCCTACGGTCCGGTGCGCAACCCCTGGGACGAGGCGACCGTCCCGGGCGGGTCCTCCGGCGGCTCCTCGGCGGCGGTGGCGGGCGGGCAGGCCTACTTCGCGCTCGGGACCGATACGGGCGGCAGCATCCGGCAGCCCGCCTCCCTGACCGGCACCGTCGGCCTGAAGCCGACGTACGGCCGGGTGAGCCGCTACGGCATGATCGCCTTCGCCTCGTCCCTCGACCAGGGCGGGCCGTTCACTCGATCCGTCCGCGACGCGGCGCTGGTGCTGGGCGCGATCGCCGGCCACGATCCGCGGGACTCGACGAGCGTCGACACGCCCGTGCCGGACTACGTGGCCGCGCTGACCGGGGACGTGCGCGGGATGCGCCTGGGGCTGCCGCGCGAGTACTTCGTGGACGGCATGGAGCCGGGCGTCGAGCGCGCGGTGCGCGAGGCGGTCGAGGTGCTGCGCGGGCTGGGCGCGGAGGTGGTCGACATCTCACTGCCGTCGACCGATCGGGGGCTCGCGACGTACTACATCATCGCCCCGGCCGAGGCATCGGCGAACCTGGCGCGCTACGACGGCGTGAAGTACGGGCTCTCCGCCGGCGCCGACGAGCTGTGGGCCAATTACGAGCGCACCCGCGGCGCGGGATTCGGTCCCGAGGTGAAGCGGCGCATCATGCTGGGCACCTACGCGCTGTCGGCCGGCTACTACGACGCGTACTACGTCAAGGCGCAGCAGGTGCGCACGCTGATCAAGGACGAGTTCGACGAGGTGCTCTCGACCGTCGACGCCATCCTCGCCCCGACCTCGCCGACCACGGCGTTCCGCATCGGCGCCAAGGTGGACGATCCGCTGGCCATGTACCTCAACGATGCCTGCACCCTGCCGGTGAACATCGCCGGGCTGCCGGGCATCAGCGTGCCGTGCGGGCTGGCGGACGGCCTGCCGGTCGGCCTCCAGGTCATCGGTCGCGCCTTCGACGAGGCGACCGTCCTGCGCGTCGCCGACGCCTACGAGCGCGCGTCCGGCTTCGAATCCCTGCGCCCACCGACGGCGCACGACTGAGGCGGTGTCCCCATGCCCGAGATCAGCCACGTCCGCCTGCGGGTTCCCGAGCAGGGAACCCTGAACCGCATCCTGCGCGAGGGCGGGGCGCAGAGCTTCCCGCAGTGGCTCTACGCCGAGCCGGGCGACGAGGCGCGCATCGAGTGGTGGGGCATCCGCGGCGCTCCCGTCCACATGCTCGACGTGCCGGGTGCCGACGACCCTCGCTACCGGCTCTTCCCGCGTGCCGTCGACGACTGGACGGAGGCGCCGCGGGCCGTGGTGCTGGCGACGGTCGACCTGGAGCGGGCCATGGCCGACCTCGAGCCGGCGCTCGGGACGGCGTGGCGAGACGCCGAGGAGGACGAGGTGCTGGGCGCGCGCTGCCGGCGGCTGACCCTGGGACGCAGCGAGCTGATCCTGGCCGAGGCCATGACCGAGGGCTACACGGCCGCCTGCCTGGCCCGTTTCGGGGAGGGGCCGATCGCCGTGGCGCTGGACGGCACCACCAGCTTCGGCCGGGAAGCGACGCGCAACCCGGTGACGGCGGGGCCGGCGACCTATGTGCGTCTCGGGCCGGGAACGGCGCCGACCCTGATCTTCCTGCCGGCCCGATGACCGACGCCGACGCCCGGCTGCGGGACGAGGTCGAAGCCTGGCGGGAGGGACGCTACGAGCGCCTCCGACAGCCGGTCGGATGGCTGACCCTCGCGGGCCTGGACTGGCTCAAGCCCGGGGTGAACCGGGTCGGATCGGCGCCCGACGCCGACGTCGTCCTTTCCTCCGGACCAGCCGATGCGGGAACAGTCGTCGTCGAGGGCAGCGTCGTGCGGGCCACCGGTGCCTTCGAGCTCGACGGCCGTCGCGTCGAGGACGTGCCGCTCCAGACCGATGCCAACCAGCAGGAGCCCACGCTCCTCGCGCTCGGGGACCTGCGGCTGTGCGTCATCGACCGGGAGGGACGCCTGGCGATTCGCTCATGGGATACGGCGTCATCCCGCCGGCGCGCCTTCGACGGGATCCCGCACTGGCCGGTGGACGCCCGGTGGTCTGTCGTCGCGCGCTTCGAGCCCACCCCCGGCCGCGTCCGTCGTGTGCCGGACGTCCTGGGCGGCGGGCAGGACGAGGAGTCTCCCGGCGACCTCGTCTTCGAGGTCGACGGCACGCGCTGCCGGCTGCAGGCGCTGCCGGGGGGACCCGACGGAGAGCTGTGGCTGGTCTTCGGGGACGCGACGAACGGGCACGAGACCTACGGCGGGGGCCGCTTCCTCTACACGCCGCCGCCCGACCCCGACGGGACGGTCCGGGTCGACTTCAACCGCGCTTACAACCCGCCCTGCGTCTTCTCGCCCTACGCCACCTGTCCGCTGCCGTGGCCGGAGAACCGGCTGGCGGTGCGGATCGAGGCGGGGGAGATGCTGGTTTCCGAGACGGAATGAGGCTGCCGCATCCGGGCTCCCGCGGCACGCGGTAAGCGACCGGTAATCCGACGGTAAGAAGCCCGGCATAGGCTTGCCCGCGCTGGCGTCTGTACAGCAGTGCTGTACGGACGCGCGATCGGTGCTGCCCGAGCGGGCGATCGGCCAGCCGCTTGCAGATGCCCTCGCCAATCGCCCGTCACACGAGGCATTGGAGATGACACGCACCGCTCGCGACCCGCGCGTCCGACTACACTGAGTCACCGATGACGACGCAGCCGCCGACCCGCCGCGCCCCCGCGGACTTCCTGAACGACACGGTGCGCAGCATGCCCCCATCGGGCATCCGTCGCTTCTTCGACATGCTGGCCGAGATGAAGGACGTCATCAGCCTCACCATCGGCGAGCCGGACTTCAC
>DASSOH010000071.1:0-7617 GCA_035700865.1 Candidatus Limnocylindria bacterium | reverse complement strand
ACCTGGTGGCAGAAGGCGATCGACTGCGGGTCGCCGCCGTGCTCGCCGCAGATGCCGATCTTCAGGTCCTTGCGGGTGGATCGGCCCTTCTCGACGCCCATCCGCACCAGCTGCCCGATGCCCCCGGCATCCAGCACCTGGAACGGGTTCTCGGGCAGGATCTTGCGGTCGACGTACTGGAGCAGGAACTTGCCCTCGGCGTCGTCGCGCGAGTACCCGAAGCCCATCTGCGTCAGGTCGTTGGTGCCGAAGCTGAAGAACTCGGCGTGCTCGGCGATCTCGTCGGCGGTCAGGGCGCCACGCGGCACCTCGATCATGGTGCCGAACTTGTAGTTCACCTGCTGGCCGCTGCGCTCCACGATCTGCGCCACCTCCGCCTGCAGGATGTCACGCGTCTCGCGCAGCTCGTTCACGTGCCCGACCAGCGGGATCATGATCTCCGGCAGCGGCGTGAGGCCCTCGGCCGCGACGCGGGCGGCGCCGGCCAGGATGGCGCGGGTCTGCATCTTCACGATGTCGGGGACCATCAGGCCCAGGCGCACGCCGCGCAGCCCCAGCATCGGGTTCTGCTCGCGCATCGCCTCGACCGCGTGCAGGAGCTCCTCCTTCTCGGCCAGCTCCTTCTCGAGGGCCGGTCGCTCGGTCGCCGGCGAGCGCTTGAGACCGGGCTCCGGCTCCGACAGCCCGAGCTTCTTCATGGCCCGGGCCGCGTCCTTGGTCCCGAACAGCTTGGTGAGGCCCTGCTGCACCAGGCCCGCGTCGACGCCGAGCGACCCATCGGTCAGCTCGAGCATGGTCCGCAGCCGCGTCGTCTCGGCCACCAGCTCGTCGTGGCTGGGGAGGAACTCGTGGAGCGGCGGATCGATCAGCCGGATGACGACCGGCAAGCCGTCCATGGCGCGGAAGAGGCCGGCGAAGTCGTCGGTCTGGAGCTGCTCCAGCGAGGCGAGGGCGTCGTCGAAGGCGCGGATGGCCTCCCGATCGGCCTCGGTCCGGGACTCCTCGGCCTTGGCCTTGGCAGCCGTCGCGGCATGCGCGTTGAGGATCATGCGGCGCACGGTCGGCAGCCGATCCTCCTCGAAGAACATGTGCTCCGTCCGGCACAGACCGATGCCCTGCGCCCCGAACGCCCGCGCACGCTCCGCGTCGCGCGGGTAGTCGGCATTCGCCCACACCTGGAGGCGACGCACCTCGTCGGCCCAGGAGAGGAGCGTGGCGAGGTCGTGCTCGTCCTCGAAGCGGGCCTCGATGGTCGGCAGCTCGCCGGCGTAGATCTCGCCGGTGGTGCCGTCGATGCTGATCATCTCGCCCTCGCGGACGGTGACCGAGCCGGCCTGCATCTCGCGCTTCGCGTAGTTGATCTTCAGCGACTCGGCGCCGGCGACGCAGGGCAGGCCCATGGAGCGGGCCACCACCGCCGCGTGCGAGGTGGCCCCGCCGCGCGCCGTGAGCACCCCCTTGGCGGCCAGCATGCCGTGCACGTCGTCCGGTGAGGTCTCGATGCGGACCAGGATCACCGGGTTGCCGGCCTCCTTGGCCTCGACCGCGCGGTCGGGGTCGAAGATGGCCTGGCCGACGGCGGCACCCGGCGAGGCGTTCAGGCCCTTGCCGAGCAGCTTGTCCCCCATCTTCTCCTTGGCCGCCTCGTCGAAGCGCGGCAGGAGGAGCTGGACGATCTGCGCGGGATCGACCCGCTGGAGGGCCTCCTCCTTGGTCAGGACACCCTCGTTGACCATGTCGACCGCGATCTTCACCGCGGCCGGGGCGGTGCGCTTCCCGGAACGCGTCTGCAGCATGTACAGCGTGCCGCGCTCGATGGTGAACTCGAGGTCCTGCATGTCGCGGTAGTGGCCCTCGAGCCGCCGCGCGATCTCCTCGAACTGGCCGTACACCTCGGGCATGGCGTCGCGCATGTGCGCGATCTTCTCCGGCGTGCGGATGCCGGCCACCACGTCCTCGCCCTGCGCGTTGGTCAGGTACTCACCGAACAGTGCGTTGTCGCCGGTGTTCGGGTCACGGGTGAAGGCGACCCCGGTGCCGGAGTCCTCGCCCATGTTGCCGAAGACCATGGTCACCACGTTCACCGCGGTGCCGAGGTCGTGCGGGATCTTGTTGAACTCGCGGTAGTCGTGCGCGCGCTTCCCGAACCAGGAGTCGAAGACGGCGCGAACGGCAAGCTCCAGCTGCCGATACGGATCGGTCGGGAACTCGTCCCCGGTCTTCTCCCTGACGATCTCGGCGAAGCGGTTGCCGATGTCGCGCAGCTGCTCGGCGGTCAGATCGGTGTCGAGCTTCGCCCCGACGTCGTGCTTGAGCTCATCGAACGGCTCGTCGAAGTCCTCCGCCTTCAGGCCCAGCACGATCCGGCCGAACATGGCGACGAAGCGGCGCCAGGCGTCCCACGCGAACCGCTCGTTGCCGGTGAGGCGGATGAGGCCCTGGACGGTGTCGGGGTTCAGGCCCAGGTTGAGGACGGTGTCCATCATCCCGGGCATGGAGAACGCCGCGCCCGAGCGAACCGACACGAGGAGCGGGTTCTCGGGATCGCCGAAGCCCTTGCCGGTCGCCTGCTCGAGCTCCTTCATGTGGGCGACGACGTCGTCCCACAGCCCGGCCGGCAGCTCCTTGCCCGCCGCGTAGTACGCGTTGCAGGCCTCGGTGGTGATGGTGAATCCGGGCGGGACCGGGAGCCCCGCGTTCGTCATCTCGGCGAGCCCGGCGCCCTTGCCGCCGAGGAGGGACCGCATGGTGGCGTTCCCCTCGCTGAAGGTGTAGATCAGCTTGCCGTTGCTCTCCGCGTCCGCCGATGCGGCGGTCTTGCGGGGCTTGCGCGCGGTCGTGGCCATCCGGAGGTCGACTCCTCGTGCGTGCGTTCGTGGGGAGCCTCAATTGTACCCCGCATGGCGGGTTCGACCGGTCAGAGCCAGCGGCGCCAGCGGCCCAGGCTGAGCGTCACCCCCGCGATCAGCAGCATGACCACCAGGACCACCCAGAACATGCTCGGATCGTCGAAGAAGCCGAGCTTGAAGTTCATGCCCATGACGCCGGCCAGGACGCCGGCGGGCAGCAGGATGACCGACACCCAGGTCAGCACCTTCATGATGTCGTTCGTCCGCTGCGCGGTCCGCGTCATGTGGACGTCGAAGGTGCCGATGAGCATCTCGCGCACGTTGGCCACCGCCTCGGTGGCGACGTCGAGCCGCTGGGCGACCGCCCGCAGCGTGTCCGCCTCGGCGGGCTCGATCCCCGGGAAGAAGTCGGGGCGTCGGATCTCGGCGAACAGCTCGCGGTGCGCGACGAGCAGGCGCCGCGTGCGCGCGATGCGCCGACGCATCCCCACCAGACGTTGCAGCAGGTCACGATCGGTCCGCAGCGCGGCGTCGTCCAGCCGATCCACCTCCGCCTCCAGCGTCTCGGCCACGCGGAAGAACGCGTCGATGTGCCAGTCGAGGACCGACGCGAGGAACTGCACCGGCGTCAGCAGGCCGACCTCGCGCTCGTCCTGCACGCGCTCGCGGTGCTCGTCCAGGTAGCCGATGGGCACCGGGTGGCAGGTCACGACCCACTCGTCTCCCATGAGGACCGCCAGCGGCACCGGCTCATCCTCCGGCTTGGGGCCGGGCGTCAGGACCACGACCTGCACCGCCTCGGCGAGCACGTGGGCGTCCGGGCGTCCCGGCTCCTCGCGCATGACGTCGCAGGTGTGCTGGTCCATGCGCAGCGCTCGCGCCGCGACCTGCAGCTCCTCCTCGGTCGGGTCGACCAGGTCGACCCACAGCAGCTCGTCGCGCGGGATGTCGTGTGGCTCCCACGCCGCGAGGTCGACCAGCTCGTCGCGGCCGTCAGCGCGGGAGTGAAGCGCCTGGATGCTCACGTTCGCACCCGCGCCGCGCTACCAGGGCGCCCCGGGGCGCCAGTCGACGGCGATCGCGCCGTCCGTGTCGAGCGTCGCCGGGGTCCGTGCCGTGCGCAGGACCATGACCTGCCCGTCCGCCTCGATGCTCCGGAGCCGCTCCCCGTCGGCGCTGCGCACCCACGTCGGGCCGCGCCAGGTCTCCCAGCCGAGCTGCTCGTAGAAGCCGTTGCGGCCGGTGGCCAGCGCCCCGAGCGCGTACTCCTCGTCGAGCAGGCGGTCGATCTCGCGCATGACGCTCACGCCGTAGCCGTTGCCCTGCTCCTCGGGGAGCGTCGCGACGTTCTCGACGTAGCCGACGTCGAGGGCCTGGTCCGCCTCGTGACCCAGGTACAGCGGCCGGTCGACGATCATGGCGTGGGCCACGGCGCGGCCCTCGACCGTGCCGATGACGTGGACGCCGGGCCCGACGCGCTCCCAGATCTCGGCGAAGGGGCGCTCGAACGCCGCCGCGCACAGCGCATCCAGCTCCGCGAACTGCTCCTCGGTGAGCTCCTCCGTCGGCGTGACGGCGAGCCGAAGCCCTGTCACCGCCGTCCTAGCTCCGCACGCCGATCCAGCCGCGCTCGAGGGCGGCCCCGAACAGTGGCCCGATGGCGGCCACCAGGCGCCCGAACCAGCCGGCATGCTGGCGATAGAGCTCGCGTGCCTTGGTGACGACGCGCGCGCGGTCGGCTCCGGACAGCTCGGAGGCGAGGGCGCGGAAGTCCTCGAAGGCCGCCGCATCCTCGTCCGCCAGCCAGCGCGCATCGGCCAGGGCCTCCCGTGCGGCCGGGTCCCCGGGACGGAGCCGGGCGGCCGCCGATGCCGCCTGGACGGCGCCCCGGGCGTCGCCGGTGCGAACCAGGGCGCGCGCGAGCTCCAGCTGCGCGCGGCCGTCGTTCGGGTCCAGGCGGACGGCACGCCGCGCGGCATCGACCCCCATCCCCGGTTGCGCGGCCTCGATGCGCTCGTGCGCCTCCGCGACCTGCCACTCCCCCTGCGCCGGATCGTTGCGGGCCAGGCGGCCGAACTCGGCGGCCGCGTCGCGGTGGGCACCGCCGGCGGCCAGCACCTCGGCCAGCAGCTCGCGGTACCGGATCTCCTCGGGATCGAGCCGCACGGCGTCCTGGGCGTGCCGCTCGGCCTCGGCCAGCCTGCCGAGCGCCAGCAGTGCGCGCGCCCGCAGCTCGTGGGCGGCGTCGTCGCCCGGCCGCTGCGCCAGCAGCGCATCGGTCAGGCGCAGGACTTCGGGGTGATCGCCACGGTCGTGGGCGGCGCGCAGCGCGTCGCGGCTCGCGTCCACGGTCAGGTCAGTCCGCACCGGTGGCATCACGGGCCACACCCGCCCAGGCGCTGCGCCCGGCCACGAGATCGGCGATCCGCTGCGGGACCAGGTCGAAGGCGACCCGTTCCTGCGTCATGGTGTCGCGGTCGCGGATCGTCGCGGCGCCGTCCTCCAGCGAGTCCACGTCCACCGTCACGCAGTACGGCGTCCCGATCTCGTCCTGGCGGCGGTACAGCTTGCCGATGGAGGCGGTGTCGTCGTACGTCGCGGTCACCCGCTGCTTGAGATCGGTGGTGAGCCGTCGCGCGCGCTCCACCAGCTCCGGCCGGTTGCGCAGCAGCGGCAGGACCGCAGCCTTGATGGGCGCCAGGTCGGGCCGGATGCGCAGCACGACCCGCGTCTCCTTCGCGAGCTGCTCCTCGGTGTAGCCATCCACCAGGACGGTGAGCACCGCACGATCCACGCCCATGGCCGGCTCGATCACGTACGGCACCACGTGCTCGCCCGACTCGGCGTCGAACAGCTCCAGCTTCTTGCCGGAGGCGGCGGCGTGCGCGCGCAGGTCGTAGTCGGTCCGGTCGGCGACGCCCTCCAGCTCCGACCAGCCGATGGGGAACTGGTACTCGATGTCGGTGGTCTGCTTCGAGTAGTGGCTCAGCTCGTCGGGGTCGTGCGGGCGCAGGCGGAGCCGCTCGGCGGCGATGCCGAGCACATCGGTCCACCAGCGGTGGCGTGCGTCGACCCAGTGGTGGAACCACTCATCCTCGTCGCGCGGGTGGACGAAGAACTCCATCTCCATCTGCTCGAACTCGCGCAGTCGGAAGATGAAGTTGCCCGGGGTGATCTCGTTGCGGAAGCTGCGGCCGATCTGCGCGATCCCGAACGGCAGCTTGCGGCGCATGGTGGTCGCCACGTTCTCGAACTGGACGAACATCGCCTGCGCGGTCTCCGGACGCAGGTACGCGACCGACGCGGACTCCTCCACCGGCCCGACGTGGGTCTTGAACATCAGGTTGAACTGGCGCGCATCGGTGAGGGTGCCGCGCTGGCCGCAGTTGGGGCACGCGATCTCGCTGGGCTTGCCCTTGAGGTCGTCCTCGCGGAAGCGGAGCTTGCAGTTGCGGCAGTCGACCATCGGGTCGCTGAACCCCGCAACGTGGCCGGAGGCCTCCCACACCCGCGGGTTCATGATGATCGCCGCGTCCAGGCCCACGACGTCGTCGCGCAGGTGGACCATGTGGCGCCACCAGGCGGCCTTCACGTTGTTGCGCAGCTCCACGCCCAGCGGACCGTAGTCCCAGAAGCCGGCCATCCCGCCGTAGATCTCGCTCGACGGGAAGACGAAGCCGCGGCGCTTCGCGAGGCTGGCGATGACGTCGAAGTTCGGCGCGGGCACGGCGGTACGGTGGCTCCCGGGTACGCGGATGATTGACCGATGCGGGCGCTTCGCGCCCGACCTCCGAGTCTACCCGAGACGGTCAGGCGGGAGCCGATGCCTCGCGGCGGGCGGCGACCTCGTCCAGGAAGTCGCGCGAGCGCAGCTCGCGCTCCAGCACCGCCGACACGGTCGCGTGCAGGAGGCGCTCGACCTCCCGGTGGGTCGCGGCCGGCACGCGGAGCCGCAGGACGCCGACCAGCGGCGAGCGCTGCAGGTGGCGCATCACCTTGAGCGCGTCGGCGGAGATCGGGCGCGCGGTGGTCGCGGCCGGCGCGCACAGCGGGCAGACGACGCCGCCGGACGCGGCGGCGTACCGGTTCCCGTCGGGCTCGATGTCGGCGCCGCACTCCAGGCAGCGCGTCAGCTCCGGGCGGAAGCCCATCGCGTCCAGCAGGGCGAGCTCGTACCAGCGCGCCACCACCTCGCGAGCCACCTCCGACCCCGCGTCCAGGGCGGCGAGCCCCTGGGCCAGGAGCCGGAACGCCTCGTGGGAGTCGGCGGCGCCCTCGCAGAATCGGTCGGCCAGCTCGACCAGGTACCACGCGGCGGCCGTCGAATGCAGGTCGTTGCGCAGGCCGAGGTGCGGGTCCTCGAGCGCGGAGGAGGTCACCACGTCGAAGGTGCGGCCGACGGCGAGCACCAGCTGCACGTCGCTGAACGGCTGGAGCGCGCCGCCGATGCGCGAGCGCGGCCGTCGCACCCCCTTGGCGATCACCCGCAGCTTGCCGAGCCGAGGCGTGAGGACGGTGAGGACGCGATCGGCCTCGCCCAGGTCCATGGTGCGCAGCACGATCGCCTCGGTCTTGTAGACGCGCGGCCGGCTCACCGGAACGCCCTCGGCGCCGGCTCCGGGGATCCGACCGCCCGTGCCCCACGTACCACCGGCATGGCGCGTCTCATCGAGGAGGTCGGGTACCCTTCCGGCGTGGACATCAGGACCGAGTTTACGCGGCTGCTGGCCGACATCGAGGCCGAGATGTCGGACGTCATCGACGAGCG
>DASSOH010000070.1:0-8123 GCA_035700865.1 Candidatus Limnocylindria bacterium | reverse complement strand
GCGCGCTACGGCGGGCCGTCGCTCCTGGAGCTGCTCCAGCACCTGGACGGCTGAGCGCTGCTATCGTCGGGCGATGCCGACGGTCTCTCGCCTCTCGATCACGCCGGTGCGCAGCCTGGCGCTGCACCACCCCGACGCGGTCGAGCTCGGCCCGCACGGGGTCGCCGACGACCGGCGCTACGTCCTGCTGACCCGGGACGACCGCATCTTCGACGGCACGAAGCACGGGCCGCTGGTGCGGATGCGGGCCGAGCTGGCCCACGATCCGGAACGACTGACGGTGGTCCTTCCCGACGGCACCGCGGTCGAGGACGCCGTGGAGCTCGGTGCGGCGCGCCAAATCACCGTGTACGGGCGCACCTTCACCGTGCGCGCCGTCGCCGGGCCGTGGGCGGAGGCCATCGGCGCCATCGTCGGTCGAGACCTGGCCCTGGCGCGCATCGAGCGCCTGCCGGAGGAGCGGGATCGCAACCCGGTGTCGATCGTGTCGGAGGCATCGGTCCATGAGCTGGAGCGGCAGGCCAACGACGGCCGGCCGCTGGATTCGCGACGGTTCCGGATGCTGGTCCAGCTGGATGGGGCGGAGGCGCATGCGGAGGATGGCTGGATCGGGCGGCGGGTGCGCATCGGTCAGGCGGTGGTCCGCGTGACCAAGCCGGACCCCCGGTGCGTCATCACCACCCAGGATCCGGCCACCGGGCTTCGCGACTTCGCGACGCTGCACGCCATCAAGGCGTACCGCGGCCTGCGCGACGGCCGCCACATCGACTTCGGGGTCTACGCGGACGTGGTGGTGCCCGGGACGGTGCGGGTCGGCGACGAGGTCGCGCCCCTCGACTGAGGTCGGTCCGGGCATACGGCATGCGAGAACCGTGCGCCAGGAGGTGCACCGATGCCGTACGACAAGATCTCCGACCTGCCCGAATCGCAGGTCGACCAGTACAGCCACCACCAGAAGGAGGCCTTCCTCGCGGCGTTCAACAACGCGATGAAGGAGTACGACGGCGACGAGTCGCGGGCCTTCGCGACCGCCCATGCCGCCGCGCAGCGGACGCCGAAGGAGGATCCGACGCCGGGGGACTGACCTCGGTGCACTCCCCGGGGGCGCCAGAGGATGTCGGCAGATACGCTGGCACCCGAGGAATCCCCGTTGCATCGGTGCGTAGGCTGATCCCTGATCAGTCCACCAGCCATGGGAGCGAGCGACCGATGTCCACCGAGCACTCCGGTCCCCCCAGCGACCCAGAGCCCCAGCGCGCAACCACGCCGACGCCGACGCCGACCCAGCTGAAGCTCCAGATCCTCTCCACCGAGCACTGGAGCCTGCTGGCGTCGCGCGGGCTGGCGTGGAACGAGTCCTTCACCCGCGCGAGCATGTTCCTCTCGACGCTCTCGTTCGCGGTGGTGGCCCTGGCGCTGGTCGGCCAGGCGTCGGGCTTCGGCCAGGAGTTCCGGCTCTTCGCGCTGGTCATCCTGCCCGTCGTGCTGCTGCTGGGCCTCGCCACCTCGGTGCGGATGGACAGCGCCAACCACCATGACGTGCAGTGCGTGATCGGCATGAACCGGATCCGCGCCGCCTACCTCGAGATCGCGCCCGACCTCGAGCGCTACTTCGTGATGGGCACGACCGATGACGTGCCGGGGATCATCCAGACGATGGCCGTGCTGCCGGACCGGTCCGCCCGCCTCAACCTGCTGTCGGCGAGTCCGACGGTGATCGCCATCCTCAACTCGGTGCTGGCCGGGGGGATCATCGGCCTGGCGGTGATGCAGTTCGGGATGGCGGGAGACGCGGCCGTGGTCGCCGGCGTGCTCGGGTTCGTCGGCGTCGGCATCGCGTGGGCGTGGTACAGCCGCAACCTGCTGCGGCACCTGATCCACGACTACGAGCCGATGTTCCCCGGCCCCGAGCCGTCGTCGCCGCCCGAGTTCTGAGCCGCTAGAGGCGTGCCCCGGTCCGGTCCGGTGGCTCCGGTCGCTCCACCGGATCCTCGAGGCCGTCGACCACCACGCCGTTCAGCGCGGCCCACGGGCGGTGGTAGCGCTCCTCGATCTGCGCCGGCGGTGGCGGACGGTTGGTGAGGGCGTGCTCGAGTCCGGCGAGGAGGCCGCCGATCAGCGCCCCGGCCGACGACCGCGACGGCAGCCGGTCAGGCGGTCTGTCGTCCACGCGCGGACTTCGTTGTGCGAGCGGAAGCCTTGCCCGGCTTCGACTCCGCCCCGTCGGCGTCGCCGGCGATGGCCTGGTCGACGGCGCGTCGCGCGAGGAAGGGCGAGCGGTAGGAGAGGGCGGAGGGGGACGCATCGGCACGGCGGAAGCGCCAGCCGTTGAGCTTCGGCTCGTAGAAGATCTCGTAGCCGGCGTACTCCTCCGGCGCGTGGGCTACCGACGTCGCGGTCGATGCCTTTCGGGACGTCGCCGCCGCTCGGCAACGAGCGCAGCGGCCGACGGCGAGGCCGTGAGGGCAGTCGCGACACGAGGCGCACTGCTCGGTCGGAAAGCCATGGATACAGGGGGTGGGCACGGATTCGCCTCTGGGAGTGGGTCACCAGCGTACTCCCATTCGTCCGCGCGCGACTCGCGCCGATCCCGCCCGCCGTGGTAGCATTTCGAAAACGTGTTCGATTGGCGCTCCGGTCTGCGCCGCGGGACGCACGCCGTCACCGCCCCGATCCACGACCAGCCTCGTGCCCTGACCGGGCCCCGCAGTGCGCGGGTGGGCCTCGCTCAGGAGCCATTCCTTGTCCTTTGCCAATCTCGGGCTGACGCCCGACCTGCTCCGTGCCGTCCAGGCGCAGGGCTACACCGATCCGACCCCCGTCCAGCGTGAGGCGATCCCGCTGGTCCTGCAGGGCCGTGACCTCCTCGCCGGCGCCCAGACGGGCACCGGCAAGACGGCGGCCTTCGTCCTGCCCATGCTCCAGCGCCTCGCGGCCACCGACCGCCGGAGCGCCGACGCGCGACCGCGCATCCGCGCCCTGATCCTCACCCCGACCCGCGAGCTCGCTCTCCAGGTGGAGCAGTCCGTCCGCGACTACGGCGCCGGCAGCCGGCGCTCGACCACGATCTTCGGCGGCGTCGGGATGCCCGGCCAGGTGTCGGCGCTGCGACGCGGCGTCGAGATCGTGGTGGCCACACCGGGGCGCCTGCTCGATCACGCGCGGCAGCGCACCATCGACCTGAGCCACGTCGAGATCCTGGTCCTGGACGAGGCCGACCGCATGCTCGACATGGGCTTCATCCGCGACATCCGCTCGGTGCTGGCGCTCCTCCCGGATCGCCGGCAGAACCTCCTCTTCAGCGCCACCTTCTCCAACGAGATCCGCGCGCTGGCGGAGGGGCTGCTCGACCGTCCCGCGTTCGTACAGGTCACCCCGCGCAACACCCCGACCGAGCTGGTGCGCCAGGTCGTCCACCCGGTGGACCGATCCCGCAAGCGGGAGCTGCTGAGCCACCTGGTTCGGACCCACGCGGTCGAGCAGGCACTGGTCTTCACCCGCACCAAGCACGGCGCCAACAAGCTGGCCGAGCAGTTGTGGAAGGACGGCATCGCGACGGCCGCGATCCACGGCAACAAGTCGCAGCCGCAGCGCGTGCGCGCCCTGAACGACTTCAAGGCGGGCCGCGTGACGCTGCTGATCGCGACCGAGGTCGCCGCGCGCGGCCTGGACATCGAGCAGCTGCCGCACGTCGTCAACTACGAGCTGCCGATGGTCGCCGCCGACTACGTTCACCGCATCGGCCGGACCGGGAGGGCGGGCGCCGAGGGTGACGCGATCTCCCTGGTGTGCATCGACGAGCGGCCCCTGCTGCGCGACATCGAGCGCCTGCTGGGCGAGCCGATCCCGACCGAGGTCGTCCCGGGCTTCGCACCGGACCCGTCCGCCATCGCGGAGCCGATTCGGCTGCGCAGCGGCCAGCACGCCGCTGGCGGACGAACCCAGCGCGGCCGTCCCGCCCCACGTTCGCACGCGGCGCCGACGGCCCCCGCGGCGTCCAACCGGCGTCGAGGCCGGCCGCGTCGGGCCGGCGCGAGCATCGGCAACCAGGGCCGGCGCTGGAGCAGCCTGCCGGGCGAGCGTCACCGGGGCTAGCCTCCGGTCGGTGGTCACCCGCGTCGTCCTCACCGGCGACACGCACCTGCCGCGCTTCGGTCGGGTCCTGCCGCCCACGCTGCTGGCAGCGCTCGCCGATGCGGATCTCGTCCTGCACGCCGGCGATCTCACCGACGCCTTCGTGCTGGACCTGTTGGCCGAGCACGCACCGGTGGTGGCGGTGGCGGGCAACAACGACCCGCCCCTCCTCCGCGACCGCCTGGGCCTCACCCGGATCGTGGAGGTGGAGGGCGTTCGCATCGGTCTGACGCACGGCCACGCCGGACCCGGCCGGACGACGCCCGAGCGGGCGCGCCGGGCGTTCGAGGGAGAGCGGCTCGACGCGATCGCGTTCGGCCACTCGCACCAGCCGATGGTGGAGCGCGTCGACGATCGCTGGCTGCTCAACCCCGGTTCGCCGACCGATCGACGGCGGCAGCCGGCCTTCAGCTTCCTGCGCCTCGAGATCGAGGGCGACGCCCTTCGGCCGCAGCTGATCACCTACGAACGCCGCCGCTGATCGGTGCGTTTCACGCCGTCTGGCACTGGCGCTCCTCCCCGCGTCGCGGGATGGTGAGCGTCTGTTCGCGAGGAGGCAGCCGTGATGCGACACCTGGAGGCGACGATCGTCGTGCCGGGACCGGCCGACCGCGCCTACGACCTGGCCGTCGATCCGCATCGGCTGAGTCGACTCATGCCATGGATCGATCGGATTCAGGACATCCGGGGTGGCGGCGACCGTATCGGCGATTCCTTCCTCTTCCGTGACCACATCCTCGGCCACGCGGAGCGCGGCATGACCGTGGTGACGGCGTGTCACCGGCCGAGCTTCCAGACCTGGGAGACCACGTACGACAACGGATTCCGGCTGATCTGGAGCACCCACTTCGCCCCGCGCGATGGCGGCACCGAGATCCGCAACGCCGTCTGGTGGGCGCGTCCCGAGCACTGGATCGGCCGCGTCGAGGAGGTGGCCATCCGACCCGTCCTGCAGCGACGGCTGCGCGAGGCGGGGGAGCGCTGGCGCGATTACCTGGTGCGTGAAGAGGCGTCACCGCAGCCCACCGCCATCTGACCGGCTCGCGCGGCGAACCGAGCGCCCGTACGATATGCGGCATGCCCCCCACGAGCACGAGCGTGCGTGCCGACCTGCGCAACGTGGCGATCATCGCCCACGTCGACCACGGCAAGACGACCCTGGTCGACGGCATGCTGCGCCAGACCGGCACCTTCCGCAGCAACGAGACGGTGGTGGAGCGCGTGCTCGACTCCGGTGATCTCGAGCGCGAGAAGGGCATCACCATCCTGGCCAAGCAGACGACCGTCGACTACGACGGCGTGCGGCTGAATATCGTCGACACGCCGGGCCACGCCGACTTCGGCGGCGAGGTGGAGCGCTCGCTGCTCATGGTGGACGCCGTGCTGCTGCTGGTGGACGCGGCGGAGGGGCCGCTGCCGCAGACCCGCTACGTCCTGCAGAAGGCGATGCAGCGCCACCTCCCGGTGGTCGTCGCGGTGAACAAGATCGACCGGACCGATGCGCGCCCGACCGAGGTGCTCAACCTGGTCTACGACCTGTTCATCGACCTGGGAGCCGATGATCACCAGATCGAGTTCCCGGTCGTCTACACCAACGCCAAGGCCGGCATCGCGACCCGCGACCTCGCGTCCCCCGGTTCCGACCTGCGGCCCTTGCTCGACCTGCTGGTCGAGGTCACGCCCCCTCCCACCTACGAGCCCGACCACCCGCTCCAGCTGCTGGTCACCAACCTCAGCGCCAACGACTACGTCGGGCGCATGGCCGTGGGGCGGGTGCGGAACGGGACGCTGCGCATCGGGCAGCGCGTGGCCATCGTCCGCGACGAGGCGGAGGATGCCGACGGCTCCATCCAGCCCGGTCGCACGGCCACGCTCACGGGCACCGTGACGGCCCTGCAGACGGCGCACGGCATCGAGCGGGTCGACATCACCGAGGCCGGGCCGGGCGACATCGTGTCGGTGGCGGGCCTGCCGGAGGTGACCATCGGCGACACCATCACCGATCCCGCCGACCCTCGACCGCTGCCGCGCCTGCAGGTCGACGCGCCGACCCTGCGCATGACCTTCGGCGTCAACTCGTCGCCCATGGCCGGCCGGGACGGTCGCTTCCTCACCTCGCGCCAGATCAAGGCGCGGCTGGACCGCGAGGTGCTCGGCAACACCGCCATCGAGGTCCACCCGACCGAGTCGGGCGACACGTACGAGGTGCGGGGCCGCGGCGAGCTGCAGCTGGCCGTGCTGATCGAGCAGATGCGGCGCGAGGGGTTCGAGCTGACGGTCTCACGCCCGGAGGTCATCCTGCGCCAGGTCGACGGCGAGACCCACGAGCCGTACGAGCGCGTCACCATCGACGTGCCGCCGGACTACATCGGCACCGTGCAGGGCGCCATGGCCGGGCGCAAGGGCCGCCTGGAGCAGATGAGCACCGATGCCGACGGGCGCGTCCGGATGGAGTTCATCGTCCCCACCCGCGGGCTGATCGGCTACCGCGGCCAGCTGCTGTCCGACACGCGGGGGACGGCGCTGATGCACCAGATCGGCGAGGGCTACGGGCCGTGGGCGGGGGAGGTGACGCATCGGACCACCGGCGTCCTGGTGGCCGACCGGTCGGGCGAGTCGCGAGCCTACGCGCTGTCGTCGCTCGTGGAGCGGTCGGAGCTGTTCATCGGTGCGTCCACCGAGGTGTACGAGGGCATGATCATCGGCGAGAACAGCCGCCCCGGCGACATGGACGTCAACCCGACGAAGTCGAAGAAGCTGTCCGCCATGCGCACCCAGGCGACCGATGGCGACTACCGCATCTTCACGCCGCCGCGCATCCTCACCCTCGAGGCGGCCATCGAGTTCATCGCGGCCGACGAGCTGGTCGAGGTCACGCCTTCGGCAATCCGGCTGCGAAAGCGGATCCTCTCCGCCCACGACCGCAAGCGCGCCCTGGGCGCGGCGTTCAAGGCGGCCCAGACCGTCGGGTGATTCGGGGTCGGGGGAGTTGCGCTCCACGCACCTACCCGCGGCTCCCGTGGCGATCAGGCGCGTTCCGTTGCTCATGATGCAACTCACTGCCGCTCCGCGAGGGCACGCGCCGCCTCGGCCGGAGGTAGTCGCGCCCCAGGCAACTGCCGCGGCTGCCCGCTTGCCGGCGCCGCAAGTAACTCCGGACTTGCGACGCTCTGAGGGCTCTCGATGGCGCCAGCTTGCGCCAGCAGCAACCCAGCGCCGAGATGACGGGGGACGTCGGGCGTTACTTGCAGCCGCCGCAAGAAGTGACGGGCCGACCGCCCACCCTTCAGCGCCTCAGCCGGGCTTGACCACCATCAGCCACAGGATCAGCACCAGGCCGATGCCGCCGACGGCTGCCAGCACCTCCGGCCGCCGCGAGTCGAGGACCGCGGCCAGGTCCGGGTCACCGGGGGCGACGCCGCCCTCGACCGCCAGTCGCTGACGCAACCCGACGTAGTAGCGCGTCCCCACCGCGTACATCGCCACGGCGATTCCGACGAGCAGCCCCAGCGAGGCCCACACCCACCACCGACCCCACAGGTCTCCGGCGAAGGCAGCCCAGATCCCGCCGGCCACCAGGAGCAACAGCGACGGGTACATCACGCCGACCGCCGCGCCCGAGAGGGCGAGCATGGAGGCGACGGACTCCGGTCGCGGATCGGACCGCAGGCGGAAGGCGGCGAAGGCCGATGCGCCGTGCGCGAACACGAAGCCGAAGGCGCCGACGACGTGGATGAGCACGATCCACGGGTACCACTCGATCACGTCCGCGCCCCCACGCGCTCCGCGCCGGCCGGTGCGGGAGCAGCGTTGCGCACCAGCGCCAGCGCCCCGCGGGCGACGTGCTGAGCGACCCAGAAGATGGCGAGCGCGTTGACCGGGTGCAGGGCGGCGACCGCCGGCAGGTTCTCGCGCAGCCCGACGAACAGTGACTGGAGCGCGAACAGGACGATCAGCAGCGCCGAGAACCAGATCCATCGGCGACCGAG
>DASSOH010000069.1:0-10964 GCA_035700865.1 Candidatus Limnocylindria bacterium | reverse complement strand
CGCCTCGAGTGCCGATGGCCGAAGCCACCGTACCCGCCCGGTCCGTTCGGCCGAAGCCGCCGGTGCCGGTCCCCGGAACTCAAGATCGAAATCGTGTGATCCGGGTGCGCTTGCCCCTTCGGGACGACCACAGTATGCCCGCCACCCGAGGCGAGACGCAATCCCACTTATCCCCGACTTTGTGCGCCGGTCGGGCAGCTATCCACAGCCTGTCCACGACGGACGGGCTCACACCGGCTGCCGCTGCGACGTTTGACCGATGACGCCGCCACCACGCTGCGGCACCACGGCACCACGGCACCACGGCACCACGACACCGCGGCCCGCCTGCCACCATGCAGGTCTGGAGGACCAGCACGCCATGACCACGACCGCCGCGAACGCATCCGAAGGCAGTGCCGCGACGCGAACGGACGACCGCGCCGCGCGGCTGATGTTGATCGGCATGGCGATCTGCTTCGGCGGCACCTGGGTCGCGGCGGACATCGCCGTTGCCGCGGCGCCGCCGTTCACCATCGCGGCCGTGCGGTTCGGCGTCGCATCGGTCCTGCTCTACGCCTGGGCGAAGGTCGCCGGGCGGCCGCTGACGCGCATCCGTCGCACCGACTGGCCGATGATCATCGGGCTCGGCCTGACCGCGGTCGCGGGGTACAATTGGCTGTTCCTCACCGGCCTGACGCTGGCGCCGGCATCCGACGGCGCGATCATCGTTCCCGGCCTGGCACCGGTCTTCACCGCGCTCATCGCCAGCGTCATGCTGGACGAGCGGATCGGGCGGCGCGGCTTCATCGGGCTGGCGGTCGCGGCATTCGGGCTGGTGCTCGTCGTTGGCCCTGGCGGCGCGACGGACGGAAGCCGCCTCCTCGGCGATCTGCTCTTCCTGGCCGGCGCGGTGCTGTGGGGCGTGTACTCGGTCCTGGCGCGCGTCGCCAGCCGGCGGTTCAACGCGGTCAGCACCACGCTCTACGGCACGGCCGTCGGCACGCTCGTGCTCCTGCCGCTGGCCGTGCTCGAGGGCGGTGCCGAGGCCCTCGCGGCGGCACCCACCGAGGCGCTCGTCGGGATCGGCTACCTCGCCCTCTTCGGAACCGTCGGCGCCTTCGTGCTCCTCAACCTCGGCGTCGCGCGCATCGGTGCCGCCCGCGCCAGCGCCTACGCGCTGCTGGTGCCGGTGATCGGCGTCCTCTCATCGGTGGCGCTGCTGCGCGACACCATCGGTCCGCTGACGATCGTCGGCGGCGGGATCGTGCTCGTCGGGCTGTGGCTCATCGAGCACCGCGCCGCCGACGCCTGAGTCCCGCGCGAGACGCCCGGCTGGAGTCCTCGGTCACGACTCACCGTCCCGTGGCGTCGGGTACGCTGGTCCCCTCGCCGCTCGCTCGGAGATCGCATGGGCCTGGAGAACGTGAACCTGCTGGGGGCCATCGCCGGTGCGATCGGCGCGATGGCGCTCGGATCGCTGTGGTACTCGCCGTTCCTGTTCGGGAACCGGTGGCAGGAGCTCATCGGCATCGCCCCGGACGAGGCGACCAGCCCGATCGCCGCCATGGCGGTCGCGGCTCTCATGTTCCTCCTCTACGGCCTCGGGCTGGGGTGGATCATCCCGAACGGCGCCACGATCGGCATCGGCCTGATGTGGGGCTTCCTCGCCTTCTGGGCCTTCGCCCTGCCGGCCACGGTGGTCAACGGCGTGTTCGAGCGGCGCTCGTGGAATCTGATGGCGATCTACCTCGGCTACCTCCTGCTCAGCAGCCTGCTGATCGCGGCCGTCGTCACCTTCCTGGGCGGCTAGGAGCAGCCTGACCGATGCGCTCGCCATTGCTCCGCACGGCTCGCGTGGGCGACCACCTTCCGCCATCGGTCGTCGACCGATCGAAGCCGCGACGCCTGGAGGCCACCGCGATCATCGTCCCGGGCCGCGGGGACGCCGGCGCCTACGTCGACGCGGTGGCCAGCCGCGCGGCTGACTTCGCCGCCTGGGACGGCCGGGTGGTCGTCGCCGAGCCCGATGGCGAGGCGACGCATCGGCTCCTGATCGTCGATCGGTACGCACAGGTCTACGCCGTTCACGACGAGGGCGACGTGCGGGCACTGCCGACGCCGCACGACCTGGAGGAGTGGTTCCGCTTCCTGTCCACCGCCTGCCCCGAGTGCGGCGTCCTGGACGAGGCGCTGCTGAGCGGACCCACGCTCTAGACTCGGCCGATGCGCGCGCGAGACCTCGGCATCCGGATCGGCCGGATGCAGCCCGGGCGGCACAACGCCATCACCGACGTTCGGGGCGTCCGCGTCGGCCACACCACGCTGATCCGCGGCGACGGGCCGCTGCGCGTCGGCGAAGGACCGGTGCGCACCGGCGTGACGGTGGTCATCCCGCACGACGGCGACATCTGGCGCGAGCCGGTGTTCGCCGGGGCGCATCGGCTCAACGGCAACGGGGAGCTGACCGGCCTGGAGTGGATCCGCGAGAACGGGATGCTGGCCGGCGCCGTCGGCATCACCAACACGCACAGCGTCGGGGTCGTCCACGACGCGCTGATCGAGGCCGGCGTGCGCGCGCACGGCATGAGCGACGCGGTCTGGGCCCTGCCGGTGGCGGGCGAGACGTACGACGGCGCACTGAACGACATCAACGGTTTCCACGTCCGGCCGGAGCACGTCCACGCCGCGCTGGCGGCGGCGTCGGACGCTGCCGTGGCGGAGGGCAACGTGGGCGGCGGCACCGGCATGATCTGCCACGAGTTCAAGGGTGGGATCGGCACGGCGTCGCGGCAGGTCGGCGAGTGGACCGTGGGCGTGCTGGTGCAGGCCAACTACGGGGGACGCGCGCAGCTGCGCATCGACGGCGTCCCGGTCGGCGCGGCCGTCCCGACGGCGGAGGTGCCGTCGCCGTGGGACCAGGTCGACGCCCTGAACGCCCGGGCCACGCCGGAAGGCGGATCCATCATCGGCATCGTTGCGACCGATGCGCCCCTCCTCCCCCACCAGTGCGCCCGCCTGGCGCAGCGCGTCGGGATGGGCGTCGCGCGCATGGGCTCCTACGCGTCGCACGGCTCCGGCGACCTGTTCGTGGCCTTCGCCACCGGGAACCGGGACCTGTCGCGCAACGCCGGCGAGGAGGATCCACGCGTCACGGTGGACCTGCGCATGGTGGTCGACGAGCACATCAACCCGTTGATGGAGGCGGTCGCGGAGGCGACGGAGGAGTCGATCGCCAACGCCCTGGTCGCCGCGGAGACCATGGTCGGGCGGGACGGAATCACGGCCCACGCCCTGGACCACGACCGATTGCGCGCGGCGATGCGCGAGCACGGACGCCTGTTCGACTGACGGGGGTGATCCGGTCCTACGTCACTTGACGTAGTGGTGGTTGCGTCGCACGTCGCTGTCCCCGGAGCTGTGCCGGGGCGACACTGCGAGCAACCCAACCTCCCTCCAGGTAAGAGCCCCGCCAGCACCGAGCGCTGACGGGGTTCTTGCCGTTACTGGGGACCAGGAGAGGCGGCGCGGCCCACGCCCCTGGGCCGCGCCGCTGGACTCACTGGCGACGGACTCGTGCCTCTCATACCCCGGACCGGGGCGGAACGTTCAACCGGGTTGGCGGTTACTCGCTGGCGACGGGCGTCGGATGGCCGTCCTCGTCGATGGCGACGAAGACGAAGTTGCCCGACGTCGCCAGGCGCCGCTCGCCGCTCAGCACGTCCTCGGCCCACATGTCGACGGC
Organism: Candidatus Limnocylindria bacterium; assembly: GCA_035700865.1. Lineage (GTDB taxonomy): Bacteria > Chloroflexota > Limnocylindria > QHBO01 > QHBO01 > JACDBZ01. The sequence continues at coordinate 7,240 of DASSOH010000069.1, read as the reverse complement.
GACGGTCACCGACGTGCGGCCGACCCTCGTGACCCGCGCCGCGAGCTCGACCAGCTGACCGGCCCGGACCGGCACCTTGAACTCGACGCGGTCCGAGGCCACGGTGACCATGTTGCGGCGCGCGCAGCGCGTCGCTGCCACCCACCCGGCATGGTCCATCAGCCCCAGGGCATGCCCACCGAACAGGTTGCCGTGGTGGTTGGTGTGGTTCGGCATGATGAGCTCCGCCAGCCGAACCTCGCGGAATCGGGGGTCGGCAGGATCCAGCACTTCGGCCGCATCGGCCACATCGGCCACATCGGCCACATCGGGAGCGTCAGGAGCGTCGGTCATGGGCGGATGGTAGCGGGCCGGCGACGCCATCGGGCCATGCACAGGCGTCGAGCGAGCCCGTAGGATGCACCGGTCAGCACTGCCCAATGACACACGGGAGAGGCCTTGCCGCGCCAGCTCATCGAGCGACGAATGCCCTGGAGCCGGAACCGATACTGGCGGCCGGGCGAACCGATCACCCTGGACGAGGACGGCGGGTCCGTCACCTACCTGTTGCGCGGCGTCATGCGCGACACGGATCCGGCCAGCGAGTTCGCGACGCTCACGCTGGAGCTCGTGCGGGCCGTCCCGGACGCGGGCGCCGGAGCGGCCGAGCCGCTCTCAGCCGCCGGCTGACAGCATCCCCAGCACGACCTCGACGACTCCGTCCGGCGAGGTGACGGCGGTGTCGACGACGAGGTCGGCCACGGCCTCGTAGAGCGGCCGGCGCTCCTCGATCGTCCGCTCGAACCACGCTTCGGGGTCATCGTCCAGCCACGGCCGATGGCTGCTCCCCACCGCGCGCGCGGCCAGGACCGACGCGGGCGCGTACAGCCAGACCACCGGCTCCTCCGCCGCGAGTCGTGCGCGGTCGTCGGGGTCCAGCACCGTGCCGGCCGCCACCGCCACGATCACCGGCGGCGGCAGCGAGAGGCCGGCGTGCAGCGCAGCCGACTCCGCGTCGCGCATGGCGTCCTCGCCCCGCTCCGCGAGCAGTTCGCGCGCGGTCCGGCCGGTGGCGCGCTCGACCAGGGCGTCGTTGTCGACGAACTCCCAGCCGGTCGCGCCGGCCAGGGCTCGACCCACGGAGGACTTGCCGCTGCCCATCATCCCGATCAGGACGACGCGCGCGTCACGCGGACGGGAAGGCAGCACGATCCAGGTGAATCTTCTCGCCGGCGAAGAGCCCGGCCTGCGGGTCCCACGGGAAGTGGATGACGACGGTCAGCTCCACCGGCTTGCCTGATGGCGCCAGCCCGGCCCACTCGCCGTGGTGCGTGCCGGTCATGCGCGCGACCTCGATCACCCCCTGCGGACCGATCACGAGATCGGTCACGTCGAAGTGGACGTCCGGGAAGGCGCCGAGGAACTCGGTGTAGAAGCGGCGCGCGCCGTCGTGGCCCTCCCAGCGCTGCCCGGTGGCGGGAATCTCGTAGACGCAGTCCGGCGCCAGGGTGGCGATCAACCCGTCGAGGTTGCGCCGATCCTCCGCGATGGAATGGCGGATCCAGAGGCGACGGATGCGCTCGAAGGTCTGCGGGTCGGGCCGCCAGTTCAGCCGCTGGCGGACGGTGGACGCATCGGCCATGGCGGTCAAGGCTAGCAGGGCGCCGTCATGGGCTCGTCACGGATCGCGCGTAGACTTGGCGCATGTTTGGATTCGGCCGCCCCACCACCCTCCCCAAGCCCTCCGATGCGCTCCCCGGCCGCGAACAGCCGCTGCCCACGGCGGAGACGCACTTCATCAACGGCGCGCGGCTCAAGCCGCCGTACCCAGCGGGCAGCGAGGTGGCCGAGTTCGCGCTGGGGTGCTTCTGGGGCGAGGAGAAGCTGTACTGGCAGCAGCCGGGCGTGCTGGTGACGGCGGTCGGCTACGAGGGTGGCATCACCCCGAACCCGACCTACGAGGAGGTCTGCAGCGGTCGCACCGGCCACGCCGAGACGGTGCGCGTCGTCTTCGATCCCTCGCAGATCAGCTACGAGCAGCTGCTGAAGCTGTTCTGGGAGGCGCACGACCCGACCCAGGGCATGCGCCAGGGCAACGATCAGGGCACGCAGTACCGATCCGTGATCTTCACCCAGTCCGACGCCCAGGCCGCGGCCGCGGAGGCGTCACGCGCGGCCTACCAGGCCGAGCTGTCGAAGGCCGGGTACGGGCAGATCACGACCGAGATCCGCCCGGCCGGCGAGTTCTACTTCGCCGAGGACTACCACCAGCAGTACCTGGCCAAGAACCCGAACGGCTACTGCCCGGACCACTCGACCGGGGTCGCCTGCCCGGTCGGCCTCGGCGTGAGCGCCTCCGCGGAGCCGATGCAGCAGGTCTGAGGCACCTCGGTCATGGCCAGCGCTGCTCGGGCGGAAACGCGCCGCCATCGAGGAGGATTCGGTTACCCAGCGCCTCGGGCAGCTCAACGTCCAGCCGCAGTGGCGGATTTCCCGGACAGGTTCTTCCTTCAGGGAGCACCTTGACCGCGAAGTAGATCGTCACCGACCCGGCGTCGACCGCGATCGCCGGATCAGCGACCCGGCCCTCGGCCGACTGGCCGCTGGCGCACTCCCGCTCGGTGACGAGAACGTGAAGCCGTGTGGTCGTGGGTGCGGGGCCCCTCCCGCGCGCGAGCGTCCACGTCGCCGCGGCATATCCATGCCCGAAGTTCGGCCGAAGCTCACAGGTGCCCGCGTCGGCGAGTGACCAGCCATCCGCATCGAGCGCGAACTCGGCGCGCCACCAGCTCGACGTCCCGTCCGGCCGACTCCGCTCCAGCAGGAAGAGCGCGGCGTCGCTTGTCAGCGCCGCGATGCGCCAGCCGGCCGTCGATGGAACATCGTGGCTGCGCATCGCCTCGCTCAGCGCGGTCGCGGCCGGGTGATCCGCGAGCTCGGCACCTCGGGGCGACCGGAGCACTGCCGCCGAGAACGGCGTAGAGCCACACGTCAGCTGTGGCTCGCCATCTGCCGCAATTGGGGGCTGGAGCAGTGGGAGGAGGCTCGATGCAGCCGCCGACGGCGAGGCAGGTCCTTCCAGGTTCGACGCGAACTGCGAGGCGTTGGGGGCTTGGCCACCGCATGCTGAGAGGACGGCCGCGAAGAAGAGAATCAGCCGCCCATGGCGCCTCAGCGCGGTGAGCCGCGGGTGACGGCCAGGACCCACATGACCCCCAGGAGCGATCCGATGATCACGGCGAGCACCAGCAGCTCGCGGACGACGGTGATCTGCACGCGGCACCTCTCTGAAGGCAGCGACTTCCAGCAGCCGCAAGGCACCGACGGCTCCGCGAGGATACGCCGCCGATGCAACCCCTCCGTCAGGCAGCGGCCGGTGCCGGGGTCGTCCCCTCCCGTTCGGCGGCGCTGATCGCCTCCTCGGTCAGGACCACGCGGGTCGCGATCAGCAGGAGGGCCATGACTCCACCGAGCAGGAACACCGCGGGCAGGCCGAAGTACTGGCCCACGAGACCGCCGAGCAGCGCGCCGATCGGCTGCGTGCCCCACGCGAACAGTCGATAGGCGGAGTTGACGCGACCCAGCAGGCGATCCGGCACGATGCGCTGGCGCAGCGAGACCGTGATCACGTTCCACACGACGATGAACACGCCCGAGACCACGAACGACGCGCCCACCACCAGCGCGCTGGTGGTGAAGGCCGGCACGGCCAACGTGACGCCCGAAACGACCACGCAGGCGAACAGGAGCGGGACGCGGCCGAACCTCCGCTCCAGGCGGGCGGCGAAGAAACTCCCCGCCAAGCTGCCGACGGCGAACGTCGTGCCGAGGATGCCGAACTCCGGCTCCGAGAGGCCCATCGGTCCGGGCGAGACCGCGTAGAGGACGAGGATGGCGCCGGTCGCCGTTGCGGCGAGGTTCATCACGCCGACCATCAGCGCCAGCGTGCGCAGCACCCGGTGTCGCCACAGGTAGCGCAGCCCCTCGGCGATGTCCGCGGTGAGCTTCGTCGGCGGCCCTTCTCGGACCGGGCGGAAGCTGCCGACCAGCAGCGTCAGGCCGACCGCGGCCAGCGCGTAGCCCACCACGCTGCTGGCGAGGGTCAGGGGGATCGAGACCGCGATCAGGAAGCCGCCGAGCGGTGGCCCCACGAACTGGTTCATGGCCAGCTCGATGCCGTACAGCCGTCCGTTGGCGGTCGAGAGCCGGTCCTTCTCGACGATCGACGGCAGGATCGACTGCGACGCCGTGTCGAAGAACGTCTCCCCGATCCCGAGCACGAAGGCGGCGAGGTAGAGCACGAAGATCGAGAGGCCGTCCATGAGGGCGAGCCCGACCAGCAGGCCGAGCGCGATCACCCGGAAGATCTGGACGTTGCGCATGGTGATGCGCCGATCCAGCCGGTCGGCCAGCGCCCCGGCCACGAGCACGAAGACCAGCCATGGCAGCCGCGACACGAGCGCCAGTCCGGAGATGAGCAGCGGCGACTGGGTCAGGTGCACCGCGATCAGCGGCATGGCGATGAAGAAGATGCCGTCGGCCAGGTTGGAGGCCGCGGAGGACGCCCAGAGGCGCCAGTAGTTGGCAGGCAGGTCGCGCATCGCCGCGCAGTGTGCAACGAGTGATTGAGAACTGTCAATCAGTATGGTTTGATGGACCGATGCAGCCGCCACCTCGAACCGTTCGGACGCCGGCGACCCGCGCCGAGGCACGGGCGCTTGCCCACCCACTCCGGCTCCGGATCCTTCGCCTGTGCCTGGATGAGGCGCTCAGCAATCGCGAGCTCGCCGAGCGACTGGGCGAGGATCCCGGGACGGTCCTGTACCACGTGCGAACCCTGACGCGGACCGGGTTCCTGGCTGCGGAGGGCGAGCGGCGGGGACGCCGTGGCGCCCGCGAGATCCCCTACCGCGCCACCGGCAAGTCGTGGACGCTCGACCTCGGGGCCGATGCGGCCGGCAACCTGGCCATGATCGACGCCGCACGCGCCGAGCTGGCGGAAGCCGGGCCGGACGCGGTGCTCACGCTGTCGCGGCTGGGCCGGCGGCTGCGACCCGAGATGCTCGAGACCCTCGAGCGACGGATCGTGGAGCTGGTAGAGGAGATGAACGCCGCCGATGACCCGGCCGGCGAGCCGGTCAGCCTGCTGGTCGCGCTGCACCGACGACGCTGATCACCAGCCGAGCTGCTGCCCCAGGAAGGTGGCGCGGTCGGCGCGGGCCTCGTCCGAGCGCAGCGCGTGGTCGGCGTCGTACCAGCGCAGCTCCTTCGCGTCGCCGGCCGCGTGCGCCAGCTCGAGCCCGCTCATCGGCGCGATGTAGAAGTCCTGCTTCGCGAACTGCAGCAGCACCGGCCGCGGCGCCAGGCGACCGATAGCCGTGACCGGGTCGAGCGGTGAGAGTGCGCGAAGGTAGTCGAACCGATCGCCGGCGATCGGCCAGAACGGCAGGAACCAGTCGCCCCAGCGTGGGGTGGCGGCGATGAGGACGGCCGCACGCGCCCGCTGGTCCTCGGCCGCGGCCAGGATGCCGTGCATCGCGCCGAAGTCGTGGCCCACCAGGCCGATGCGACCCGGGTCGACGCCGTCCCTGGCGGCGAGCAGGTCGAGCGCCGCGCGGTGTCGGTCGACTTCGGCGCGGATGCGTCGCGCGTCGGCCTCGGCATCGGTCGGCGGTGCGCTCCACGGGAATCGGCCCTGCGGCAGAACGGAGGTGACGCCGTGGTCGCGGGCCAGCGCCGCCGCCTCGTCCAGGAACTGGGTGCGGTTGCCGTCGGCTGCCTCGGTGTCGAACCAGTGGAGGAAGAGCATGCCGGGGCCTGCGGCGCCGGCATCGGGCTCGACCAGGAAGGCCTCGGTGTCGGCAACCGCGATGTCGTGGACGGTCACGCCATCCGCGATTCGCGCCGGGTCGTGGTGCATCGGTCCCTCAGCTGCGTCGGTGGCTGTCGTCGAACCTACTCACCGAGCGCGGTCCACGTTCGATCGGCTGCGCAGCCGCTCGTCGATGTGACGCAGGAGCTCGCCAAGCCGCCCGCCTCGTGCCGGCGCACGGGGGTAGCGGGCGAGCACCGTCGCGACCGCCGCGGGCGCACGCTGGACCGCCAGCTCGGCCGCTTCGGCACCGATGGCCTCGTCGGCGGCGGCGTCGAGCTCCAGGGCCCGAGCGGCGTGGGCCGCGGATCCCAGGATGTGCTTGACCTGGTCGGCCGACGCGAGCGGGTGCAGGTACGCCGCGCCGGCCGCCGCGCTGGCGGCGTGCGCCGCTTGTTCCGCCGCTGGCGTCGGCGCTTCCCGCGCCGCTCGGAAGGCGGCCATCGCCCGCGTGCGGAGCGCCTGGGTACGACGACCGCCGTCGCCGAACTCGCGCGCCGCGTCGATGGCAGCACGCGGGCGGGAGTCGCCCGGAACCGCCGCCTCGTAGATCGGGAGCGCCCGCTCGGCGCAGTCGGCGGCGTAGGCGGCGATGGCACGCAGCTCGTCCATCTCGAGCTCGATGTGATGACGACGGTCGTGCAAGGCATGGTCCTCGCGCAATCTGCCCCGATCTGCGCGCATGGTGCGAGCGGGGCGGACGGAACGGTACGGTGTCACGTGGGGCGGCGGGGCGGGCCCGTGGCGCGACTCGCAAGATGCGCCGATCCGCGCACATTGTGCGAGACGGAGGCGCTCGACCGCACAATGTGCCGCCAGGCGCGCAGTAGGGACCTCGGGGACACCGCGGGGAGCGACGCTGAGCGTGGAATGCGGTCCGGGGACGCGATTCGGCCGGCTAATGCACCGCCACGCGCGCATTGTGCGAGTCGGAGGCGCTCGACTCGCACAATGTGCCGCCACGCGCGCAGTAGGGACCTCGGGGACACCGCGGGGAGCGACGCTGAGCGTGGAATGCGGCCCGGGGACGCGATTCAGCCGGCTAATGCCTCGGTTGACGCGCATTTGTGCGAGTCGGAGGCGCTCGACTCGCACAATGTGCCGCCAGGCGCGCAGTAGGGACCTCGGGGACGTCACGGGGAGCGACGCTGAGCGTGGAATGCGGCCCGGGGGACGCGATTCAGCCGGCTAATGCACCGCCACGCGCGCATTGTGCGAGACGGAGCCCCGCGACTCGCACAATGTCCTGCCAGGCGCGCAGGTTGCGAGACGGAGGCGCAGGGCCACCGCAGCAGGCCGCCACGCAACGGGAAATCCCGAAGGAACAACCGCCTCGAGTGCCGATGGCCGAAGCCACCGTACCCGCCCGGTCCGTTCGGCCGAAGCCGC
>DASSOH010000068.1:0-15188 GCA_035700865.1 Candidatus Limnocylindria bacterium | reverse complement strand
CGAGCACGGGGGCGCCGCCGCCACCATCCTCTCGCTGCTGGCGCTGAAGCGCGAGCGGCTCGACGTCCTGCTGCCCTCGCACGGCGAGCCGATCCGCGACGTCGACGCGGCCATCGATCGCACGGTCGACGAGCTGTGGCGACTGCTCGACTTCCGCGGCTCGCATCGGGAGCTGGGCGAGTGGATCGATCGGCCCTTCGTGGCCCTGTCGCCCCACCTGCTCCAGAACCGCACCTCGTTCTCGCTGTCGTACGTCCTCGTCAGCCTCAGCGGGAAGGCGCTGCTCCTCGACTACGGCTACGACGCCATCGCCGACGTGCCGAACGTCACCGATCGCGCCGCGCGGCGACCGTGGCTGTACAGCCTCGAGGCGCTCAAGCGCGACCACGGCGTGACGAGCATCGACGTGGTGCTGCCGACGCACTACCACGATGACCACGTCGCCGGCTTCAACCTCCTGCGCGAGGTCGAGGGGACGCAGGTCTGGGCGCCCGAGCACATCGCCGACGTGCTGGAGAATCCGACCCGCTACGACCTGCCCTGCCTCTGGTACGACCCCATCCCGGTCGCGCGTCGCCTGCCCAGGGAGGGAACCGTGCGGTGGGAGGAGTACGAGATCGGCGTGCACGAGCTGCCGGGGCACACCGCCTTCGCCGCCGCCTACTCCTTCGAGGTCGACGGCACGCGCGTGGTGGCGACCGGCGACCAGCAGAACATGGCCTGGGGCCGCCAGCCGCTGCCCGAGCGGCTCAACTACATCTACCCCAACCGGGTCTCGCTGGGCGACTTCGTGCGCAGCGCACGCCTCTACGCGGAGATCGATCCCGAGCTCATGGTCGGCGGCCACTGGCCGCCACGCTGGGTGGCGCCGGACTACCTCGAGATGCTGGCCGCCCAGGGCGAGCTCATGGACGAGCTGCACCGCTCGCTGCTGCCCCTCGACGAGGTCGACCTGGGGCTCGAGGGCTTCGCTGCGCGGATCGAGCCCTACCGCAGCGAGGTGCGGGCCGACGAACCGCTCGACCTCGAGGTCTGGGTGCGCAACCCGTTCCCGCAGCCCGACGAGGTGCACGTGCGGCTGGCCCTCCCCGACGGCTGGCGCGCGGAGCCACCGGAGCAACGCGCCGGCCTGGCCGGGCGGTCCGACGGCACCCTCCGCTTCCGGGTCCATCCGGCGCCGCGACCGGTGCGGCGCGCGCGCATCGGCGCCGATGTCACGGTCGGCTCGCAGCCGTTCGGTCAGCAGGCCGAGGCGCTGGTGACCGTCCGGTGAGCGTCCGGGTCGCGCGGTCGGACGCGGGGACGGTGGTCGAGACAGACACCTACGGGCTCGAGCTGGACCCTCTGGAGCCGCGAGCCCGCCTGGTCCGCGCCGACGGCAGCGCGCCGGTGAGCCTCTTCCTGCTGGCCGCCCTGGATACCGACCGCGGCCTGGACGGGACGGTGATGCACCACGCGCCGACGATCGCGGAGACCGACGGCGGCGTCGTCCTGACCTTCGAGCAGGCCAGCACGGTGTGGCAGGGGAAGCGCGTGCGCGTGACGTGCCGCCCCGATGACGTCGAGCTCGTCGTCGAGGTGGAGGGTTCCGCTCGACTCACGACCGTGCGCCTGCTGGGCGGTCCGTACACCGGGAACTCGCGGTGGGGCGGCGGGGCGTTCCACAGCCACTGGATGGCGCGGACGCTGTTCGACCCGTCACCGGACGACCCGTGGAGGATCACATCGGCCGCCACCGAACCGGCCACCGTCGGGGTGGTCGGTGGCTCGCTCCCGGGCCGCGGGCACTGGTTCTTCACGCCGTCGCCGTTCCTGCTGGCGGGACATCCCGACGTCGACGCGGACCCCCAGGCGACCGAGGGCTGGCAGACCCTGGAGCTGCGCTGCGGCGTCGAGGCGGCCACCTTCACGGAGGTCCGCTACGTCCCGTTCCTGGGCGGCTTCAGCATCGAGCTCGCGTACGAGGGGCAGACGGCGGTGGACGGGACGTTCGCGACGCCCCCGCTGGTGATCCGACCGACGGCGGGGACCGCGTACACCGCCCTGGCCGAGCACGCCGACGCGCTGCGCGCCGCGGGGCTGGCCCCGAGGGTCGAGCGACGGCGCCCCGACTGGTGGACGCGGCCGATCTTCTGCGGCTGGGGCGAGCAGTTCCGCCACCACCGCCTGGAGGGCGGCCGGGCCGTCGACTGGTCGCGCCGCGAGCATTACGACCGCTGGCTGGAGACGCTTGCGGCGCACGGCGTCGTGCCCGGCACGATCGTCATCGACGACCGCTGGCAGGCCACGTACGGCGGCAACCAGCCCGACGAGGAGCGCTGGCCCGACCTGCGCGGCTGGATCGCCGACCGGCATGCCGACGGCCAGCGCGTGCTGCTCTGGTTCAAGGCCTGGGATCCGCAGGGCCTGCCCCTCGACGCCTGCGTCACCGATGCGCTCGGCCGCGCGATCGCCGCCGACCCCACCAGCCCGGCGTACCAGGCGCTGCTCCAGGCGTCGCTGCGCCGGATGCTGAGCGCCGACGGCCTGGCTGCCGACGGCCTGAAGGTCGACTTCACCGCGCAGACGCCGTCCGGGCCCGGGCTGCGGCGGCAGGGGGATGCGTGGGGAGTGGCGCTGCTGCATCGGCTGCTGGCGCTGGTGTATCGGTTCGCGAAGGAGGCCAACCCCGACGCGTTGATCGTGACCCACACCCCGAACCCGCTCTTCGCCGATGTCACCGACATGATCCGGCTCAACGACCTGCTGCGCCTGGAGGATCCCCAGCCCTTCCCGCCGGCGGTGGCCCAGATGACGCACCGCGCGCGCGTGGCGGCGTCGATGGAGCCCGGCATGCTGATCGACACCGACGACTGGTGCATGCCGTCGAAGGCCGAGTGGCGCGCCTACCTGGCCGCCAAGCCGATGCTCGGCGTGCCGGCGCTGTACTACGCGACCGGCATCGACACGACGGGCGAGGAGTTCAGCGACGAGGACTACGCCGCCATCCGCCAGGCCTGGGCCGCGTGGGAGGCACGCCGCACGCAGGAGGAAGGCGCATGAAGCTGGCACTGATCCACACCGTGGCGGGCCTCGTCCCCCGCTTCCGCGAGCTCACCGGCGAGCTCATGCCGGACGTCGAGACCTTCGACATCGTGGACGAGACGCTGCTCCGCGACGCGACGGCCGACGGCCGCGTCTCGCTGGACGTCGCGCGGCGACTGTTCAACCACCTGGCGGCGGCCGAGCGCCACGGCGCCGATGCGATCCTCGTCACCTGCTCGTCGATCGGCGGCATCGTGGACGCGGCGCGGCCCTTCGCGGCGATCCCGCTCCTGCGCGTCGACCAGGCGATGGCCGAGCAGGCCGTCTCCCGCGCCTCGCGCATCGGGGTGCTGGCGACGCTGCGCTCGACGCTCGCGCCGACGGCGCAGCTGATCCGTCGCACCGCCGCCGAGGCGGGCCGCGAGGTCGAGGTCCGCGACCGCGTCTGCGAAGGCGCGTTCGAGGCGCTGCGCGCCGGCGACACGGACCGCCACGACGAGCTGGTGCGCGACGGCCTGCGCGAGCTGCTGGGCTGGGCGGAGGTGATCGTCCTGGCCCAGGCGTCCATGGCGCGGGTGGTCGACACGCTGGACGAGGCCGAGCGCACGACGCCGATCCTGTCCAGTCCGCGGCTCGGCGTGGAGCGCCTGCGCGACCTCCTCGACCGCAGCGGTGCCTGATCCGGCGGCATCGGTGCCGGCTCCCTGGCCGGAGGACCTCCTCCCGGAGCTCGCGCGCCGCGCGGCCGCGCGCCCCGCGGTCGTCCTCGACGACGATCCCACCGGAACGCAGACGCTTCGCGACATCCCGGTGCTGACCGCCTGGGACGCCGAAGCCATCGCCCGCCACCTGGACGCGCCGGTCGTCTTCCTCTCGACCAACTCGCGCTCGCTGGATGAGGGAGCGGCGGTGCGCCTGACGCGCGACGCGACGGAGGCGGCGCTGGCCGCGGCGTCGCAGCGCGGCGTGCCCCTGAGCGTCGTCTCTCGCAGCGACTCGACGCTGCGCGGCCACTTCCCGGCGGAGGTGCTGGCGGTCGCCGACGCGATGGGCCGGCCGGACGCGCGCATCCTGCTGGCGCCGTACTTCGGAGAGGGTGGCCGAACGACCATCGACGACGTCCACCGTCTCGAGCGCGACGGCGTGGCGGTCCCGGTCGCCGAGACCGAGTTCGCGCGCGACGCCACCTTCGGCTACCGGTCCTCGGATCTGCGGGCGTGGGTCGCCGAGAAGTACGCGACCGCCGGGCGGCGCGCGCCGGTGACCCGCAGCCTCCCGCTGGACCTGGTGCGTGGCGGCGGACCCGACGCCGTGCGCCGCGCGCTTCGTGACCTCCCGCCGGGTGCGGTCGCCGTGGCGAACGCGGCGACGGACCGCGACATCGAGGTGGTGGCCCTGGGCGCCCTGCTGGCCGAGGAGGACGGCCTGCCGCTGGTCGCACGAACGGCCGCGTCGTACGTGCGGGCGCGCGCCGGCAGGGCGCCGGCCCCACTGCTCAGCGCCGAGGAGCTGGCGACCCATGGCCCGGGCCTGGTCGTGGTCGGCTCGCACGTCGAGACCACGACCCGGCAGCTGGCCGAGCTGCGCACGCGACTCGGTTCAGGCCTCGAGCTCGTGACCCTCCCCGTGGCGTCGTTGCTGGCGGGCGACTCCGCCGCGGTCGGGACAGCCGCCCAGCAGGCCGGCGCGGCGCTCCTGGAGGGACGCACGGCGGTGATCGCCACCGAGCGCACCCGGCGCGACGTCGACCTGGCCGGCGGCCAGCGCATCTCCCGCGCCCTGGTGGCCGTGGTGCGGGGCGTCGTCCGACGCCCCGCCTGGGTCCTGGCCAAGGGCGGAATCACCAGCAGCGACGTGGCCGCGCACGGCCTGGAGCTCCGCGAGGCCCGCGTGGCGGGTCAGCTGCTGCCGGGCGTCCCGGTCTGGATCGGCGGACCCGAGGCTCGGTGGCCGGGCGTCCCCCTGGTCGTCTTCCCCGGCAACGTCGGCGATGCGGCCGCCCTCGCCGATGCGGTCGAGGCGCTCACCGGCGTCAGCGGCTGACGAGCCACTCGAATCCCTGGGCGGCCACCTCCGCCGGGTCACGCAGCGGGACGTACTCGAGCGCGACCGGTCCGGCGTAGCCGGCATCGGCAAGCGCGCGGCCGATCGCCGGCCAGTCGAGGGCCCCGCTGCCCGGCTCGTGGCGACCCGGCGCGTCCGAGACCTGCAGGTGGCCGATGCGGCCGTTCGCTCGCCGGATCGCCGCCGGCACGTCATCCTCGGTGAGCGCCAGGTGGTGGGTGTCGAGCTGGATCCGCCAGCCCAGCGGCCCGAGCCGGTCGAGCAGGGGGACGCAGTCCTCCCAGTCCACCAGCAGGTAGTCCGGGTTCTCCCGACGGTTCATGAGCTCGCTGACCACGGTGACTGCCCGCGCGGCCGCCCGCTCGCAGGCCCAGGCGAGGTTGTCCTCGAGGCACGCCAGCTGGGCGGCCGCATCGGCGTGGCCGACGCGGTTCCCGGCCAGGACGTTCAGGGTCGGACAGCCGACGTCGGCGGCGAGGTCGAGCGCCGCGCGCATGGCCGCGCGCCACGCATCCCGGCGCGCCGGATCGTTGGGCCAGCCTCGCTCGCCGGCCGCGAGGTCGCCAGCGGCCACGTTCATCAACACCACCCGCAGTCCGGCGTCCCGCACGGCGCGAGCGGTGGCCTCCGGGTCATCGGGCCACGGGAACTCCACGGCGGCGAAGCCGGCGTCCCGCGCCGCGGCGAATCGGTCCAGCCAGGGCAACCCCGGGAACAGCCACGCGACGTTGGCGGCCAGGCGGGACGAGGTCACGGCAGCCCGTTGCGGGCGATCACGTCGCGGTACCACCCCGCCGAGTCCTTCGGAATCCGCCGCTGGGTGGCGTAGTCCACGTACGTCAGCCCGAACCGCGGGCCGTAGCCCTCGGCCCACTCGAAGTTGTCGAGCAGCGACCACGCGAAGTAGCCGCGGACGTCCACGCCGCGCGCCATGGCCTCCTCCACGGCGCCCAGGTGGCCCGCGAAGAAGGCGATCCGCCGCGGGTCGTGCACGGCGCCATCGGGCGCGACCTCGTCGCGCAGGGAGCAGCCGTTCTCGGTGATCAGGATGGTCGGGTTGTCGTAGTCGTCCCGGAGCCGCTCCAGCAGGTCCAGGAAGGTGTGCGGCGTCATCTCCGTGCCGAGGTCCGAGGTCGGCACGCCGGTGGTGCCCTCGCTGCGCACGACCCACGCGAACTCGGCTGGCTCGCCCTCGCGGGGAGCGCGCACCACCCGCCGCGCGTAGTAGTTCACGCCCAGGAAGTCGATGGGCTGCGCCACGCGCTCCAGGTCTCCGGGCTGGATCCAGTCCAGCGCGAACCGCTCCCCGAAGTACGCGAGCATGTCCGCGGGGTAGGCACCGCGGAAGACCGGGGCGAGGTACCAGCGGTTGGTGTAGCCGTCCGAGAGGACGGCGGCGCGACGGTCCGCATCGGTCTCCTCCTGCGGGTAGGTCGGGAGCAGGTTGAGCGTGATGCCGATCGGCGCCGTCCGGCCGCTCGCGCGGTACGCCTCGACGGCGGCGCCGTGGGAGACGAGCAGGTGGTGGGCGGCGCGCAGCTCGGCCTCGACGTCCTGCCAACCGGGCGCGTGGATGCCGAGCCGATACCCGAGCGCGCAGACGACCCACGGCTCGTTGTGGGTGATCCACCACGCCACCCGATCGCCCAGGGCGTCGTACATGATCGCCGCGTAGTCCGCGAAGCGATCCACCATGTCGCGGTTCTGCCATCCGCCGCCGTCATCCTGGAGGGCCTGCGGGATGTCCCAGTGGTTCAGCGTCACCGCCGGCTTGATGCCCTTCTCCAGCAGCCGATCGACCAGCCGGTCGTAGAACGCCACGCCCGCCGCATTGGCCGGTCCCCGACCGTCCGGCTGGATCCGCGGCCACGCCACGCTGAACCGATACGCCCGCAGCCCGTACGACGCCATCAGATCCACGTCCTCGGCCCAGCGGTGGTAGTGATCGTCCGCCACGTCGCCGGTGTCGCCGTTGGCCACCTTCCCCGGCGTGTGGCTGAAGGTGTCCCAGATCGACGGGCCGCGTCCGTCCGCGTGGACGGCGCCCTCGATCTGGTAGCTGCTCGTGGCGGCGCCCCAGGCGAAGTCGGTCGGGAAGGGCATCAGGTTCCTCCAGTGCTGGGTGGTGGCGTCACCTCCTGCGCGGCAACGTTCCAGGCGTCGATCCGCAGCCGCCGCTCGTCTGGCGGCACGTCGATCCAGTCGACGCGGACGCGTCGCTGTTCGCCGGGGAGCAGCGTGAAGCCGCTGGCGGCCGGATACGCGGCGCCGCTCCGCTCCGGCCAGCCGACCGGCCGCGCGTCCGCGATGCGGACCTCCACGGCGGCCGCCGACCCGTTCACCGACACTGCCAGGACGGTGGCGTGGCCGTCGGCGGCGGACGACAGGGCCAGCTCGGCCGGCGGCAGCCGGCGCATCGGCTCCAGGTCGGCCGTTCGGCTCAGCAGCCGGCGGGTGACGATCGGCTCGCGGCCGTCCACAGTGAGGGCCCCCTCGAGCACGAGGAGGTCCTCATCGGCCGACGCGACCGAGAGCGCGGCCGTCGATCCGTCCACGACCGCGTTGGCGTCCACCTGCAGCGGCCCCGACGCCTGGTCCAGGCACCTTCCTGTCAGGTCGACCACCCGGATGGACAGCGTGCCGGACAGCGGCGCGTCGGTGTCGTTCGCGACCCATGGCGTGACGGTCAGCTCAGCCGCGCCGTTGAGCGCCTGCGACGCGAAGGCGAGGCCGACGACGATCGGCGCATAGGCCTCGGCCACCGCGTGGTACGCGGCCTTCGGCACGCCGAAGAAGTCGACGGCGGCGTTGGACCAGGCATTCGGGAACGGCTCGTTGAAGACCCACGGGAGCGTGCCGGCGTTGCGCGGCCAGCGCCGCCGGTCGCCGTCGATCAGCGTGCGCAGGCCATCGGCCTGGAGGTGCTGGCTGGCGCGCTCCAGCTCCTCGAGCCTCATCGCACCGCCGAACGCGCGCTCCACGAAGGGCTTGTTGTTCCACCACGCCCCGCGGTGCGCCATGACCGGGTCGGAGCGGTCCGCGGTCCAGCGCCGCGGATCCGAGACGGTCGTGCGGAGCGTGGCGAGATTCGTCATGCCCTCGACCCCGAACTCGCTGTGCAGGAGGCTGGTGGTCGCGTCGGCCAGCGCGTGCTGCTCGGCGAGGCCCTGGTGCTCCCACGGGCCGTGGACGTCGTGCAGCGCGGACGGATCCTCGGCGATGGCGGTCAGCGAGTTGTCGAACCGGGGTCCGCTCGGCGAGGAGGGCAGCCAGGCCCGGCCGGGGTCTTCGCGCTCGACGACGGCGCGGAGTGTCGCCAGGACCGGGTGCCGATCGTCCAACGGCCGTCCATCCGGCCAGGCCAGCTCG
Organism: Candidatus Limnocylindria bacterium; assembly: GCA_035700865.1. GTDB lineage: Bacteria > Chloroflexota > Limnocylindria > QHBO01 > QHBO01 > JACDBZ01. The sequence continues at coordinate 6,731 of DASSOH010000068.1, read as the reverse complement.
TTACCGCCGCACCACAGCGCCAGCGAGGGGTGGTTGCGGCGCAGCGGCACCACCGCCTCGGCGTAGCGCCGCATGCGCTCCACGAAGGCCGGATCGTCCGCCGGCGTGTTGCTCACCCCGGAGCTCGACTGCGCGAACTCCTGCCACACCAGGATGCCCGCGGCGTCGCAGGCGTCGTAGAAGGCCTCGGACTCCAGCAGCCCGCCTCCCCACACCCGCAGCAGGTTGACGTTGGCACGCCGCAGGAGCTCGACCAGGTGCCGGAGCCGATGCGGCCGCGGCACGCCAAAGGCCGCGTCCATCGGCACCCAGTTCCAGCCGCGGATCCAGGTCGGGCGGCCGTTGACCACGAGCGTGTACGGCAGCGCGTCCCCGCGACCGCCGGTGGGCTCGAAGGCCACCGATCGGATGCCGATCCGATGCGTCCGCCGATCCAGGATGCGATCGGCACCCTCCAGCACGATCTCCAGCTCGTGCAGGGCCGCGTCGCCGCTCCCTCTCGGCCACCAGAGGCGGGGCCGCTCGACGGGCACCCACGCCTGCGCGCGTCGGCCCACCACGGCGACGCGCTCCTGTCCCACGAGCTGGCCATCGGGGTCGCGCAGCAGGGCCGTGACCGTTTCGGCGCCCTGCCCATCCACCGTCACGGCGACCTCGACGGTCGCGCGCAGGTGGTCCGCTGCCAGGTCCACGCCGATGCGCGGGTCGCGCAGCCGGGCGTCGTACAGCTCGAGCGCCACCGAGCCCCACAGGCCGGTGGTGATCATGCGCGGGCAGAAGTCCCAGCCGTATCCCATCCGGCTCCGCGGCAGCCGGGCGAGGTCGGTGCGGCTGACCTGCGAGGGCATCCATGGGGCGGGATCGACCGCCACGATCAGCGTGTGGCGCTCGCCCGGGCGCAGCCGGCCCCGCAGGTCGACCTCGAGTGGCTCGAACATGCCCTCGTGCCGCGCGATCTCCTGGCCATCCAGGAACACGATGCCGCCGGGATCGATCCCCTCCATGCGCAGGCTCGCGTGCGCCGGCAGGCTCTCGGGCGCGTCGAATGCTCGCCGGTACAGCCAGGTGCGCTGCGGGATCCACTCCGCCGCGAGGCTGTCGCGGTCGAGGTACGGGTTCGGGATCTCGCCGGTGCGCCAGGCGTCGTCCAGCAGCGAGCCCGGGACGCGGGCGGGGCGCCAGCCGGCCGACATGCCGGCCTGGACCGGCGGGCCCTCCGAGGAGGCACCGTCCAACGTGCCGCGCAACGCGTCGCTCCAGCGCCACGCCTCGTCCAGGAAGTCGCGGCGCTCCCAGTCGCCGTCGAGCGAGACAGTGCGTCGCACCTACGCGGGCTCGGCCTCGAGGCCCTCGAGCAGGTCGGTCTCGCGGACCGATCCATCCGGCTCGATCCGGAACGTCTTGAGCTCACTCGGGCCGAACTCGGCGTGGAACGCGACGCCCCACCGCGGCAGCTCGATCCGTGCCGGGGTCGCCCGCCCCGAGCTCTCGTGGGCACGGAGCACGAGCGCATCCCCCACCTCGGCGCGCTTCAGGACGGCCAGGACCACGCTGGGCGCGTCGCAGCGCGCGAACTCGGCGCTGGCCGGCATCGGTCCGGGGTGCTGGGTCTCGAGGACCGTCAACGGATCGGCGTTGAGCTCGGCCGCGCGCCGCACGGTGCCGGCCTCACGCCAATCCCCGTCGTGCGGCAGGATCGCGTAGCGGAAGGTCTGCACGCCCTGGTCGGTGAACGGGTAGACGCCGTCCGGCTCGGGGACGAAGGGGTCGTGCCAGGCGTAGATCGGCGACCGCAGGACGGTGAAGCCGATGACGCCGTCGAGGACGTCGGAGGAGTACTTCCCGTCGTTCAGGATGCTGACCCCGCCAGCGGTGCCGCTGACGTCGACCCAGCGCTGGCCCGGCCGCTCGGCGCCGTCCATGGCGCGTTCCTGCAGGCCGTAGCTCGTCTCCCAGGTCGCCACCGCGTCACCCCCCGCGACCACCGGGAAGCGAAGCTTGAGGATCTCGTAGCGGCCATGCCAGTCGACGGTGACGCGCACCTCGATCGGCTCGTGGTCGCGATGCACGGTGTACTCGCTCACGATCCGGGAGCCATCGGCCTCGCGCACGGCCTCGACGCGCAGCGTGGCACGCAGCGGGCCGTGGTCGACCAGACGGACGCGCTCCGCCCGGAAGGCGGATGCGCCGCGATCGAAGTGCGTGATGCCGTGGCTCCAGGTGTCCGAGCGGTCCTCCGCCACCACGGCCACCGCGGCCGGACCGGAGAACGCCTCGCGCCCGCGACGCCGGTCCACCAGGCGGGCGATGGCGCCCGTGCCCGGGTCCAGCTCCAGGCGCCAGCGGTCGGATTCCACCCAGGTGTCGCCCGCGCGAACGTCGGCCGGCGCGTGCGGCGACTCCGCACCCGGTTGAGGCGCGGTCCCGTGGACGAGCTCCTCGGTCGTCTCGCCCTCGAGCGGGGTCGGCGTCGCCTCGTCCACCTCCCCCACCGCGGCCGCGGTCTCGTGCCACTCGAAGCTCGCGTCGGTGGGGACCAGGCGGTAGGTGCGGTAGCCGAGGGACGGCAGGTCGGCGGTGAAGGTGATCCGGTGGCGCCCGCGGCTCGTGGCGAGCGGCCGGACCTCCTGGTACGGCACCTCGCGGCCGCGATCGTCGACCAGGCGCCCGCCCTCCGCGTGGCGGCCGAGCTCCACCTCCACCGGCCGCTGCGAACGCCAGGCAAGCGGGTTGGCGACAACGATCGGCCGGGCCCCGGCGGGACCGCGCGTGTCGACGGCCCAGCTGATGGCCTGCACGCCATTGGTCAGCGCTCGATCCGCGACCGCCATCGACTCGCCGAGCTGCGAGCGCGCGTCGTCGTAGGCCGGCTCGATGCTCGTGCCGGCCAGGATGTCGTGGTACTGGTTGAACAGCACGTTGCGCCACGCCCCGGACAGATCGTCGGGGTAGGGCTGGAGCCCCTCGCGGGCGGCGATGGACGCCCACCGCTCCGCCGTTCCCAGCAGCTCCTCCGCCTGCCGGTTCCAGCGCTTGATGCCGGAGACGGCGGCGTAGCAGCCGATGGCGTGGTGCTGGAGCTCGTCGCGAACCACCGGCAGGTCCTCGGGCACGTCGACCGCCTCGAAGAACGCGGCCGGCCACGAGTGGCGCAGCGTCGGCAGCTCCTCGACCTCGTTCAGCGCGCGGATGGTCTCGATGTTGGCCTTGGTCGGCCCGCCGCCATGGTTGCCGACGCCGTAGAAGCAGAGGAGCGCATCGGTCCCGTCCACGAAGCGGTCCAGGTGCTTGCGGACGTGCTCCTCCAGGTCGCCCCAGACCGTGTAGCCGAAGTTGATGTGGAAGGTCAGGACGCGGGAGCCGTCGGCCGACTCCCACCAGAACAGGTTGCCGGGCAGCTCCTTCTCCCACGGTTCGGGGCGCAGGAAGGTGTAGCCGGTGAGCCGCGCCTTGCGCAGCAGCTGCGGCAGCGAGCCCGCGTGCCCGAAGGCGTCCGGGTTGTACCCGACCGATGCGATCCGGCCGAAGCGCGAGGCGAAGTAGTGCTGCCCGAGCAGCGCCTGGCGCACGAACGACTCCCCCGACGGGATGTTGCAGTCGGGCTCGACCCACCACCCGCCGGTGATCCGCCAGCGCCCCTCCGCCACGCGACGACGGATCTGCTCGAACATCGACGGGGCGTTGACCTCGACCCAGGCGTAGTACGCCGCGGACGAGCAGGTGAAGACGAACTCAGGGTACTCGTCCATCCGGTCCAGGGCCGACTGGAACGTCGCCTTGACCTCGGCGAAGCCCTCCTCCCAGGGCCAGAGCCACACCGCGTCGATGTGGGCGTTGCCGATCATGTGCAGCGTGGCGGTGCGCGGGTCGACGACGGCGCGTGCTTCGGTTGGTTCCCCCACCGTCACGGGCGAGGCTCCCGGGTCGCGTCCCAGGCGTCGATGGCGACACAGATGGTGTGCATGAGCAGCGTATGCACCTCCTGGATGCGGGCAGTGGTGGTGGATGGCGCGGCGAGGACGAGATCGGCGGCCTCCCCGGCCGGCCCCGCATCGGCACCGGTCCAGGCGACGGCCAGCGCGCCGGCGTCACGCGCCGCGCGGAGCCCACGAACGACGTTCTCGCTGCGCCCGCTGGTGGTGATGCCGATGACCACGTCGTCCGCGGTCGCCAGCGCGGCGACCTGCCGGGCGAACAGGTCCTCGTAGCTGAAGTCGTTCGCGATGCACGTCACCACCGACGGGTCCGTGGTGAGGGCGATCGCCGGCAGCGGGCGCCGCGTGGCGCGGAACCGGCCGAGCAGCTCACCGGCGAAGTGCTGGGCGTCCGCGGCGCTGCCGCCATTTCCGAAGGTGATCAGCTTCCCGCCTCGCTCGAGCGCAGCGCACAGCCGGTCGGCCAGCTCGGCGGCGCGAGGCACGAGCGCCGCCGCATCGGTCACGACGCGAACGTGCTCGTGCCATTCGCGCTCGAGGGCGGCAGTGTCGGCGTCAGGCATCGGTCCTCCCAGGGTTCGTTGATGGCGACGTGGCCGCAAGGTCCGGGCCATCCAGCGCGACGGCGACGGCGCCCAGGATGCCGGTTCGCTCACCGAGCTCGGCCGGTACGATCCGGACCGCGTCACGCAGCCAGGGCATGGCGCGCTCCTCGACGACCCGGCGGACCGGCTCGAAGAGGAGGTCGCCGGCACGGGTGACGCCGCCGCCCATGACGACGAGCTGCGGGTTGAAGGCGTGGATGATGCTCACGATCCCGGCGCCGAGCATCTCGGTGGTCTCGTCCCAGACGCGTCGGGCGAGCGGGTCGCCATCGCGGACCGCCGCCGTCACGTCGGCCGCCGTCAGACGTTCGGTGGGGAGGTTGCGCAGGCTGCTGGCCTCGCCCGTGGCCGCCAGGGCCTCCCGGGCGCGCACCGCGATGTTCGTCCCCGAGCACGACGCCTCGATGCACCCGACCGACCCGCAGTGGCACGGGCGCCCCCGGTAGTCGATCGACACGTGCCCGAGCTCCGCGGCGTTGCCGTTCGCCCCGCGCCGGAGACGGCCGTCCAGGATCACCCCGCCCCCGACGCCGGTCGAGACCGTCAGGTAGACGAGCTGGTCGACGCCACGACCAGCGCCGAACCGATGCTCACCGAGCGCGGCGGCATTCGCGTCGTTGTCCAGGTACGCCGGCCGGCCCAGCGCCTCCTCGACCCGCCGGACGATGGGGATGTCGATCCAGCCCGGGTTGTTCAGCGCGTTGAGGACCACGCCCCTCCACGGGTCCAGCGGGCCGCCGCAGGCGATCCCGACCGCGTCGAGCTGGTCCATCGCCACTCCCGCCTCGTCCACGACGGAGCGCGCCATGTCCAGGACCCGGCCGATCATGGCGTCCGGCCCCTCGCGCGCCTCGCTCGGCGCGACGCGCTCGGCCAGGACGGTGCCGTCGCGGGTGGCCACGCCGACGGCGAGCTTCGTGCCGCCGATATCGATGCCCAGCAGCCGTCCGCCGCTCACGACGCACCCGCCTGGGTGCGCGGAACGACGGAAGACATCCTCGACGGGGGCCAGCGCTGCACGATCGTCGACCTATCGTAGAGGCTGGTCACGGAGAAGTTGCCCTCGCTGCTACCGTCCGAGCCCTCAGCCATGACCGATCTCGACGACGCCCTGCGCGACCCGATTCCCCTGACACCCAACCGCATCCCGCGCTTCTACCGCGGCGGGCGGATGCTCGGCGAGTTCCGCGCAGAACCCGATGCAGCCGATGACGGACGGCCCGAAGACTGGGTCGGCTCGGCGACCCGGACCTGGACCCCACCCGGTGCCGCACCCTCGGACCTCGGGCTGAGCGCGATCACCGTCGGTGGTCGGACGACCACGCTGGCCACGTTGCTGAACGAGGCGCCCGCAGCCCTGGTCGGCGCAGCGTGGGTGGGAGCGCGCCAGCCGAGCCTGGGCGTCCTGGTGAAGCTGCTCGACGCCGGGGAGCGGCTGCCGGTCCACGCCCATCCGACGCGCGAGGCGGCCGCGCGCCTCCTCGGCTCGGCCTTCGGCAAGACGGAGGCGTGGATCATCCTCGGCGTCCGGGACGGCGCGATTCCGCGCGTGTGGGCCGGCCTCCGCGAGCCGGTCGCGCACCAGCAGCTGCGCGACTGGATCGGCCGCCAGGATGTCGAGGCCATGCTGGGCGCGCTGGTCGAGCACGCCGTGGCGCCCGGCGACGTGATCCTGGTGCCGGGTGGGCAGCCGCACGCCATCGGCGCCGGCGTCTTCCTCCTCGAGCTCCAGGAGCCGACCGACTTCTCGGTGGTCGCCGAGACCCGCGGCTTCCCGATCCATCCGGTCGATGCGTCGCTCCGCCTCGGCTGGGATGCCGCCATCGAGTTCTTCGCGACCGATCCCGTGGGCGACCTCCGGCAGCGGCCCGTGGAGATGGCGCCGGGCGTGACCTCGGTCTTCAGCGCCGCCGCCGATCCCTACTTCCGCGCCCTCCGTCACCGTCCGATGGCTGGCCGGGACGAGCCACTTCCCTTCGAGCCCGGCTTCACCGTCGGCGTGGTGACCTCGGGAGAAGGCGTGCTGCACGGAGCACGGCAGCCGGTGGCGCTGCGGCCCGGCGTGACGGTCGCGGTCCCGGCGGCTGCCGTGGGATGGGCGACGCTGACGGCGGAGGAGGGTCTCGAGGTCGTCTGGTGCCTGCCGCCGGCAGAACCGCCCGGCTGAGGTCGACAGGTCAGGGGGCGCGCG
>DASSOH010000067.1:0-2169 GCA_035700865.1 Candidatus Limnocylindria bacterium | reverse complement strand
GACCGTCAGGTATTCGCGCGAATGAAGGCGTCCACCTCGTCGAGCGCCGCGTCGAGAACGGGCCTGACGCCGTGCCCGACCCCCGGATAGGTGACGAGGCGCGCGTTCGGCAGCTGCGTCACTGCGCTGCGCAGGAGGTCGATCCGCGCGAACGGATCCGACTCGCCCGACAGGAGCAGCACCGGGCAGGCGATGCGGGGCCAGTGCGCGGTTCGCTCGACCCAGGCGTCGTGCCGGCCGGGCGCATGGAGCGGATAGGCGAAGCACACCAACGCGGCGGGCGGCTGCTCGGCCGCCAGCAGCGAGGCAACCCGGCCGCCGTACGACTGGCCACCGATCACCGTCGCGGCCCCCTCGCCCACCGCATCCGCATAGGCTGGTACCGCGCGCTCGGCCTTGCCGGATGGCAGCGAGATCCGCTCGACGCGGTATCCGCGTCGCTCGAGGCCGGCGGCATGCGGCGCGAGCTGCTCGATCGATCCCGAGGCGCCGGGCGCCAGAACGATGCGCGTGGCGGGCATCGGCTCAGGATAGGGCGCTACTGAAGCTCCCACAGGACCAGCCGCGGGACCCGGCCCGTGCCGGCGATGTGCGCGGCCAGGTCGCGGCCGACGTACCGGTAGTGCCATGGCTCGTAGTCGTAGCAGCTCGCGTCGTAGGCGCCGCGCGGATAGCTCATGACGAAGCCGTAGCGCCATGCGTTGGCGGCCATCCACGCACCGGCCGGCGTCGTCGCCCAATCCGCGTACTCCCACGGAGAGGCGCCGCCCTCGCTCGTGACGTCGATGACCGTTCCGAGCTGGTGCTCCGAATGACCCGCCCGCGCACTCGTGCGCAGCGCCTGCTTGTAGCCGCCGACGCTGACCCAGTAGTCGAAGGTGGCCTGCTGCTGCGCGTAGCTGCGGTAGCCGCTGACCAGCTTGATCGGCGTTCCGTTCGCGCGGGCGTCGGCCGCCATCGCTGCGAGATCCGCGATGACGAGGGAGCGGAGCAGGTAGCCGCCGTTGACGCCGGCCGCGCCGCTGTCGACCAGGTCACCCGGCGCGTACGCGGACGGCAGGTGGAAGATCGTGTCGAGCAGCGAGATGGACCATTCGCCGTAGCCAGCGTGCATCGTCAGGACGTCGAGGTACTCGCAGACCGGCGGGCCGCCCGTCGTCGGCGGAGGCGGCGCGGGAGCCACCGTTGGCCGTGGCGTTGGCACCGGCGTCGCGATGGGCGTGGGCGTTGGCACCGGCGTCGCGACCGGCGTGGGCGTGGGGGTCGGCGACGGGGTGGCGGTGGGCGTCGGTCGCTGGGTGGGTGTCGGGCTTGGTGCTGGTGTGTCCGTCGGCACCGGCGAGGCGACCGGCGTGCCGGGCGCGACAACCGGCGGCTGCCCCATCTCGGCGCGGAGGCTCCCGACGAGGATCGCCACTGAAACGGTGATGCCAACGACGACGGCCGTAGCGACGCCTGGCGCGGCGACCGCGAGGGTCGTTCGAGGGGCGGGTTCGGTGCGGATTGCCATGTCCGCATGGTCCCAACTAGTTGCAGACGCAACGAGCGGCGTTCAGCGGAGAGCAGGGCGAGACAAGCGTCCATGTGCATCGGCCATCTCGCATAGGACGCCTGCCCGGCGTACGCTGTGCGTATGACCACTGAGAAGATCACCAAGTCGGACGCGGAGTGGCGCGCGGAGCTCACGCCGGACCAATACCGCGTCCTGCGCGAGAAGGGGACCGAGCAGGCATTCACCGGTGCCTACTGGGACGAGCACGGGTCCGGGGTGTATCGCTGCGCCGGCTGCGGCGCGGAGCTCTTCGACGCCTCGACGAAGTTCGAATCCGGATCCGGCTGGCCGTCGTTCTACCAGCCCAAGGACGCGGCTGCAGTCGAGACCGGGACGGATCGCTCCTTCCTCATGACCCGCACCGAGGTGCACTGCGCCCGCTGTGGCGGCCATCTGGGCCACATCTTCGATGACGCCTACGACCAGCCGACGGGATTGCGGTACTGCATCAATTCGGCGGCGCTCAGGCTTGACGCCGATGCTCCGACGCCGGAGCCGATGGAGCAGGTCTAGCCCTCAGCGACCGTCGGCGACCGCGCGCATCACCTTCGCCGCCGCGCGGACCTGATCGGCCGTCACGTCCAGGTGCGTCACCGCCCGGACCGTCCGCGGCCCGA
>DASSOH010000066.1:0-5956 GCA_035700865.1 Candidatus Limnocylindria bacterium | reverse complement strand
CGCGCATGCGTAAGGCGCTCACGGACGTGCGCTTCGACGTGGAGGACATGGTCGCCGAGGGCGATCGTGTCGCCGTGCGGCTCACCGCCAGCGGCACGCCGACCGGCGACTTCATGGGCGTGCCGGCGGCCGGCAAGACGTACACCATCGGCGAGATGCACTGGTTCCGGCTGGCCGACGGCCGGATCATCGAGCACTGGCACCAGCACGACCGGCTGGGGATGATGCAGCAGCTCGGCGCGCTGCCGCCAAAGCCCTAACGCGCCGCCTTGATGCGCCGCCACCCGCCGGCCCGGTTGTCGGCGATGATCCGGCGCAGGTAGGCCAGCAGCGCCGGCCGGTTGATCGGCTGGCCTTGGTAGATGGCGATCTGGCGGCCGGTCTCGTTGCCGTGGCCGTGGGTCACGATCCCCTCCGGGTCGGGAACGAGCCCGCCGTCGTAGAGGAACACGTTGACGTGGTCCTTCGTGGCCTGCAGGGCGCACACGTTGCCGTCCAGGACGAAGTACGGCTGGACGGTGCGCTTGATCGTCTCGGTCAGCTCGGCATCGGCCTCGTGGGCGATCTCGCGGACCTCCCGGCAGATGCGCTGCTGCCAGACGGGCAGCGCATCGATGTAGGCGTCGACGCGCGGATCGGGCTCGTACGACATCGGTCTGTCAAACCTCGGATGGAGATGCCGATTCTGACGCCCAACCGGCCCGGAACTCATCGGCGTCCGAACGCGCGACGTTTGCCGTAGCTTCTCGAGGCGATCCGCCCGATGGCGCGAGCTCGGCCCATCGGCCACGATCGCACCGAGCGGCCCACCCAGGAGCCGCAGTTAGGGGCAGATCCCAGACCGTGAAGACCACAGCCAGACCGCTTCTCGCCCTCGCGGCGATCGCTCTCCTCCTCGCGGCGTGCGCGGCGCCGACCAGCCCGACCTCCTCGGCGGGAGCAACTCCTCCGCCCGCGGCCCCGAGCGCCAGCGACGGCGCGACCGACGAGCCCGCCGCCTCGCCGGCACCGGTCGGAACGCTGACCGTGGCCGATGGCGCCGTCGTCGACGGCCCGGGCACGCCGCTGGCCGAGGCCCTCGCCGGCGATCTGTCGCAGCCGGTCCTGGTGCGCGGGACGCTGTTCCTCGACACCGACGGCAAGGTGTACCTGGCCGACAGCCTGACCGATGCCGCGGCGCCGTCCTTCGGCGAGACGCGCATCCTGGTCGAGAACTACCCGACGAGTGGCCCGACGTGGGACATCTCGCAGGGCGAGGTCATCGGCCTGAGCGAGGCCAACGGCATCCTCTTCTTCGAGGACACCAGGCTGTACGGCACCATCAGCTCGTAGCCGCCGAACCGGCGGAACCCGCGCCCTGGTCGCCCGTCCCGAGACGCTCGTCGGGATCGGCGGCCAGGCGTGCGGCCCGTCGGGCGATGGCGGTGAGCATGCCCGACTCGAACGCCGCCTCCAGGGACCCGTCGCCGAAACGCTCCGCGCGGACGTAGACCGTCAGCAGGCGCCGCAGGTCCTCCGCCGAGGCCGATGCGACCTCCTCCGGGTGCCCGAGCAACCGTTGTCCCTCGGGCGCCGCAGCCCACGCGGGCCAGTCGAACGGCTCGAGCCAGGCGCGAGCATCGGCCAGGAAGGCCTCCGCCTCCGCGCTGGGCTCGTACCAGCCGAGATGCAGCACGCCGTCATCGTCGCGTCGTGACGGCGCCCACTCGCCGAACCGGAACCCCGGCCGCTCGAGCGTCGGGAGGTGCTGCGCGATCCGTCGCAGGTGCTCGTCGGTCATCCCTGCGATTCTGCGCCCGTGCTGGGGTTGCCGCTTCTAGGCCCGTGCCGGGGTTGCCGCCCGGCGGGAGTAACCACGAGGAAGTGCCCGTTCTTCTCGCCCCACGGCACAGCATTGCGGCTTCTCGGCCCGTGCTGGCGTTGCCGCCCGGCGGGAGTAACGACGAGGAAGTGCCCGTTCTTCTCGCCCCACGGCACAACCGGTGAAGCTCACGGCCGATTCGGGCTCCAACGTGCCCGTTCGTGCCGCCCCAGGAGAGGATCGGTGAAGAAGTCGCCGATACTCCCGCCCCACGGCAACGCGCCCGGCGGCGGTTGCCCACACCGGACCCAACGGACACGCAACCGACGATGCGCAACACAAATCCGCCGCGGGTTGCACCCCCGGGCAACACAACGGCAGTGCACCGGCAATCCACGCGCGCTTCTGCCCCGTTCGTTGCGGTGGACGGCAACCGAGCCGGCCCCAGCACCCCGAACCGCCGACTGGCACGACGCGTGCATTCGAAGGCGGCGATTTCCGAGACCCGATGGTCGTGCACCGAGCCGGAGGAAGACCCCATGGCTGACCCAATTGGGCCATCCGAGCCCAGCACCGAGCCCAGCACCGAGCCCACTGAGCCCACCACCGAGCCCAGCACCGAGCCCCCCGAGCCCCCCGAGCCCCCCGAGCCCGCCGAGCCCACCACCGAGCCCCTGCGCGTGCTGGTGGTCGACAACGATCCGCACGTCGCCGAATTGGTGAGCGCCATCCTGACCGATGAAGGCTACGAGGTCGCCACCCTGGAGCAGTCCGACCATGCGTCGATCGCTGCGGCGGTCGGGCGGATCGAGCCCGACTGCATCCTGCTGGACTCGGCGGAGGGGCCGGAGTTCGGCGGCAGCTGGAGCGAGGCGGCGTACCTCTCGAAGCGGTCCCGACGCGTGCCGACCATCATGTTCACGGCGCACGCCGACGATGCCCAGGAGGCCCAGGAACGAACGACCGATCGCGCCGTGACGGCCGAGTTCGCGGCCATCGTGCCCAAGCCGTTCATGCTGGACGAGCTGCTCGACGGCGTGGCCAGCGCGGCCGGGCGCTCGGATCGGTTCGACCGTTCGGAGGAGGGCGACCGCGACCGGACGGCGGCGCTGGTGGACGACCTCGAGCGTGCCCACGCGACCGACATCCGCACCAGCAACCGGCGCGAGTGGGCGACGTTCGTCTCGCCCAACGACCACCGCATCTACCAGCTGTACTGGTGGCAGCGCCTGGGCCGCTACATGCTCGGCCGATACGACGACGACGCGCGGATGGAGCTCATCGGGCAGTTCTTCGAGCGCCGGGAGGCGATCGAGGCCGCCATCGGCAGTCGCTGACGCCTCCGCGGAGGGTCAGGCGGGAGCGGCCACCGGGACGAGCGCCCGGGCGATCTCCGTCGCCCACCCTTCGATCTCCGGCCAGTTCCGGAAGTCGCCGTTCGGCAGCGCCTCCCTGGCCCCCGGCATCCGCTTCATCATCCACTCGCCCATGCCGACCGGCGGGGCATCCGGATCGTAGGCGCCCCAGAAGATGTGCTCCCCGCGCGGGCTCAGCGTTGCGCGCAGTTCGGCGAACTCCTTCGGCGCGGCCGATTCGCGCACGTCCTTCCCGTCCTTGTCCACCAGGTCCGTGCCGAGCGGGCCGGAGCTGAAGATCCAGACGGGCGCCGCCTTCAATGCCGCCCGGTGGCGGTGGACGAACTCGGTCGCGTCCTTCAACCAGCGGTACATGTACGCCGCCGAGCCGATGACGAACGCGTCGTAGCCGGCAACGTCACGGACGTCCCCGGCCGGCAGCACGGTCGCGTCGACGCCGCGGTCGCGCAGGATGGAGCCGATGCGCTCCGCGATGCCCGCGGTCGCGCCATGTCGCGTCGCGTAGGCGACGAGGACCTTCATCTCGAATCTCCTCTCAGTTGTCGGTGCGGCGCAGGTGAACGAGCGCGTCGGGGTGCGGATCGGATGGCCGCAGCGCGAGCCAGACCAGGGCCGCCAACAGCGGCAGCTGGATCACCCGCAGGGTGAGACCCCAGACCTCGAAGGCCGGATCCCGGTCCGGCGCGATGGCGAAGTAGCCCCACACGACCATGACCTGCAGCAATGCGCCGGCGATCCACAGCCAGCGCCGGTCGAGCTCGGCCAGCAGGATCGCGCCCAGCAGGAACGCGCCACCGGCCGATGCGCCGAAGCCGAGCATCGACGGGTCGCCGGCCTGCCCGTTCACGACCTGCAGCACGCCGAGACCGATGAGGAAGTAGATCGCCGCCATCGCGGCCGCCAGCCCGGCCGCGACGTAACGGATGGTGCGTCGCCGCATGGCTCCGTCCTCCGACTGCTCTCGCCCCTCCGCCGTGGCGGTCCTCCTTGTACGCCCGTGGGCCGTGCGCCGCGAATGGCCGCACCGCCCCTGCTCGCGGGGCCGATGGTCACGTCGTGGCGGCGCTCCCCACGGATCGGCGGGGCGTACGCTTGCCGCCATGGGGCGGAGGCTCTGGACGCGGACCGGTGTTCGGCTGCTCGTCGCGGCGTTCGTCGTCGTGCTCACCATCGGCTGGTGGACGGTCGAGAACGCAGTGTGGTGCGATGGCGTGTACCAGCGATTCCAGATTCCGGACGACTACAACGGCAGCGGGTGCTCGCGCATCATCCCGGCCTGGCACGTCATCTTCCCGTGGAACTGGGATCGGACCGAGGAGGTGTGTCTCGGGCTGTGCCCTCCGGACGTCCCGCTCTGGACGCCCGAGGGGTGAGCCGCGGCGCTAGCATCGGCGCATGAGCGACGCATTGCCGGTCACCATCGCCTCCTACTACCGCGTCCACTGGGGGCACGCGGAGGAGTTCATTGAGCTCTTCCGGCGCAACCACTGGCCGATCCTCCGCGACCAGCTCGAGTCCGGCCGCTTCACCGATGTGCGCGCCGCGCGCGCCCGATTCCACGGCGATGGCGCCGCCGACTGGCACTACATGGTCGCCATCACCTACCGCGACTGGGCGGCCGCCGCCGCGCACTCCGAGGAGGAGATCGCGGCGCGCCTCTTCCCCGATATGGAGAAGTACCGCGCGGAGGAGCGCCGCCGCTTCCAGATCCTGGACGCCCACTGGGACGTGATCCTGGAGGACGTCCCGCTGGACGTCGAGGCACCCAGCACCCGGCGCCAGGTCGGCTTCCGGAAGGGCTGACGAGCACGGCAGGCGCCGCCGCCGATCCTCCCGCCCCACGAGAAGCGTCGCGGCAGGCCCTCGACCCGCATGACCGCTCCGTAGCGGCGGTGCGCGCTTCGGCAGCTGCGGGCGATACCATTCCGCGAATGCGCATCGACCCCGCCCCGTGACCCTCGTGCAGCTGGCGGGGCTTGGCGCCGCCGCGTTGATCGGGCTGGTCGTCCTCTTCCAGCTGGCCCTGGCCCTCGGTGCTCCGCTGGGCGAGGCGACCATGGGCGGCCGCGCGCAGCACGTCGGCGGAGTGCTCACAGGCCGATACCGCCTGATGGCGCTCGTCAGTGCCGTCCTCCTGGTGGTGGCCGCGCTGATCGTGCTGTCGCGGGCCGCGGTCGTGGAGGTCGGCCTGCCCGAGCCCGCGGTCGTCATCGGCGCATGGGTGGTCGTGGGGTTCATGGTCCTGAACACCCTGACCAACCTGTCCGGCCGCCATCCGCTGGAGCGATGGGGCATGAGCGCGATCACCGTGGCGGTGGCCCTGCTCTCCGCCTACGTGGCCCTCAACGCCCCCGCGGGCTGACGCCCAGGACTCATATCGGGTGCCGCCCCGCGGGCGCATGGCGACACCCCCATGGCGCCCCGCCTACAACCGCCCGGCAACCGCCTCCGAGCACACCACCACCAGGTGCGATCGCGCCCGCGTGGCTCCGACGTAGAGCAGCGGTGCCAGATCGGCCTCCGAGACCCGCCCGTCGACCTCGCACAGCACCACCACCGGCGCCTCCAGCCCCTTGTACCGATGGATGGTCGCGACCCGCACCTCGCCCCCACGCGTCGGCGGCGGCAGGACCGCGCCCTCCGGGCCGTACTCCGGCATGAGCCGGTACGGCCACGCCTCGACCGGCGCGCCATCGGCGGACATCAGCCACGACGACCGCGCGGATCGCGGGGTCAGTACCACCACGTCGGCGGCAGGGACGCGCCCGGTATCGATTAC
>DASSOH010000065.1:0-17732 GCA_035700865.1 Candidatus Limnocylindria bacterium | reverse complement strand
GCCAGCCGGGCTGCCCACAGCGTCGGAACTGCGATGGCCGCAGCCACGAAGGCGAGCCACGCCCATCGTCGCTGGATCGCGGCGACCACCAGGAGCGCACCGATGCCGAACCGCAGCAGGAAGTCCCCGAGCGTCGACGGCACGAGGAAGAGGAGCTGCTCTCCGACGAACGGCGCGTCATTGGGCGAACCGGCCTGCTGCGTCAGCGAGGCCAGGTACGACGGCCAGGCCGCGGGATCCAGGAGGGCATGGAGGCCGAAGGCGACGACGACGATCGCGGCGCCCGCCACCAGCCTCCGGCGGCTCCGGGGTGCCACGACCCACAGGTAGGGGAGCAGCAGCGCGGTGCCGAACTTGGCCGCCGCCGTCGCGGGCAGCGAGATGACGCCACCCCGGCTCCCGCGCAGCGCGGCACGTGCCGCGGCGGCGATCGGCAGCGTCACGTTGAGCGCCACCAGCTCGATCTGGACCGGCGTGAACAGCAGGGCCCAGCCGACCGCCCGCCAGGAGCCGACCAGGTAGCGCACGCAGGCGACGCAGGCGAGGCGGTAGGCCCACGTGACGATCGGCTCGGGCACGAACGTGAACGGCGCCGCGAGCACGGCGAACGTCGGCGGGTAGCGGTAGGCCCCGAAGTCGTTGATCTGCATCGGCGCATAGAGCGGCGTGCCGTCGAGGAGATGCCGTCCGGCCAGCAGGTAGGCGTGGAGGTCATACGCGAAACCGCCGTCGCGGAGCGTCGACTGCCACACCAGGGACGCAAAGCTGGCGAAGCCGATGGCGCTCAGGGCCCAGCCGGCGACTGGCAGCCATCGACGCAGGAGCGGCATCCCCCCGAACATGCCGGTAGCCTAGCGCTCGCTCGTCCCGACCGTCCGGTTGCGCAGCACCGATGCCCCGCGTACCGTGGCCGCCTGATGTCCGGCGCCCTCGCAGCGTGGTTCTCCCGGTTCCCCGAAGGCTGGTGGGGATACCACTGGGCGCCGCCGCGACCGATGAGCGCCGTCGAGCTCATCGCCACGCCCACCATCGACACCCGCCTGATGGCGACGCTGTGGGCCGTGGTGAGCCGGCGGCGCAGCGTGATGCTGAGCTCCGAGGCGCCGCAGGCCGGCAAGACGACCGCGCTGAGCGCGCTCGTCGACTTCCTTCCCGAGGACACGACCGGCATCTTCGTCCGCGGCTGGTGGGAGGCGTACGACTGGCTTGACGAGATCGAGCCGGGCACCGGCTACCTGCTCATCAACGAGATGAGCGACCACCTGCCGATCTATGTCTGGGGACGGGCGGCGCGCGGCGCCCTGATGCTGGCCGGCAAGGGCTGGGGCATGGGCGCCACCATGCACGCCGACTCGCTGCCCGAGGCGCTGGACGCGCTGCGCAGCCAGCTCGGGACGACGGACGAGGACCTGGCCGGCATCACGATCTACCTGCAGTACTCCGCGTACGCCACGCCGGCCGGCATGTACCGGCGCATCGAGGAGGCCTGGCACCTGCGCCTGGATCAGGACGGCCGGCTCGCGCCGGTGCGGCTGGGCGCCATCGACGGGGACCGATCACCCAGCCTGACCGGGGCCCAGCGCCTGCCGGCCCCGCCGATGCTGCCCGACGACGGCGGCCGGACCAGCCGCCCGTTCGTCCACGATGCCGATGCGTACGCCGTCCTGGCCGAAAGCCTGGGGCTGGACCCGGCGGCCTTCGAGCGCGAGCTCGACGAGCGCGGCGGGTTCCTGGAGGAGCTTGCGCGGCGCGGAATCTGCGATCCCGTCGCGGTGGCCCTGGCCGTCCGCGACTACCCTGACCTTCCCGAAGCCGAGGAGCTCCCCGCATGACCGACCCCGCCGCCCGCCCGGCCGACACCACCCTCGGAGAGCTGCGCGCCGGCGGGTATCGGTCGCGGACGGTCAAGGAGGAGATGCGCGCCAACCTGCTGGCGCGGCTCCGGCGCGGCGAGCCGTTCCTGCCCGGCATCCTGGGCTACGAGGACACCGTGCTGCCGCAGCTCGAGAACGCGATCCTTGCCGGGCAGGACGTCATCCTCCTGGGCGAGCGCGGGCAGGCCAAGAGCCGCATCGCGCGGTCCCTGGTGGCGCTGCTCGACCCGTGGCTGCCGTACCTGGCCGGGACGGAGCTGCACGACGACCCTCTGCGCCCGGTCTCGCCCCTGGGGCGCCGGATCGTGGAGGACGAGGGCGACGCGGCGATCATCGGCTGGTGGGCCGCGGCGGATCGGTACAGCGAGAAGCTGGCGACGCCGGACATCAGCATCGCCGACCTCATCGGCGAGGTGGATCCGGTCAAGGTGGCCGAGGGACGCTACCTGTCCGACGAGCTGACCATCCACTACGGATTGCTGCCGCGGACGCATCGGGGCATCTTCAGCCTCAACGAGCTGCCGGACCTGGCCGAGCGCATCCAGGTGGGCCTCCTCAACGTGATGGAGGAGCGCGACGTCCAGGTGCGCGGCTACCGCGTGCGGCTCGACCTCGACCTGTTCGTCATCGCCAGCGCGAACCCGGAGGACTACACCAGCCGCGGGCGGATCATCACGCCGCTCAAGGACCGATTCGGCGCGCAGATCCGGACGCACTACCCCGAGGAGACCGCCACCGAGATCGCGATCATGGAGGCCGAGGCGGCCGTCTTCGACGTCGAGGGCACCGACGGCGGCGTGCCGGTCGAGGTGCCCGGGTTCATGAAGGAGGTCGTCGCGGAGCTGTCGCAGCTGGCTCGTCGGTCGTCGGAGGTGTCGCAGCGCTCCGGCGTCAGCGTGCGCGTCACGATCGCCAACCACGAGACGCTGGTGGCGGCGGCGCTCAAGCGGGCCGTGCGCCTGGGCGAGGCGTCCGCGGCGCCACGCATCAGCGACCTGGGAGCGGTCGTGGCCTCCACCGCGGGCAAGATCGAGCTCGAGACGCTCGGCGACGAGACGCGCGAGGACCGGGTGGTCGAGAAGCTCGTCGCGCGGGCCGTGGTCAACGTCTTCAACCGCCACTTCGCCCTCAGCGAGCTCGCGCCGCTGCTGGACCGGTTCGAGGAGGAGGCGCTCTCGGCCGAGGTCGGCGACCTGGTGCCGTCGAGCCAGCACGCGGCGCTCGCGGCCCGGGCGCCGGAGCTGGCGGCGGCGGTCGCGCGGCTGGACGCCGGCGAGTCGCCGGCCGGCGTGGCATCGGCCACGGAATTCGTCCTGGAGGGCCTGCACCTCAACCGCCGGCTGAACAAGGAGCGACGCGCGGGCGGCGTGCGCTACGCCCGCTGACGAATCGGGCGCATCGGCCCTTCCCACGCTCGACCCCGACCGCGACGCTGCCTCCGAAGGGAGGTGCGCGTCATGACGACCCTGCTGCGGCGACCGGATCCGGTCGCCTTCGACACTGACGACGACCTGCACCGCCTCGCCTCGGCCCGACGCGATCGCGTCCGGTTCGTCAACGTCCCGGCGTGGCGGTACCTGGCGCTGGACGGGACCGAGCAACCCGGGAGCGAGGGCTATCAGCTGGCGATCGCCGCGCTGTTCGGCACGGCCTACCGGCTGCACTTCGCGCTGAAGGCGCGTGGCGTCGCCGCGCCGGTCGGCGGGTTGGAGGGCCTGTACTGGCTGACCCCGGAGCAGCGGATGTCGGACGACGCCACCGGCACCGCTCCCGATGTCGAGTGGCGGTGGAGGATGCTGATCGCCGTGCCGCCGGAGGCAACCGAGGACGAGGTCGATGCGGCGGTGCGTGCCGGCGAGCCGACCGACGTGCTGCGGCGGCTGTACCTCGACCGGTGGACCGAGGGTCCGTCGGCCCAGATCCTCCACGTCGGTCCGTACGAGGCCGAGCGTCCGACGCTGCGGCGCCTGGCGGACGCCATCACGGCCGCCGGCCTGCGACCGCGCGGGCCGCACCACGAGATCTACCTGAACGATCCGCGTCGGGCCGGACCGGATCGGACGAAGACGGTCCTGCGCCAGGGCGTCGAGGCCGCGGTCTGACGGCCGGTCCCTGAGCATGCGACAGCGGCCGTCCTGAGGCGGCCGCTGTCGGTCCGCGCGCCGAGCCGATCAGATCGGCGTTGGCGCGTGGTGCGTATAGCTGCCTCCGCTCAGGTAGCGCACGGCAGCATCGACGATCGCGCCGACGACCAGGCCGCCGATGAGGGCAGGCACGATGTACAGGCCATCCCACACCGGGCCCCAGGTGCTTGCCGCCCCGAAGGCCTCGCTGCCGAGCCAACCGCCGACGAGCACGCCGATGGCCGTCACGACCCACTCGTAGGCCAGCCGGGGCTCACCGATGAACTGCGGGATCGCGCCGATGAGGATCGATGCCGTGAGCAGCACGATGGCCGCGACGCCCGACATTCCGACGTTCCACCCCAACAGGTCGAGCATGGTGATCACCTCCCTCGCTCGAATGTGACGTCACGGGCGAGCATCGGTCGAGCGCGGTGCGCGCACAAGGGCCATCGGACCCGTCCGAACGGCCGAAACGTCAAGGACCGTCAGCGCTCGCGAAGCGCCTGGACGATGGGCGCGAACGCCTCCATGGCGCGCGCGGGGATGCCGTAGGCGCTGACGCCGAGCCGCTCGCGCCGGCGCAGCAGCCCTTCGCGGAGCTGGGACGCGGTCCCGTACAGGAGGTACGGCGATCCGCCGATGGCCGCCGGACCGACGGCCTTGACGAGCGTCCGGAGCGAGGCCGGCAGCGGCTGGCCGTCGCCGACCACCCCCGCATCGGCCACGAACACGTTGAGCTCGAGCTCCTCGAAACGGCTCCCCGCCGCCCGGCGAACGATGGCGACGCGGTCGGCGAGGGCCGCATCGGTGGTCGCGCGCAGCATCGGCCGGCCGGCCGTGCCGGTCTGCGGCGCGAAGCCGACGATCTGCGCCTCGCGGGCCGCGATGCGCAGCAGGCGCGGTCCACCACCGCCGAGCATGATCGGTGGATGCGGCCGCTGGACCGGCCGCGGCCCCACCGTGGCACCCTCCAGGCGGTAGAAGCGACCTTCGTGGGTCACCGCCTGCCCGGAGAGGAGCCGCTTGATCAGGCCCACGGCCTCCTCCAGGCGATCGATCCGGAGCCCGGGGCGGTCGTAGGGCATGCCGAGGTGTCGGTAGTCGCTGCGCATCCACCCGGCCCCCAGGCCCAGCTCCAGCCGGCCGCCGCTCAGGACGTCGAGGGTGGCCGCTTCACGGGCCAGGATCAGCGGGTGGCGGAAGTCGTTGGCGAAGACGTAGGCGCCGATGCGGAGGCGGCTCGTCAGCGCCGCGGCCGTCGCCAGCGCGGCGATGGGGGAGAGCTGCCGCCCGAGGTGGTCGGTGATGTACAGCGCGTCGTACCCGAGCTCCTCGACACGGCGAACCAGCGCCGGGAAGTCCTCGGTCAGGCCGCCGCCACCGGTGTGGACGGCGAATCGGAACGGGCGCACCGCCACACGGTACCCGACGGTCTACGCCACGATCCGCGTCCCCGCCTCGCCGGCCAGTGCCGCCTCCATGGCGTCCGGGCTGGTGATGATCGCCTCGCCGCCGCCGTGCTCCAGGAACTCGATGCAGGCCTCGATCTTGGGCGCCATGCTGCCCGACGCGAAGTGGGTGCCCTCCGCCAGGTAGGCCTTCGCCTCCGCCAGCGTCAGCTGGTCGACCCAGCGCTGCGCCGGCTTGCCCCAGTCCAGCGCCACGCGGTCGACCGCGGTGCTGATCATGAAGACGTCGGCGCGCAGCGTCGTCGCCAGCAGGGCCGAGGCGAAGTCCTTGTCGATGACCGCCGCCACGCCCTCGAGATCACCGCCCTCGGTGGTGACGACCGGGATGCCGCCGCCGCCGACGGTGATGACCACGAAGTCCTCGCGCAGGAGCGTCTTCACGGCGCGCTCCTCCACGATCCGGATGGGTCGTGGTGAGGGGACCACGCGCCGCCAGCCCCGGCCGGCGTCCTCGCGCACCACCCAGCCGTCGCGCTCCTGGCGAATCCGGGCCTGGGCCTCGTCCATGAACGTGCCGATCGGTTTCGACGGGTTGGCGAAGGCCGGATCGGCCGGATCCACCTCGACCTGCGTGACGACGGTCACCGCCTGGCGGTCGATCCGCAGCCGGCGGAAGTCGCGGCCGAGGTTCTGCTGCAGCTCGTACCCGATGGCGCCCTGCGTATCGGCGTCGCAGACGTCCAGCGGCACCTCGTGCAGCTCGTGCGCGGACAGCTCGGAGCGCCGCAGGATGAAGCCGACCTGCGGGCCGTTGCCGTGGCCGATGGCCACGTGCCATCCGTCCTTGATGATCCGCGCGATGTGCCCGCTCGTCTCGCCGAGCGCCCGGTACTGGTCCGGGATACTCATGTGCTGCGGGTCCTTGATCAGGCTGTTGCCGCCGATCGCGACGACGAGGGTGCTCTTGCTCATCGGTCCTTACCTCATCGTCAGGGCCATGACGGCCTTCTGGGCGTGGAGCCGGTTCTCGGCCTCGTCGTAGACGACGGACTGCGGCGAGTCGATGACCGCATCGGTCACCTCGACGTTCCGGTCGGCCGGCAGCGGGTGCATGAAGATGGCGTGGTCGTTCGCCAGCGCCATGCGTCGCTCGTCGGTGATCCAGTCCGTGTGGCGCTTCGCGATCTCGGCGCCCTCCGCCTCGTCCTTCGCGGTCAGCAGCGCGCCCCACGACTTGGCGTAGATGACGTCGGAACCGCGGAAGCCCGCGTCGAAGTCGTCCATCAGCTCCAGCGAGCCGCCCGAGGCACGCGCGTTGTCCCGCGCCTCCTGCACGACCTCCGGCTCGAGGGCGAACTCCGGCGGGTGGACCAGCCGGACGTTCATGCCGAACCGCGTGGCGGCCGTGACCAGGTCCTGCGGGACGCTGATCGGCTTCTGGTAGCTGGCGGCGTACGCCCATGACAGCGTCAGGGTGCGGCCGCGCAGCGCGCCGAGCTTCTCGCGCATGGTCAGCAGGTCGGCCAGGATCTGGTGCGGGTGGAAGCGGTCGCACTGCATGTTGAGGACGGGCACCCGCGACGCCTCGGCGACGCCGCGGATGTACTCGTTGCCCACGTTCCAGTCCACGTGGCGGATGGCGATGCCGTCGTTGTAGCGGCCCAGGATCTCGCCGATCTCCTTCGCCGTGTCGCCGTGGGCGATCTGCGTGGTCCGGCTCTCGATGAACTGGGCGTGGCCGCCCAGCTGCGCCATCCCGGCCTCGAAGCTGGCGCGCGTGCGGGTGGAGCTGAAGAAGAAGAGCATCGCCAGCACCTTGTCGCGCAGCAGCGGATGGCCGATGCCCAGGGCGCGCTCGCGCTTCAGGTGGGCGGCGACCTCCAGGATGGTCTCGATCTCCTCGAGCGTGAGCTCGGAGAGGCTGATCAGGTCGCGTCCGCGCAGTCCGGTCTGCATCGGTTCGTCCTCCTCACTCCATCGCGCCGAGGACGAGCGCCAGGAGCGCCATCCGCAGCGAGACGCCGTTCGACGCCTCGACCCAGTAACGCTGGTGGCGCGTCTCGTCGACGTCCGGCAGCAGCTCGTCCATCCGCGGCAGCGAGTGCAGCACGATCGACGACCGCTTGGCGCGCGACCGCATGAGCGCCGCGTCGACCTGGTACTCCGGCGCGGTCCGTCCCACCTCGCCGCTGCGCTCGACGCGCGACTGGGTGTAGTCGGCCTGGACCACCGGCTCGAGGTAGATGACGTCGGCCTCGCCGATGACCTCCCGGACGTCCGGGGCCTCGCGGTAGACGGTGCCCATGGCGTCGAGCTCCGCCTTGAACTCCGGCTTGAGCGCCATGTCCGGCGGCGAGACGACGATCGCCTCCGCGTCGAACTGCGAGAGGGCGTGGAGGATCGAATGCATGGTGCGCATCCGCATGTCGCCGATGAGCAGGTAGGTCAGCCCGTCCAGCGTGCCGCGCTCGAGCAGGATGGTGTAGAGGTCGGTCAGCACCTGGGTCGGGTGCTGCCCCCAGCCGTCGCCGCAGTTGATGATCGGGACCGATGCGTAGCGCGCCGCCTCCGCCGGCGCGCCCTCGGCGTAGTGCCGCATGGCGATCACGTCGCCGTAGGACTCCAGCATCAGGATCGTGTCCTTCATCGACTCCTGGTAGAAGTCGCCGGCGCGCGTCATCTTCGCGTCGCTGAAGCCCAGGACGGCGCCACCCAGCCGATGCATGGCGGCCTCGGTCGAGAGCCGGGTGCGGGTCGAGGGCTGGTAGAACGCGGTCAGCAGCGTCTTCTGCCGCAGCAGGTCGCCGTTGCGCCGGTTCACGGCGTAGGGACGCAGCTCGTTGGCGGCGTCGAAGACGCGGAAGAAGTCCTCCCGGCTGAAGTCCTTCAGCCCGAGGATGTCGCGCCCGAGGAAGCTTCTCATCGTGGATCTCCAGTGCGGCGGATGCCAGTGAAGAGGACCAGCGACGTCTCGGCCGGCGAGAGGTCGCCATCGCGGTGGAGTCGAATCAGGCCGGCCAGGCCGGCCGAACCGGTGACGTCGACTTCGATGGACGTCGCGGTGTGCGCCAGGGCGTTGGCATTGGCGAGGGTCGCCTCGTCCACGACGATCGGGCCGCCGCCGCTGAGGAGCATCCCGCGCTCGACGCCCAGCCAGTCGTAGGTCTCGTCGTCCAGGATCCCGTGCGCGGAGCTGCCCTCGGGGTGCTCCCAGGGCCACATGTAGCCGGACCGATGCCTGGCGGCCGCGCCGAGCAGCCGCTCCACCTCGGCGGCACCGACATCGGTGGGGTCGCGCAGCTCCTCGAGCAGGAGCCGATGCGCTCGCGCCAGCGGCGCGACCGACTCGGTCTGCACGGCGTGGAGTCTCGGGAGGCGCTCGATGACGCCGAGCTGCCGCGCCTCGTCGAGGCCCTGCGCCACCGACGAGGCCAGCGCCCCGCCGCCGACCTGCACGAACAGCCGGTCCGGCTGGATGGCGAGGTCGCGAACCTGCTCCGCCAGCTCGTAGCCCAGCGTCAGTCCGCCCTCGACGGCCAGCGCGTTCTCGTTGCCCTGGCAGGTGAAGGGGATGGCGCCGCCGGCGACCGCCTGGCGCATGCGGTGGTACGTCGGGTCGCCGGCCTGGTCGGGGTCGCGAGCGCAGGTCACGACGGTCGCGCCCAGGTCGCGCAGGCGGCGCAGGACCGATGGGTCGGCGTCCGGCGGCACGAAGACGTCGAGCGGCCACTCCGCCGCGCGCGCGACGACGGCCGCCGCGAGCGCCGCGTTGCCGCAACTGGCGATGGCGAGCGGAGGTCGCTGGCGTGGATCCCGATCGTTGGCCAGCAGCAGCCCGAGCATGGTGCCGAACAGGTGGCGGCCCTTGTGCGACCCGGCCACGTTGCGCGTCTCGTCCTTGACCAGCACGGTGGCCGGCGGCAGCGTGCCGAGCGGTGCCGCCAGCCGCGGGTGCGGGGCCAGTGGCGTGATCCGGAACCCGCGGCCGTCGACGCGTGCCACCGCGCCGTCCAGCCGCTCGATGACGGCGACGATCTGCGCGTCGCTCTGCCCGGCCGCTCGTGCCTGGTGGTAGGCGTGGAGCAGGGTCCGGTAGCGCACGAACGGGTTGTCCGAGCGCCCGGCCGGGAAGCCGAGCCGGTGCGGGTCCAGGTGGCGATGCAGCACGTGGTCCACGTCGTCGCCGTCATGGGCGCGCGTGCACCGCAACGCGGGCCGCATCGGCTCCGCGCCGCCTCCGCAGCCGTCGCACACGAACCCCGTCGGCAGCACGGCCGGTACGGGACGTCGATGCTGCGCGACGGCGCTCACGAGACGGCGACGCCCGCCACGCGAGCGTTGAACTCGCCGATGAGCGCGTCCCAGGTGGGGAGCAGGACGCGCAGGTCCCGCCACCAGTCGGCCGAGCGGCGAGCCTCGAACTCCTCGATGGAGATGCCCTGCTGCTCGACCCAGGTGTAGTAGCCCAGGTTGAAGATGCGTCGACGATCGGCGTCGGTGAGCTCCAGCACGTGGTCCGGCGACGCGCCGAGGAGCATCTCGCCGAGGACCTCGCCGGCCGCCACGCGATCGAAGTCGCTGCCGAACGCCTCGCGCAGCGTGCGGTCGCGCTCGCTGGCGTACATTGCGGCGCCGTCGGTGGCCACGGTCAGGATCGCGTCCTCGGGACCGAGCCCGGCGTGCCGGGCGAGCTTGATGGCCGCCACGATGTTGCAGATGCTCGACAGGCCGAGCGAGGGCAGGGCGCCGATGAGCGCCCCGGGCACGCCGCGCCGCGCCAGCTCGGCGCGGCCGGCATCGGTGTTGAAGAGGACGTTGAGCCGATCCGTCACGCGGTCGCTGACCGCCACGACGTAATCGGTGCCCATCACGTTGTGGATCAGCGGGATGTGCTTGTCGCCGATGCCCTGGATGTTGTGGGAGCCGAAGCCGTTCTCGAGCATGGTCGGGCACTCGAGGGCCTCGACCGCCACCGTCCGCGTGCCGAGGTGCTCCCTGAGGTAGTCGCCCGCACCGAGCGTCCCGGCCGAACCCGAGGCCGAGACGAAGGCGAAGGGACGCAGCGGCCGTCGATCGGCGTTGACCGCCTCCATCACCCGTTCCAGGGCGCGTCCGGTGGC
This sequence comes from Candidatus Limnocylindria bacterium, assembly GCA_035700865.1. GTDB lineage: Bacteria > Chloroflexota > Limnocylindria > QHBO01 > QHBO01 > JACDBZ01. The sequence continues at coordinate 7,203 of DASSOH010000065.1, read as the reverse complement.
GAGCTGGTGGACCAGGTGGTTCGGGAACTCGCTGAACTGGTTGAAGATGACCGTGTCCGGCTCGCGGTCGAGCTCGGCGCAGCGGTCGTAGATCTCCTTGACGTTGCTCTCGGTGCCGGGCGTGCGGATGACGTCGGCCGGATCGGCGACCCAGCGCTCGAGCCAGGCGAAGCGCTCCGCGCTCATGCCCTCGGGCAGCACCGCCACCCCGCGGCAGCCCATGATCCGGCTGATGGCCACGCCGCCGCGGCAGTAGTTGCCGGTCGACGGCCACACGGCGCGCTGGGTGGTCGGGTCGAACTGGCCGGTCACGATCCGGGGCGCCAGGCATGCGTACGCGGCCAGCACCTTGTGCGACGCGATCATCGGGAAGCGGTCGGCCAGGGCCACGACGATCGTGGCCTCGATGCCGGTCAGCGACGACGGCAGGACCAGGTGGTCCGGCACGGTCGTGGTGGATCGGCGATCGGCGGCGTTGTGCCAGTGGACCCGGAACAGGTTGCGCGGGTCCGGCGCGTCCGGATCGGCCTGGGCGGCATCCGCGCGGCGCGCGCCGTCGACGGCGAGCGGATCGGCCAGCTGTGCGAACGTCGGCATCACGATCCGCTGCTCGCGGAAGCGTTGCACGGCGTGCTCGTAGGTCATCTGGTCGATCACCTCGGTCGCCAGGCCGGGTCGCTGCATCGGTCGTCCTCTCCCTCGGGTCCGAAGGCCCGCCCAGGTCGGGACCAACGGCACACGGCTCTTCGCGACGCTGGGTCCAGAGTCCGGATCAGCAGCCGGAAGCCGATAGGGCCGGATGGCCCGCTCGACCCGGTATAGGGCGACCGAATGCGACTGACCCTCAACGGCCGAGAGGTGGACCTGGTCGCGGACCCGGGGGCGAGCCTGCTCGACCTCCTCCGTGACTCCGCCGGGCTGCGCTCGATGAAGGACGGCTGCGCGCCCGAGGGCTCGTGCGGCGCCTGCACCGTGATCGTCGACGGGCGCGCCGTCGTCTCCTGCGCGCAGCCCGCGACGCGGTTCGCCGGGCGCGAGGTGCTCACCCTCGAGGGCCTGGCGCCTGCGACGCGAGACGCCTGGGCCGATGCGTTCGTGGCCACCGGCGCCACCCAGTGCGGCTACTGCACCCCGGGGATCGTCATGAAGGCCGAGGCCCTGCTGGCGCGCTCCGCGGAACCCGCCCCCTCGGAGGTGGCGCGGTCGCTGGCCGGCAACCTGTGCCGCTGCACCGGGTATGCCCGCGTCGTGGACGCCATCACGCACGTCGCCGCCGCTCGCCGCGGTGACGAGCCGCCGTTCGCGCCGTGCTGGCGTGACGGTATTGGCGCCCCGGCGCCGCGATACGAGGGACGGGAACAGTCGCTCGGCGAGCGCCCGTTCGTCGGCGACCTGGTGGTGCCCGGCATGCTCCACGCGGCGCTGCGCTTCAGCGACCACCCGCGGGCCGTCGTGCGCGCCATTCACACCGAGGCCGCGGAGCGCGCGCCGGGCGTCGTGCGGGTGGTGACGGCGGCGGACGTGCCGGGAGAGCGGGTGCAGGGACTGCTGACCCGCGACTGGCCGGTCCTGGTGGCCCGGGGCGAGACGACGCGCTACGTGGGCGACGTGCTGGTTGCCGTGGCCGCCGAGACGCGGGCGCAGGCGCGAGCCGCCGCGGCGCTCGTGGAGGTCGAGTACGACGTCCTGGCGCCGGTGTCGACGCCCGAGGCGGCGCTCGCACCGGACGCTCCGGCCCTCCACCCCGGCGGCAACCTGCTGTCGACCTCGGTGGTTCGTCGCGGCGACGTGGACCGCGCGCTCGGCCGTTCGGCGCACGTCGCGACAGGCCGCTTCACGACCCAGCGCATCGAGCACGCCTTCCTCGAGCCTGAGGCGGCGCTGGCCGTGCCGGAGGACGGCGGCACGCTCCGCGTCCACTCGCAGGGCCAGGGCGCGTGGGAGGATCGGCGGCAGCTCGCCTCGTTGCTCGGCATGCCCGAGACGGCGGTCCGGGTCACGCAGGTCCCCACGGGTGGCGCGTTCGGCGGCAAGGAGGACCTGGGGGCCCAGCCATACGCCGCGCTGCTGGCGCAGCTGACGGGGCGACCCGTCCTGCTCCGGCTCAGCCGCCGCGAATCGCTCCGCTTCCACCCGAAGCGGCACCCGATGACCATCGACGCCACGGTCGGCTGCGACGCCCGGGGCCGGCTCACCGCGGTCCGCGCACGCATCGTCGGCGACACCGGCGCGTACGCGAGCGTCGGCGCCAAGGTGCTCGAGCGCGCCGCCGGGCACGCCTGCGGGGCCTACCGGGTGCGCAACGTCGACGTCGAGGCGCGCGCGGTCTACACCAACAACGCCCCGTGCGGCGCCATGCGGGGCTTCGGCGTGCCGCAGGTCACCTTCGCGCTCGAGGGACTGCTCGACGAGCTGGCCGAACGGGCCGGCGTCGACGGCTGGGAGATCCGCTGGCGCAACGCCCTCGAGAGCGGCGACCGGTTCGGCACCGGGCAGGTGCTGGGCGACGGGGTCGGGCTGAAGCGGACGCTGCTGGCGGTGCGGGACGCGTATCGGTCAGCCAGGTTCGCCGGGATCGCGTGCGGTGCCAAGAACACGGGCATCGGCAATGGCGTGGTCGAGCGCGGGCGTGCCATCCTGCGCCCCGAGGCCGATGGCTCCATCACCCTGTACCACTCCTGGACGGAGATGGGGCAGGGCATCCACACCGCGCTGCGGCAGATCGCCGCCGAGGAGCTCGACCTGCCGGCCGAACGCCTCACCGTGCGCGTGGATACGGAGCGTGAGCTCGACACCGGCGAGACCACGGCCTCGCGCGCCACGTTGCTGGGCGGCCAGGCGGTGCGGCAGGCGGCCCGTGCGTTGCGTGCGGCGCTGGAGACCACCTCGCTCGAGGAACTGGTCGGCGAGGAGTTCGAGGGTGAGCACGTGGTCGACTGGACGACGGCGCTGGACCCCGACCTGCCCGACCCGGTCACCCACATCGCCTACGGATGGGCCACGCAGGTCGTGATCCTGGACGACGACGGACGGCTGGCGCGCGTGGTGGCGGCGCAGGACGTGGGCCGTGCCATCAACCCGCAGATCCTGCTGGGGCAGGTGGAGGGCGGCGTGCACATGGGGCTCGGCTACGCGCTGAGCGAGGAGTACGCCAGCTGCGATGGACGCCCGACGAGCGAGACGCTCAAGTCGCTGGGCATCATCCCGGCCGCGGGCATGCCGCCGGTGGACGTGATCCTGGTCGAGGATCCGCAGCCGGAGGGGCCGTATGGCGCCAAGGGTGCGGGCGAGGCGGTGCTGGTGCCGACGGCCGCCGCGGTGGCGGGGGCGCTGTACGCGTTCGACGGGCAGCGGCGCCGCGATCTGCCGATGCGCGACAGCCCGGCGGCCCGCCACGCGGTCCCCAGGCTCGCCGCGGCCGCACGCCACGACTCGGTGCGCGAGCGGGAGGAGGTCACCGCATGAGCCTCCTCGTGACCGGGGCGACGCTCGTCACCCGCCTGGCGCCGCTGGAGCTGCGCCGCGCCGACCTGCTGCTGCGCGGCGGCCGGATCGAGCGCATCCAGCCGGAGCCGGAGATGGCGGTCGGCGCATCGGTCCTGGACGCCGAGGGCTGCGTCGTCATCCCGGGCAACGTGAACGCCCACATGCACGCCTACTCGGCCCTTGCCCGAGGCATGCCCTACCGGTTGGCGCCGCCGACCTCGTTCCTGGAGATCCTGCAGCGCATCTGGTGGCGGCTGGATCGGGCGCTGGACCAGGAGTCGATCCGCGCCTCGGCCCTCGTGGCGGCTCGCGAGGCCCTGCTCAGCGGGACCACGACGCTGATCGACCACCACGCCTCGCCGAACGCCATCGACGGATCGCTGCACGTGCTCGCCGAGGCGTTCGGTGAGCTGGGGCTTCGATCGGTGCTGGCGTACGAGGTGACCGATCGTGACGGCCCGGAGCGGGCGAACGCCGGCGTGGAGGAGAACCGGCGCTTCCTCCGTCGGGTCGCCGAGGGCTGGTATCCCCTCGCGCGCGGCATGGTCGGCGCGCACGCGTCGTTCACGCTCTCGGATGCGACGCTGCTGGCCTGCGCGGAGCTGTCCCGCGAGGAGCGATCGGGGCTGCACATCCACGTCGCGGAGGACGCGCTGGACGAGGCCGATGCCGTCGCGCGCGGCAACCGCCGGGTGATCCACCGGCTGGCCGCGGTGGGAGCCCTCGACCGGCGGTCGTTGCTGGCGCACGCGGTCCACGTCGATCCGTCCGAGGCGGAGCTGGTTCGCGCCGCGCACGCCACCGTGGCGCACAACCCACGCTCGAACATGCACAACGGCGTCGGTCGCACGCCGCTCGCCTGGCTCGGCGAGCGGGTGGCGCTGGGCACCGACGGCATCGGCTCCGACCTGTTCGAGGAGAGCCGGGTGGGCTTCCTGCGCCGACGAGAGGAGGACCTGGCGACCGATGCGGGCTGGCCGCTCGCTCGCCTGGCCGCCAGCGCTCGCGTGGCGGGCGACGCCTTCGGTGAGGAGGCGCTGGGTCGTGTGGCGCCCGGGGCCCCCGCCGACCTCGTGGTGCTCGACGCCGGATTCCCGACGCCCATCCAGCCCTCGACCTTCGCCGGCCACTGGGTCTTCGGCCTCTCCTCGCGTTCCGTGCGGGACGTGATCGTGGCGGGGCAGGTGGTGGTCCGCGAGCGCCGGCTCACGCGCGTCGACGAGACCGAGCTGGCTGCCCACGCTCGTGAGCAGGCCGCCCGCCTCTGGGCGCGGCTGGAGGAGATCCCGGCACACCCGTTCGTGCCCGCGCGCCTGCTGGCGACGGCGGGGAGGTGAGGGCGGCATGGCCGACCTGAGCGTCGAGGTCTGCGGGCTGCGCTTCCGCAACCCGATCCTGCCGGCCGCCGGTCCGCCCGTCCGCGACGGCGCCGCGCTGTTGGCCTGCGCCGCCGGCGGAGCCGGTGGCCTGGTCGCCAAGACCATCTCCACCGCGGCCGCTCGCCCGCCCGTGCCCAACATGGCAGAGATCAGCCACGGCTTCGTGAACACGGAGCTGTGGTCGGAGCTCCCGCCGGAGCAGTGGCTGGAGCACGAGTACGCGATCGCCCGGGGCGCGGGCCTGCCGCTGATCGTCTCGCTGGGGTACACCGGTGCCGAGATCGCCGAGCTCGCTCCGAAGGTCCGGCCCTTCGCCGACGCCCTCGAGCTGTCGACGCATTACATCGGCGAGGACCCGGAGCCGATGCTCAGCGCCGTGCGCGCCGCCCGCGCGGCGGTCGACGTTCCCGTCCTCGTGAAGCTCAGCCCGCACGGCCACGATCTCGCGCGCGCCGCGCAGCTTGCCGCCGATGCCGGCGCGGACGGCCTGGTGGCGATCAACTCGTTCGGCCCGGTCTGGTCGATCGACATCGAGACGGCCCGGCCGCGGCTCGGCGGCCCGCGCGGCGACGGCTGGCTCAGCGGGCCGTCGCTCAAGCCCCTCGCGCTGCGCTGCGTCCGCGACGTGGCCCGCGCCGTCGACCTGCCGGTCATCGGGGTCGGCGGGGTGACCAAGGGGACCGACGTCGTCGAGATGCTCATGGCCGGCGCCTCCGCCGTCGGGGTCTGCACCGCCGCCATCCTGCGTGGGCCCTCGATCTTCGGGAAGCTCGCGACCGAGCTCGGGGCCTGGCTGGACGCCCACGGGTACGCGCGGGCCGCCGACCTCCGCGGTCTGGCCTTGACTCGGGCCTGGCCGGCTGCGGGGCCGATGCCGCCGGTGGTTCTCGACGCCGCGTGCAACGGCTGCGGCATCTGCGAGACAGCCTGTCCGTACGGGGCGATCCACGTCGTCGATGGCCGCGTGGCGCTGGACGCGGAGCAGTGCGAGCGATGCGGCCTGTGCGTCACGCGCTGCCGTCTGGACGCGCTGCGCTGGCCGCCCGTGGGCCCCAGCGGGGTGGCGCGGTAAGCCGGCGGTAAGTCGACGGTGAGTGCCGACCTGCTATCAACGCGTGTACAGCAGTGCTGTACGGGCCGGCGGACGGCCGTGCCCGGGAGGTCGCCGTGACGGGTCCAGGTCCAGCCTCAACCGACGCGCCGCGGCCCACCGCCCGCTTCCCGCGCTGGTTCCTGCGCGCCCCGGAGCTGCTCTTCAGGCTGCACCTCGACGTCCTGTGGCCGACGCTCGTGATGCTCACGACCACCGGCCGCCGCTCCGGCCAGCGCCGGTCGGTCGTGCTGGACGTGGCGCGCGCCGAGCGGGATCGGATCTGGGTGATCGCCGGTGACGGCATGCGCGCCCGATGGGTGATGAACCTCCTCGCCGACCCGCGCGTGGAGGTCCGCCACCGCGGCCGTCGCTGGTTGGGGCGAGCGACGATCGGTCCGGCCGATGGCCCGGACGCCGCCGACCTCAACGTCGCCATCTACCGCGACCGGCCGCGGTACGTGGGGCTGATCTACCGCCTGATCGGGGAGCGGGTGCGCGACGAGGCTGACGTCCGCCGCCTCGCCGCCGGCACGCTGGCCGTGCGGATCGACCGGGAGATCAGCCCAGCGGCCGTCCGCCCGTGACCCCGATGACCTCGCCGGTGACGTAGCTCGACTCCTGGGATGCCAGGAACACGTAGATGGGTGCCAGCTCGGCCGGCTGGCCGGCACGCCCGAGCGGGGTGTTCTCGCCGAACTTCGCGGCCTTCTCGGCCGGCATGGTCGACGGGATCAGCGGCGTCCAGATCGGTCCGGGCGCCACGGCGTTAACCCGGAGCCCGCGCTCGAGGACGCCGGGATCCTGCGCCAATCCCTTCGTGAACGTCACGATCGCCCCCTTCGTGGCGGAGTAGGGGAGCAGCTCCGGCGACGGGGAGTAGGCCTGGATGGAGGCGGTGTTGATGATCGTGCCCCCCTCGCGCATGCGCGGGATGGCCGCCTTGCTGATGTGGAACATGGCCTCGATGTTGGTTGCGAAGATCCGGCGCCACTCCTCGGTCGTCATCTCCTCGATCCGGTCGCCGCACTTCTGCCAGGCGGCGTTGTTGACGACGATGTTGACGTTCTCCAGCTGGCCCACGGTCTCCTCGACCATCGAGCGGCAGTGCTCCTCGTCGCGGATGTCGCCGGGCAGCTGGATCGCGCGACGCCCCGCCTTCTCCACCCAGGCGGCCGTATCGGCCGCATCGGGCTCCTCCATGCCGCCCAGGTAGCTGATGGCGACGTCGGCGCCCTCGCGCGCCAT
>DASSOH010000064.1:0-19543 GCA_035700865.1 Candidatus Limnocylindria bacterium | reverse complement strand
GCCAGCGCCTCCGCAAAGGTCTCGGTCGTCCACCGGGCCGCACGGCGGCGAGACCGCGCCAGGTCGGCCTCGGTCCCGGGCTCGACCTCGGCTTCGGCTTCAGCCTCGGCCTCCGCTTCGACGCCTGCCTCGGCGTCCATGGGTGCGTCGACCTCAGCTTCGGGCGCCGCCTCGACGTCGGCCTGGGCTTCGGGCTCCCTCTGAGCTTCGCCGTCCGCCTCGGTCCCGGCCTGGGCTTCGGGCTCGGTGTCGGCGTCGGCTTCTGCGTCGGTTCCGGTGTCCGCGGCGCTCGCGATGTCGGCACCCGCCCCTTCGACGTCCGCGGCGTCGACACCCGCCTCGATCCGCACGGCGGTGGCGACGAACGCGGTCTCGACCTCGGTCGCATCCTCGTCGTCCTCATCGGCGGCGGCCGGTTCGACAACCGGACCGGCCTCCGCGGCCTCCTCCGCCATCACCGATTCGTCGATGTCAGGTTCCGCAACGACCTCGGGCTCGACGGCCGGTTCAGCCACCGATTCGGGCTCAGGGCCCGGCTCGGGCGCCTGTGCCACCCATCGGGCATCGGGCAAGGGCGGCGCGGCCGTGGTGGCCGGCGGCGGCAGGCGCAGGTCCATCCGCGCCTCGAGCAGGTCGACGCGCGACCGCAGTGCCGCGACCTCGCCGCGCGCCTCGCCCAGGGCCAGCAGCGCCTGCCCGTAGCGTTCGGTCAGGTTGCGGAACTCGGTGAGCAGCTCGCGGAACGGCGACAGCTCGCGGTCCGGTTCCCGGGGCGGTGGCGCATCGGCCGACCGGACGGCGTCGATGATGGGCGGTTGCGGCCGGCCCTGGAGGAAGACGCGCATCCCGCGCTCGCCGTCATGGGCACCCGCGAGCACCCCGCGGGCGATCAGCTCCCACACCTTCTCGGTCGGGACGCCGAGGATCGACGCCGCCTCCGTGACCGAATAGCCGTCCATCGGCCGCTAGGGTAGCGCTCCGCTCGATCGCTCAGCGGCCGTGTGCGACGAGCTCGCGCAGCGCCTCCACCAGCCGATCCACCTCGTCCAGCGTGTTGTAGTGGACCAGGCCGATGCGAACCAGGCCACCGGAGCCCTCCAGGCCCAGCGCCCGCACGACCTCCCAGGCGTAGAAGTCGCCGTCCCACACGCTGATCGCCCGGCTGGCGAGGTGAGCGGCCACCCCCTGTGGCGTGTGGCCCTGGAGCGTGAAGGAGAAGGTCGGAACCCGCTCGTCGAGACGTGCCACGTCCGTGATGCCATAGAGCCGCAGGCCCGGGATGGTGGCCAGGCGCTCCAGGACGCCGGCCGAGAGGCCGCGCTCGTGGTCGCGGATGGCCGTCATGGCGGCCCGCAGCCGCGTCCGCCGGTCCGCGGCGTGGGAGGCGCCACCGTACGCGGCCCCCAGCTGCTCGAGGTACGCGAAGGTGCCGAGCAGGCCGGCAAGCGCCTCGTGGTTGGCGGTGCCGGTCTCCCACTTGCCGGGGAGGGCGTCGCCCGCCGGGCGGACGCGGTAGGCGGCCAGCCGCTCCAGGAGATTGCGACGGCCGAAGAGCATCCCCGAATGCGGGCCGAAGAACTTGTAGGGACTGGTGACGAGCAGATCGGCGTCGAGCTCGCGGACGTCGATCGGCAGGTGTGGCGCGGCATGCACGGCGTCCACGTAGGCCAGTGCCCCGACGGCGTGGGCGGCCCGGATGACGCGCGCCACGTCCGTGACGGTGCCGAGCGCGTTGGACGCGAGGCCGACGGCGACGATGCGCGTGCGGTCGCCGAGCACGTCATCGAGCGCGTCGAGGTCGAGCGTCGCCCCGTCGTCGCCCAGCTCCAGCCAGCGAACGGTCGCCCCGCGATCCTCGGCCACGGCCAGCCACGGCGCGACGTTGGCATCGTGGTCGAGCCGGGTGACGACGATCTCGTCGCCGGGCCGAAGCTCACGCCCGAGGGCGCGGCTCATGGAGAAGGTGAGCGTCGTCATGTTCGGCCCGAACACGATCTCGTCGCCCGAGCCAGCGCCCAGGAAGTCGGCCCCCGCGGCGTGCACCTCGTCGAGGAGCGCATCGGTCTCGACCGATGCGGCGAAGGCGCCGCCATGGTTGGCGTTCGACGTCACGAGGTAGGCGCCGATCGCCTCGATGCAGGCGCGCGGCACCTGGGTTCCCCCCGGTCCGTCCAGGTAGGCGACGGTGCGCCCCTCGATGGTCCGTCGCAGCGATGGGAAGTGGTCGCGCAGGGCCGCGACGTCGAGGCCGGTCTGCTCGCGGATCGTGGTCATGCGCTGCATCCTACGCCGGGGGCGGGCTATCATCGGCGCCCGTGACCACGTCCCTCCATGTCCCCACCCTGCCCGGGCACGAGTTCGCGCTGCCCGCAGGCCTCGAAGGGCTCGGGGAGCTCGCCTACAACCTGTGGTGGAGCTGGAGCCCGCACGCGCAGGCCCTCTTCTCGCACATCGACCACCCGACCTGGGCGCGCCACCGCAGCCCGATCCCCGTCCTGCGCGACACCGACCAGGCCCGCTGGGCGGAGCTGACCGCCGACGAGGACTTCATGGTCGACGCGAGCCGCGTGCTGGACGAGTTCCATCGCTACCTGGCGAACGGCTCCGACTCCTGGTACCGGTCCGATCCGTCGCGCCAGCTGCCCGGTCCCATCGGCTACTTCTGCGCCGAATACGGCCTCCACGAGTCGATGCAGATCTACTCCGGCGGCCTGGGCATCCTGGCCGGCGACCACTGCAAGTCGGCGTCCGATGCGGCCCTCCCCTTCGTCGCCGTCGGCCTCCTCTACCGCCGTGGCTACTTCCGGCAGCAGATCGACGCCGATGGCCACCAGGAGCACGCGCAGCCCGACCTCGACCCGTCGCAGCTGCCGCTGCGCCGCGCCCGGGCCCGCAACGGGGCGCCGCTGGAGGTCAGCGTCGAGATCGGTGAGCGCACGGTGCACGCCGCGGTGTGGGTGGCGCAGGTCGGCCGCGTGCCGCTCCTGCTGCTCGACACCGACATCCCGCGCAACGACCCCGCCGACCGCCCGATCACCCACATCCTCTACGTGCGCGGGCGCGAGATGCGCCTCTGCCAGGAGCTGATCCTGGGCGTCGGGGGCGTGCGGGCGCTGCGGGCGCTCGACATCGATCCGGCGGTGTGGCACCTGAACGAGGGGCACTCGGCCTTCCTCCTGGTCGAGCGCGCCCGCGAGCTGCTGGTGCGCGAACCCGGCCTGGCCGCCAGGGAGGCGCTGCGGCGCGTCGGCCGGTCATCGGTCTTCACCATCCACACGCCGGTCCCCGCGGGCAACGAGGTGTTCGACCGCGACCTGGTGGCGCGCGCGCTGCGCGGCTGGTTCGAGACCGCGCACGTCGAGCCCGGCGAGCTGCTGGAGCTGGGGCGGGGCCACACCGACGACCCGAACGCGCCGTTCGACATGACGGCCTTCGTCCTGCGCCATGCCGCCGGCGCCAACGCGGTGTCGCAGCTCCACGGCGTGACGGCCACCGACACCTGGCAGTCGCTGGCCGGCCACCCCATCGACGCGATCACCAACGGCGTCCACGTGCCGACCTGGATGGGTCGGCCGGTGCGCCGCCTGGTCCAGCGCGCCATCGGCGTGCCGCTGAGCGTGGACATGAACGGTCCCGGACCGTTGGGCTCGCTGGTGGACCTCGACGACGAGGAGCTGTGGGCCGCCCACCAGCAGCAGAAGCGCGAGATGATCGGCTTCCTTGAGGGCCGTCTGTCGCGCCAGTTCGCGCGCCACGGCGAATCCCCCGACGCGCTGCGCGCGGTGCGGCACGTCCTGGACCCGGATGCGCTGATCATCGGCTTCGCGCGGCGCTTCGCGACCTACAAGCGTGCCGATCTCCTCTTCCGCGACGAGGAGCGGCTGGCGTCCATCCTCTCGGCGACCAACCGACCGGTACAGATCGTGATCGCCGGCAAGGCGCACCCCGCCGATCGACCCGGCCAGCAGGTCATCCAGCACATCTTCGCCCTCTCGCGCTCGGAGCGGCTGCGCGGCCGGGTCTTCATCGTCGAGGACTACGACATGCGCATCGCCCGCTTCCTGGTGGGCGGCGTCGACATCTGGCTCAACAACCCGCGCCGGCCGATGGAGGCATCGGGCACGTCGGGCATGAAGGCGGCCATCAACGGCGTGCCGTCGGTCTCGATCCTGGACGGCTGGTGGGACGAGGGCTTCAACGGTCACAACGGCTGGGCGATCGGGGATCGGCTGCCCGACGGCGACGATCACGCCCAGGACGACGCCGATGCGGCCGAGCTCTACCGGCTCCTCGAGCACGAGATCGTGCCGCGCTTCTTCGAGCGGGACGGTTCCGGACTGCCCGGGGCCTGGCTGGAGACCATGCGGGCCTCCGTCGGCTCCGCCCTGTGGCAGTTCAGCACGGCGCGCATGCTGACCGAGTACGTGGACCGGCTCTACCTGCCCGCCGTCCCGGAGGCCGTCGCCGCCTAGACCGCCTGGGACCCAGCTGCCAGGTCTAGGGCAGGTAGTTGCGCGGGTTCTCCCACACGCCGCCGTGGTTGACGGCGAAGTGAACGTGGCAGCCGGTCGACATGCCGGTCGTCCCCTCGTAGCCGATCAGGGACTCACTCGTCACGATCGCGCCCGGCGACACGACCACCCGCGCCTGCATGTGCCAGTACCACGATTGGATCCCGCCGCCGTGGTCGATGACGACGCCGTACCCGGAGTCCCACGGCCACAGCGGCTGGCCGGAGGCGACCACGACGCCCGGCCCGACCGAGTAGATCGGCGTGCCGCAGCCGTTGGCGAAGTCGATGCCGGCGTGGAAGTGCGGGTAGTAGGTGCCGCGGTAGGTGTACGGCGGCTCGAGCTGGAACGAGGTCGGGCCCCACTCCTGGGTGACGCGGAAGGAGCGTTCCGGCCAGCGGAAGCCGTACGACGAGGTCGCGTTCTGCCGAGCGGCGGCCTCGGCGGCGGCGCGGCGAGCGGCCTCCTCCGCGGCGCGGCGCTTGGCCTCGGCGATGGCGGCCTCCTGCGCCGCGGCCTGCTGCTGGAGCTGCGCCGCCAGGTTGGCTGCAGCCAGCGCGGCCTTCTCGTTCTCGGCGATCTTGCGCGCCACGTCGCCCTGGGCGTTGAGCGCGTCGTTCAGCGCCTGCTCCTGCGCCACCCGCTTCTGGTCGGCGGCGACGCGCAGCTCGGCCAGCTGCGCCTCCAGGGTGGTGAGCTCGTCGCGCCGCGCCTTGAGGGACGCTTCCTCGTCGCGCGCGACGGCGCGCGCATCGGCCAGGGCCCGGCGGCCATCCTTGAGCGTGGCCCGGCGCATCTCGAGCTCGGCCCGGATGGCCCGGATCTCATCGGCCAGGGCGGTGTCCTGCTCGGAGACCGTCATCAGGTAGCCGACCTGGGTCGTCGCCTCGTCGAGGGAGTCGGCGGAGAGGATGACCTCGAGCAGGGAGGTCTGGCTGTGCTCGTACGCCGCCCGCAGGTGCTCCTGGAGCAGGGCCTCGCGCGCCTCGAGGTCGGCGGTGCGCCGATCGATGTCGGCCGCCACCTGGAGGAGCTGGGCGTCGAGCTCCTCGATCTGGGCCTTCAGTTCCGCGATGCGCGCCTCGATGTCGGCGACCTGCTGGCGAACCTGCTCGAGCAGCCCGCTGACGCGCTCGTACTCGGCCGTCACGGCGGCCAGCTCCGCCTTGGCCGCGTCGAGCTTGGTGCCGAGATCGGCGCTCCGCGCCTCCAGCTGGCTGAGCTCGGAGCGCTGCTGCTGGAGGGTAGCCTCCAGCGACTGCTGCGCCGACCGTGCGTCGTTCAGCTGCGCGCGGGTCTGGGCCAGTTGGGCCTCGGGATCGGCAGCAAGGGCATGGCTGCCGGGTTGGGTTGTGAGGACGGTCCACCCGGTCGTCAGCAGGGCACACAGCGTGACGACGAGGATGGATCGCCGCCTCATCGAGCGGTGATCCGCACTATGCAATTGCCCTTTTGCCCCGATAGCGAGTCGTGTTCGGGGCGATGGTGGCCGATGCCTTCCGGCACCGGAACGCGCCCAAGGTACTACACCGGTCCAAACCGGTGCCACCGTTGGTACCGGTCAGGGGTGCGCTACAGGTACTCCCGGTCGCGCTTGGTGAGGCGGCCGATGACGGCGCCGACCAGCGCCACGACGCCGAGCAGCGCCCACCGCGGCACGCGGCTCGACGTCGGCTGCGGCGGGGGCGCCGGCACGCCGACCGGCACCGGCAGCAGTCGCGGATCGGCGGTCGCGATGCGGCCGACCTCGTCGTCCACGGCGCTGGCGCGCGCGAACTCGGCGCCGAGCAGGACGACCACGCTGGCGAAGTAGAGGAAGACCAGGAGCGTGATCCCGGTCGCGAGCGGACCGAAGGCCGTGTCGTACTTCGCGACGCTGGTCGCGTACCAGGTGAAGCCGAAGCGCAGCACCGTCCACAGCAAGGACGCGACGACGGCGCCGGGCAGCACCTCGCCCCAGCCGACCGGTCGGTTCGGGACGACGCGGTAGATGATCCAGAAGGCGAGGAAGATCAGAACGATCGGCACCAGCAGGCCGATGAGCCACACGGCCGCCCCGCCGCCGGGCAGGTCGGCCAGCACGTCCTGCGCGGCCCGCTGGAGGATGCCGGTGACGATGCCGATGACCAGCGAGGCCAGCGCCAGCAGACCGGTGACGCCCATCAGCAGCAACCCGATGAGCTTGTCCTTCAGGAAGGGTCGCGGCGGCGCATTCTCGAACGCGCGGCTGATGCCGTTCGACAGCGCCGAGAAGATCCCGAGCGCGCTCCACAGCAGGAACGCGAAGCCGATGACGCCGATGCTGCCGCGGGACTCGATCGCCGCGTCGATGACGCCGCCGATGGCCTCGGCGTCGAGCGGCGAGCCCGCCTGGACCTGCTCGATGACGAAGGTGCGCGCCTCGCCCTGTCCGAGGAAGAACGATCCCACCACGATGCCGAGCACGAACAGCTGGAACAGCGAGAGCACCGCGAAGTAGGCCATGCTGCCGGCGTACTGGAGCGCCTCGTGGCGCAGGAAGCCGGCGATGGCGCGCCGCGTGATCCGCGGCAGACGGTGCTGAAGGCTCCACTCCCCGACGTCGGCGAGGAAGCGCTTGAATCGGTCGACCATCGGATGCCGCTCCTCCGCAAGGGACGTGCCGCTGGGTCGCCGGCACGGCCATCGCACGCCCGTGGCGCTACCCTGTCGATCCTATGGCGCGCACCGAGACCGAGATGCTGCACCTCGACGGGCACGAGGTGAAGATCACGAACCCCGGGAAGATCTTCTTCCGCGAGGCGGGGATCACCAAGCTCGACCTGGTGCGGTACTACCTGGCCGTCGGGCCGGGCGCGCTGCTCGGCGTCGACGACCGGCCGATGGCCCTCAAGCGCTTCGTGGACGGCGCCGACGGCGACCCCTTCTTCCAGAAGCGCGCCCCCAAGTCGGTCCCACCGTTCGTGCGGACCGTGGAGCTGTCGTTCCCGTCCGGTCGCACCGCGGACGAGGTCGTCGTCGACAACCTGGCCGCGCTGGCGTGGGTGGTGAACCTGGGGTGCATCGACCTCAACCCGCACCCGGTGCGATCCGGCGACGTGGACCATCCCGACGAGCTGCGCGTCGACCTCGATCCGGGGCCGGGCGTGCCGTGGGAGGACGTGCGCGCCGTGGCCCTGGTGGTGCGCGAGGTGCTCGAGGAGCTCGGCTACTCCGGCTGGCCCAAGACGTCGGGCTCGCGCGGCATCCACGTCTACGTCCGGATCGAGCCGCGCTGGGGATTCTCCGACGTCCGACGCGCGGCCCTGGCCCTGGCGCGAGAGGTGGAGCGCCGCGCCCCGTCGCTGGCGACCTCGAAGTGGTGGAAGGAGGAGCGCCACGGCGTCTTCCTGGACTACAACCAGAACGCCAAGGATCGCACCGTCGCGTCGGCCTACTCGGTGCGGCCGCGGCCCTCGGCCACGGTCTCGGCGCCGCTGCTGTGGTCGGAGGTCCCCGATGCCGAGCTGGAGGACTTCACGCTGCGGACGGTGCCGTCGCGCTACGAGCGGTTGGGCGACGTCGGCGCGGGGATTGACGACGCTGCCTACTCGCTGGAGCCGCTGCTGGAGCTGGTGCGGCGCCACGAGGCCGAGGGGCTGGGCGACGCCCCGTGGCCACCGCATTACGCCAAGGCCGCCGGCGAGCCGCCGCGCGTCCAGCCCTCCAAGCGCCGCATGCCCGATCCCTCGGAGCTCGCGCCGACGGATCCGTCCGCCCCTCGCGGCCGTGCCGGCTCCGTGGCCCCGGCCCTCCCCTCGCCGCCGGCACGGAACGCGGATGGCACCGTCTCCCCCACGGGCCGTCGGCGGTCACGCCACCCCTTGCTGGTCATCAGCCAGGCGGCGGCCAAGGCCGATGCGATGGCCGGCCTCGACCGTTGGCGCGCTCGCCACCCCGAGGCCGCCTCGCACGTCCGCGACCCGGAGGACGTCCTGGTGGACGCCATGCGCGGCCGCTTCAAGGTGTGGTGGCGGGTCCGGGTCAACCTCCGCAACGTCCCGGAGCCGTTGCGCCCCGCGGCGGAGCCACCCGACCCGGACTACGACCCCTGGCGCGACGGCGAATAGCCTGCGCGCTGCCGCATTCCCGGATGCCGAGCACGTGGCGCCGTGGGAGGAGGCAAACCCGTCAGAATCCCCGGAGCGGGGAACGGCCGAGCACAGACGGCCCACGCGACCACCGGATTCCCGGGCCGCGGGCAGGTGGCAGTTGGGGTGCCCCAAACCCGGGAATCTGGCGATGGCAGGGACAATCAGCGCGCCACGCGCCCTCGCGTCGGGAATCCCGTGGTAATCGGGAGGTAAGCAGCGTCGCGGCATGATCGGCGACGTGGAACGGAGGACGGTGGTGCGTGCGCTGCGCGCCACCAGGCGTCGCAGGGGTTGGACCCAGGCTCAACTCGGGAACCGGCTTCGCATCTCGAGGAGCGAGGTCTCGCGCTGGGAGCGGAGTGACCTCGACGAGTGCTCTGTCCAGGACGTCCAGCGCTGGGCAACCGCGCTCGGTGCGCACCTGGCGATCGAGCTGCGGGTCGACGGCGAGCGCCCGCTCGCCGACGCCCGGCACGCGGAGATCCAGGACTGGGCGGTCCGACTGCTGCGCAACGCGGGCTGGGAGGTCCAGGCAGAAGCCAGCTTCAACCACTACGGCGATCGCGGCCGGATCGACGTCCTCGCCTACCACGCCGGCGCCCGGGCCCAGCTCGTGGTCGAGATCAAGACGCGAATCGAGGATGCCCAGGAGCTGCTGGGACGACTGGACGTCAAGAAGCGCGTCGCGCCGGTGATCGCTCGGGAACGCGGGTGGCAGCCGCGAACCGTCGTGCCGGCGGTCTTCGTCGCCGAGAGTACGACGGCCAGACGGCGCATCGCCACCCACGCCGCCCTGTTCGAGCCGTTGTCGCTTCGCGCGCGCGACGCCGTGGCGTGGCTGCGTCAGCCGGCGGCCGCCCCACCCCCCGGAATCCTCGCCTTCGTCAGCCCGTCGAAGAGCCGCCGCTGACCGCCGCCTCGACCCAGCCGAGGATCTCGCGCCGGAGGGTGGCCAGCGGCAGCGAGCCGTGGCCGAGGACCTCGTCGTGGAAGGCGCGAAGGTCGAAGCGATCGCCCATGGCCGCAGCCACCTCCGCGCGCGCTCGCTCGATCTCGCGCTGGCCGAGCTTGTACGAGAGGGCCTGGCCCGGCCAGACGGTGTATCGGTCCACCTCGATCTCGGCGTCGACCATGGGCAGCGAGCCGCGCTCGTGCATCACGACGATCGCCTGCTCGCGGGACCAGCCCATGGCGTGGAGCCCGGAGTCGACGACCAGCCGCGCGGCACGGAAGGCCTGCGCCTCCAGCATGCCCAGCCGCTCCTGGTCCGAGAGGTAGAGGCCCATCTCGTCGGCGAGGCGCTCGCAGTAGAGGCCCCAGCCCTCCGAGTAGGCGACCCCCGCCATCCGCGCCCCGAGGGTGCGGAACGCCGGCAGGCCGTCGAGCTCCATCTCGATCGCGATCTGGAAGTGGTGCCCGGGCGTCGCCTCGTGGAAGGTGATGGCCGCGATCTTGTGCAGCTGGCGCTCGGCCGGCTGATAGGTGTTGATGTAGTACTGACCCTGCCGCGAGCCGTCGAGCGTCGGCGGCATGTAGAAGGCGGGCGGCGACTCGGCTTCCCGATAGGCCTCGACGGCACGGACCTCGCAGTTGGCGCTCGGCAGCCGGCCGAAGTACTGCGGCGCCGCCGCGTAGGCGCGATCGGTCTGCTGCTGCGCCAGGGTCACCAGCGCCGACGGATCGTCGGTGTGGTTCGCCGGGTCGTCGGCCAGGGCCGCCTTCAGCGCCACCCGGTCCGCATGGCCCAGCCGATGCGCGATCTCGTCCATCTCGGCCTCGATGGCGTCGAGGTCCGCGAGCCCGAAGGCGTGCACCTCCTCGGCCGTGGTGTCGAGCGTCGTCTGCATCCGGATCGCGAGCCGATACGCCTCCTCGCCGCCCGGCGTGGCGCCGATGCCCGGCTCCTGCCGCGCGTGCGGCTGGTAGTCGTCGACCAGGAACGATCGCAACCGCCGCAGGGCCGGGTAGACGTGCTCCTCCACGGCGGCCACGAGCCGCGGACGATCCTCGTCGGCGACCTTGGCCATGGTGGCCGCCGGCGCCTGCTCCGCCGGGATCCCCAGCAGCCGATCGATCTGCTCGATCGCGCGGCGCACGGGCACCGCGGCGGCGGTGCGGCCATCGGCGACGCCCTCGGCCAGCGTCCCGATGTACTGCTCGAGCATGGTCGGGTACGTCTCGAAGCGCCGGAGCAGCTTCTCCAGTCGCTCGGGGGTGTCGGCGGGCTGGTACTGCGCGGCCTGGACCGGCCAGACCTGGGGCCCCGACATGTGGTCCAGCGACAGCTGGTACTGCTTCTGGGCCAGGAACTCCAGGTGGTTGCGGCACACCAGCATCAGCAGGTCGCGGGTGATGACCTGCTCCGGCTCCAGCCCGTCGGCGTCGATCGCCTCGGCGTCGGCCAGCGTGGCGCGGTACGCCGCCTCGTCAGCGGCGCGGCCATCGGGACCGAGGTCCGGCCACCGGTCGTCGAAGCGGTCGTCCCCCAGGATGGTGGCGTACAGGGGATCGCGCTCGAGCACGCCGTCCCAGAATCGGTCGGCGAGCTGGTTGACGGCGGCGTTGGGGTCGGCGGCGACGGGCACGGATGATCCTCCAGCGGGTGTCGGCGGGCAGGCCCGCGCAGTGTAGCGCCGCCTCCGCCACGCGGCGCGGCGCGCCTATCGGCCGAAGAGGTCGGCCAGCAGCGCCGGCGGCGTCTCCTCGAGCTGGTCGTAGCGGCAGTCGGCCGGCGAGCGATCCGGGCGCCAGCGCACGAACGTCGCGGCGTGACGGAAGCGGTCGCCCTGGAGGTGGTCGAACGCGACCTCGCACACCAGCTCCGGCCGAACGGGCTGCCACGAGAGGTCCTTGCCGCGGTTCCAGCGGGAGGTGGCGCCCGGCAGGCGACGCCCCTGCTCGGCGGCGGCGGCCTCCGCCAGCGCCCATTCGCGCCACGGGTGGTCCTGCACGTTCTCGCGGTACGGCGCCAGGAACTCGACCAGCTCCGCCCGCCGGGCCATGGTGAACGAGGAGGTGACGCCGACGTGCTGGAGGTGGCCCTCGGCGTTCCACAGGCCGAGCAGCAGCGACCCGACCAGCGTGCCGGGGCCGTTCTTGTGCCAGCGGAATCCCGCGACCACGCAGTCGGCGGTGCGCTGGTGCTTGATCTTGGCCATCGTCCGCTTGCCCGGCGCGTACGGGTCCGATGCGCGCTTGGCGATCACCCCGTCCAGCCCCGCGCCCTCGAACACGTCGAACCAGTGTCGCGCGACCGCCGGGTCGGTCGTCGAAGGCGTCAGGTGGACCGACGCGGGCGGATCCGCCACCACCCGCTCGAGCGCGGCGCGGCGCTCGGCGAAGGGCGCGTCGCGCAGGACGGCATCGGCATCGGCCAGGCAGTCGAAGGCGACGAAGGAGGCGGGCGACTGCTCGGAGAGCATCTTCACCCGCGAGGCGGCGGGATGGATGCGCAGGAGGAGCGCGTCGAAGTCCAGGCCACCGTCCGGGTGGGCGATCACGACCTCGCCGTCGAGGACGAAGCGCGCGTCCGGGCCGCCGAGGGCGCGCAGGGGCCCCTCGAGCTCCGGGAAGTATCGGTTCAGCGGCTTCAGGTCGCGCGACTGGACGTAGACCTCGGGGCCGTCCCGGAAGACGAGGGCGCGGAACCCGTCCCACTTCGGCTCGTAGATCCAGCCGTCGCCCTCCGGGATGGCGGGGGTCGGCTTGGCGAGCATCGGCTCGATGGGCGGCTCGAGGGGAAAGGGCATGCGCCGATGATACGGGCGCCGGAGTGGCATGATCGACCGCGTGCGTGAGATCGCGAGCCGTCTCCTCCTCGGCGCTGCGCTGGTCGTCGCGGTGGTCGCCGCGATCGGCTACGTCTTCATCTTCCTGGCCACCGCCACGCCCGTCGGCGCACCGCTCGCGACGCTGCCGAAGCCCGCTCCCGGCGCGGTGATCGCCACGCGCCTCGACGACGGGCGGCCGGTCTACCTGGTGGGCACCGACGGCGGTGCTCGCGTGCTCGACGCGCGGGCCCCGGTCGAGCCCGGTGCGGTGCCACCACTCGTCGCGTGGTGCGAGGACGCGGAGGCCTTCCTGGACCTGGTCCACGGCGGGACGTTCTCGGTGGCAGGCGAGGTGATGGGCGAATCCGCCCGTGCCGGCCTCGAGGTCTACCCGACCGAGGCGCGCGGCGACGAGGTGATCGTCCGCGACGCGGCGGCGCCCGCTCCGACGGCGCCCGGCGACACGGTCGCGCTCGACTGCCGCGAGGGCTCGGCGTGGGAGATCCACGCGCCAACGGCCGACGAGATCTTCGACCCGACGGTCGCGGCCGACACGGAGCCCCCCGGCTGGATCTGGCTCGAGGGGACCCTCGCCGCCGCCGAGGACGAGGTCCGGCTGTGCGATGGCCTCGACGGCAGCTGCGCGTCCGGCGCCGCGGTGGTGGGCATCGATCCTGCGAAGGTGCAGCCAACGGCCGGGCGCTTCCTCGGCCGCATCGTCGATGGCGCGGTGCGCAACCTCGTCATCGTCCCGTCCATCCCCGATAGCGGAGAGTCGTCGTGAGCATCGAGCTCCAGTTCCTGGGCGC
This sequence comes from Candidatus Limnocylindria bacterium, assembly GCA_035700865.1. Classification (GTDB taxonomy): domain Bacteria; phylum Chloroflexota; class Limnocylindria; order QHBO01; family QHBO01; genus JACDBZ01. The sequence continues at coordinate 6,341 of DASSOH010000064.1, read as the reverse complement.
GGCCGGCTGTGTCACCGGCTCCCAGTTCCTCGTCGAATCCGGGGGGCGTCGCGTGGTCGTCGACTGCGGCATGTTCCAGGGCTCTCCCGAGGAGGTGGCCCGCAACCGGATGCCATTCGCCTACGACACCGACTCGATCGATGCCGTGCTGCTCACCCATGCGCACCTCGACCACTGCGGCCGCCTGCCGGCGCTGGTGAAGGCCGGATACCGCGGCCCGGTGCTGGCGACGTCGGCGACCGTCGACCTCGCCGAGATCGTGCTCCGCGACTCGGCCAAGCTGCAGATGGAGTTCGCCGAGCGCTGGAACCGCCGGAAGGCACGCGAGGCAGACGAGCGCGCGGCCGAGGTCGAGACCGAGGAGGCGGCGGTCGAGACCGAGAGCGATGACGAGACGCTCCCCGAGCGCATCCGGCACGCGCCGCCCGAGGGCCGCACCGAGACGCGCGAGCCGCTGTACGACGAGGGCGACGTCGACGCGCTGATGGAGCAGTTCCGCGGCGTGCGCTACGACGAGGAGATCGAGGTGGTCGACGGCATCCGCGCCGTCTTCCATGACGCCGGGCACATCCTCGGATCGGCCATCATCGAGCTCCGCGTGGCCGATGGCGACGCGACGCGCACCATCGTCTTCTCGGGCGACCTCGGTCGTGACGGCTCCCCGATCCTGCGCGACCCGGCACCGCTGACCCACGCGGACCACGTCGTCGTCGAATCCACCTACGGCAACCGCGAGCATGCGCCGCACGACGAGGCGATCGACGAGCTGGTGGCCGCCGTGAACGAAGTGTCGAACGACGAGGGCGTGCTGCTGGTGCCCGCCTTCGCCATCGGTCGCACCCAGGAGGTCATCTGGGTGCTGGACGAGCTCGTGCGCCAGAAGCGCATCCCGCGCGTGCCGCTCTACCTGGACTCACCGATGGCCTCGAAGGCGACCACGGTCTACACCGACCACCCGGAGGTGTACGACGCCGAGACCAAGGAGCTGCTCACCTCCGGCGAGTCCCCGCTGAAGTACCCCGGGCAGGAATTCACCGATACGGTCGCGCAGTCGAAGTCGATCCGGAACGCCAAGCGACCGATCATGGTCGTGGCCGCGTCCGGCATGCTCACCGGCGGGCGGATCATGCATCACCTGAAGGACTTCCTCCCCGATCCGACGTGCACCCTGCTGTTCATCGGCTACCAGGGAGAGGGCACCCTGGGGCGCCACATCCAGAACGGCGGGAAGACGGCGCGCATCGACGGCCAGGAGATCGACATCCGCTGCCGCGTCCGATCCATCAGCGGGTTCTCCGCCCACGCCGATGAGCACGAGCTGGAGGCATGGCTGGGGCACTTCGGCCGCGCCGGGAACGGGTCGGACGGTCGCCCGAAGCGGGTCTTCGTGGTCCACGGCGACCCCGACGCCGCGGAGGCGTTCGCCACCCGCATCCGCGACGAGCTGGGGATGGACCCGCACATCGCCCGCCACCGGGAGCGCGTCTCGCTCAGCTGATCCCAACCCGCGCCCCGCACCGCCCGGTAAGCCGGCGGTAAGCGTCGATCGGCATCCTGTCACCGCGTTCGCGTGCAAGAGTGCTGTACGCGTCGCCGCTTCCGGCTGCCCGAAGACCCACCCTCTCGCCGGGCCGGTAGGATGCGCCGATGACCAACCCTCGCCCCGTCATCGGCTTCCTCACCGACTTCGGCTTCGACGGAGCCGCGGCGACGTGTCGCGCGGTCATGATCGGCATCTGCCCGGATGTCCAGATCGTGGACATCGCCCACAGCCTGCGGAAGTACGCCATCCGCGACGGCAGCTTCCTGCTGTCCTCGGCGCTCCCCTACGCCCCGGTCGGAGTGCACGTGGGCGTCGTCGATCCCGGCGTCGGCACCGCCCGGCGCGCCATCGGGATCCTGACCGGCCGGGGTGACGTCCTCATCGGTCCCGACAACGGCCTGCTGCCTCCGGTGGCGGACGCCCTGGGCGGCGCCCGGGAGGCGCGCGAGCTCACCAACCGCGAGCTGTGGCTCCCCGACCCCAGCCACACGTTCCACGGACGGGACATCTTCTCGCCGGTGGCGGCCCACCTCGCCGCCGGCCACGCCACCTTCGAGGAGGTCGGTCCGACCGTCCCGCTCCACGATCTGATCCGGCTGCCGCTCCCGCGTACCTCCGTCGCCGATGGACGGTTCGAGACCGAAGTCGTCTACGTCGACAGCTTCGGGAACCTGCGGCTGGCTGGAGGGGCACCCGCGCTGGAGGAGGCGTTCGGCGCGACGCGCGAAGCCACGCTCGTCACCGTGACGATCGAGGGCGACGAGCCGCGGACGGGGACGCTGGCTCCCAGCTTCGGCCACGTCGAGGAGGGCGAACTGCTGGTGTACGTGGACTCCTCCGGAAACGTGGCGCTCGCGCTCAACCAGCGCAGCCTCGCCGCCGCGAGCGGTGCCGATACCGGAAGCCGCGCGACCATCAGCCGCCGCTGACCGCAGACGATCGGCGATTGGCTACACTCCAGCGCACCTGAGCATTCGCACACAGAGATCACCGAGATGAGACAGTTCCGAGCACTCCCCGCCATCGCCGTGCTTGCGCTCCTCGCCGCGTGCAGCACCAGCGGCTCCTCGAGCCCGTCCGACACCGCCCAGAGCGCAGCTCCCAGCGGCTCCGAGGTCGCGGCCGCGTGCCAGCCAGACTCGCTCGAGACCAAGACTGCGGGCCGCCTGACCATCGCGACCGACAATCCGGCCTATTCGCCGTACTGGGAGCCGCCCGCGGAAGGCGATCCGACCGAGGGTTGGGACCTCGGCGATCCGTACAGCAAGCGCGGGTTCGAGTCGGCCGTGGCGTGGGCCATCGCCGGCGAGCTCGGCTTTGCCGATGACGACGTCGACTTCATCGCCGTGCCCTTCGACACCTCGTTCGCACCGGGCGAGAAGGCCTTCGACTTCTACCTGGCGCAGGTGTCCTACACGCCGGAGCGCGCGCAGCAGGTCGACATGAGCGAGGGCTACTACTACTCGAACCAGGCCCTGGTGGCGAACGCCGGCACCCCGATCACGGACGTGACCTCCATGGCGGACCTCGCGTCCTACAAGCTCGGCGCCCAGGTGGGCACGACGGCGTACCAGTACATCACCGACGTGATCCAGCCCGATCAGGAGGCCGCGGTCTACAACAGCAACGACGCGGCGATCGAGGCCCTCAACGGCGGGCAGATCGACGGGATCGTGGTGGACCTGCCGACGGCCTACTTCATCACCGCCGTCCAGATGGACAACGGCGTGGTGGTGGGCCAGTTCCCGCCGTCCGAGGAGCAGGGGCAGGAGTACTTCAGCCTCGTGCTCGAGAAGGACAGTCCCCTGACCGACTGCGTCAACCAGGCCATCACCAGTCTGCGCGACAGCGGACAGCTGGACGACATCACGCAGGAATGGATGAGCGAGAACACCGACGTGCCGGTGCTCGAGTAGCCCGCGACGCCTGAGCGTCTCGTGTTCGAGGAGGCGCCTCGCAACTCCGGCGCCATCCCGCCGCCGCGCGCCAGCCAGGGTCCACGGATCGGAGCTGGCGCGCGGTCGCTGCTCATCGCCGCGACCTCCACGGTCGTGTTCTTCGCGGCCGTGGCGCTGGTGGTCGGCAACTCCCCGGGCTGGGAGGACTTCCGCCGCTCGTTCTTCGACTGGGCGATCTTCAGCGCATCCGCCGAGGACATCCTCCCCAAGTTCTGGGTCAACGTCCGCCTCTTCCTGATCGCCGAGGCGCTGATCCTGGTCCTGGGCCTGGTGCTCGCCGTCATGCGCTCGCTGCCGGGGCCGGTGCTCTTCCCGGTGCGGCTGCTGGCCACGATCTACGTCGACCTGTTCCGCGCGGTTCCCGGCATCCTCGTCATCTTCATGCTCGGTCTCGGCGTGCCGGCGCTGCGGCTGCCTGGCGTTCCCAACGACCCGTTCTTCTGGGGCGTCGTGGTGCTGACGCTCCTCTACTCGGCCTACGTGTCCGAGGTGTACCGCGCGGGCATCGAGTCGGTGCACCCCAGCCAGGCGGCCGCGGCCCGATCGCTGGGCATGTCGCAGGCGCAGGCGCTGCGCTACGTGGTGCTGCCGCAGGCCGTGCGCCGGGTCATCCCGCCGCTGCTCAACGACTTCATCGGCCTCCAGAAGGACACCGTGCTCGTGTCGTTCATCGGCGTGGTGGACATCTTCCGCCAGTCGCAGATCGAGCAGTACGCGAGCTTCAACTTCACGCCCTACCTGGTCACCGCCCTCGTCTTCCTGGCCCTCACCATCCCGCTCGCCCGCTTCACCGACTGGATGGTCGCGCGGGAGCGGAACCGGCGTGGGTCGTCGGTGGCGAGGCGCGGCAGCCGCCGTGGGCGTATCTTCGGGATCCGGGCGTGACCGCTCCCACCCCGCTCGTGGTGGAACGGCTCTGGAAGTCGTTCGGCGACCTCCGGGTGCTCAGCGGCATCGACCTCGTCGTGGAGGAGCACGAGGTGGTGTGCCTCATCGGCGCATCCGGCTCCGGGAAGTCGACGCTGCTGCGGTGCATCAACCTGCTGGAGCCGATCGACTCGGGCCGCATCCTCGTCGACGGGCAGGAGATCACGGCGCACGGGGTCGACGTCGATCGCGTGCGGCGGCGCATCGGGATCGTGTTCCAGTCGTTCAACCTGTTCCCGCACATGTCGGTCATCGACAACGTCACGCTTGCGCCGCGCAAGGTCGTCGGGCGCGATCGTCGAGCGGCCGATGAGCAGGCCATGGGCCTGCTCCAGCGATTCGGCCTGGCGGACAAGGCACACGACTTCCCCGACCGCCTCTCCGGCGGCCAGCAGCAGCGCGTGGCCATCGTTCGGGCGCTGGCCATGCAGCCCGAGCTGCTCCTGCTGGACGAGGTCACCAGCGCCCTGGACCCGGAGCTCATCGCCGAGGTGCTCAACGTGATCCGCGAGCTCGCGAGCGAGGGGATGACGATGATCATCGCGACCCACGAGATGGGGTTCGCGCGCGACATCGCGTCCCGCGTGCTGTTCCTGGACGAGGGCCGGATCCTGGAGGAGGGGCCGCCGGACCTCATCTTCCGCCAGCCGAAGGAGGCACGGACCCAGGAGTTCCTGCAGCGGATCATCGAAGCGGGCCGCCTCTGACCGACCGATGCGCGAATGGCGTGCAGACCACGCCCGCATCGGTTCAGACTGTGGATCCATGGTGGATAACCGCCCGATGGATCACGCAACTCGTGGACAACCGGGCTTGGCACCAGGGGCTGCCGCGCCGTATCGTCATCGGCGTCCCGGAGGAGTCCGTGGACTCGGAGATTGCATCAACGGGTCCCGTGGTTCCTTCGGGACGCTTTTCGTGTCCGGCGCGCGCGCGAATGGAGGGGGCACGTGAGCAGGGACGCCTACCCACCGCTGCGGCCGCAGCCGCCCGTCCGTCCCGTGCGACGGCGCCGCCGGTCGACGCCACCGCCCAGCACCCTCGCCGGCGCGGTCGTGCTCCTTGCCTTCATCGTGGTCGTCGGCGCCTTGCTGTGGTCGAACCGCGGCGATGGCGGGGCGGCGGTAGACCCGTCGGGGTCGGCGGCCATCCCGTCGGCGAGCGCTGCCGCATCGGGCGTCGCCAGCACGTCGGCGAGCCCGCTCGCGAGCGGGTCCGTGGCTCCGTCGTCCACGCCCGCCCCGGGCTTCGCGGCGGACAGCCTGCTGACCCTCACGGCCGAAGCGCTGACCCTCCGTGCCGAGCCGGGCGTCGGCGCGGCGGTCCTGGCACGCTTGCCGGCGGGCCAGACCGCGTTCGTCCTGGCCGGACCGGAGATGGCCGATGGGCTGCCCTGGTACCACCTCAGCGGCCTGGGCCTGCCATACGGGACCGGGTGCACACCGCCCCCGGCCGGCGGAGTGCTGGAGTGCCCCGCCTGGATCGGCTGGGTGGCGGCGGCCGACGAGGCGGGGGCGCCCTGGGTGGAGCCGGCCGCGGCCCCGACGTGTGCGGAGGGACCGCCCACGCTCGTCTCGGTGACCGAGATGCCCTACACCATGCGCCTCATCTGCTTCGACGCGCAGGACATGACGTTCCGCGCGTTCTGGCCCACGATCCCCGAGGGCGCAGGCCCCGGCGGTAGCTGCCCCGCCTCCGGCGCACCGAGCGGCTGGCTGGTGTGCCAGAACATCAACCCCTCCCTCCTGGCCGCCGACGAGGCCGAGGGCGCGGGTGGCGGCGGGCGCCTTGCGGTCAACATCGTCCCCGGCTCCGGCCTCGCCATGCCCTCGCGCGGCCAGTGGGTGGAGGTGACCGGCCACTTCGACGATCCGGCGGCCCAGGAGTGCGCCGGCGCCGCGGACCTCATGGCC
>DASSOH010000063.1:0-21504 GCA_035700865.1 Candidatus Limnocylindria bacterium | reverse complement strand
GACTGGATGCCGGACGAGTACCGCGCCGCCGTCCTGAAGTTCGTCGAGATGCACGCCAACAGCGAGCTGATGGGCGTGCTGCCGGAGCGCGACTGGATCATGCGGGCGCCGACCCTGCGCCGGAAACTGGCGCTGACCAGCAAGATCCAGGACGAGGTCGGCCACGCGCAGCTGCTGTACCGCGTGGCCGAGGATCTCGGCAAGCCGCGTGCGCAGATGCTGGCGGACCTGCTGGACGGCAAGACCAAGTTCCACAACGTCTTCCACTACCCGACCCGATCGTGGGCGGACGTCGGGATCATCGCCTGGCTGGTGGATGCCGCCGCCATCGTCAGCCAGCAGGCCCTGCGCGACTCGTCGTACGCCCCGTACGCGCGGACCATGAAGAAGATCTGCTGGGAGGAGTCCGTCCACATCATGCACGGCCGCGACGTCGTGCTGACCATGATGAACGGCACCGACGAGCAGCGCGCCATGGTCCAGGAGGCGCTGGACCGATGGTGGGGCCCGCTGATGCAGATGCACGGCCCGCCCACCGACCCGGCCAGGGACAAGGACCTCCATTGGCGGATCAAGGCCAAGGGCAACGAGCAGCTGCGCCAGGAGTTCCTGTCCATCTACGTGCCGCGCATCCGCGAGCTGGGGCTGCGCATCCCGGATCCGGCGCTCCGCCTGGACGAGGCGTCGGGCCGCTGGGAGTACACCGAGCCCGACTGGGCGGAGCTGAAGGCGGTGGTCACCGGGCACGGGCCGGCCTCGCAGTCGCGGCTGGAGTTCCGGCGCCTCAACTTCGCCGAGACGCAGTGGGTCCGCGACGCGCTCCTCGGAGGCGCGGCCGCCGCGGCGTAACGTCGCACGATCCGGGGGCGTTGGTTGGACGCGTGGCCGTTGGTGGCTGCTCGTGGCGCTCCGACCGTCCAGATTCACACCAGGCGTGCATCGGCCGCTGATCGTGGTGGGTTGCGGCGCTCCAAGCGTCCAGATTCACACCAAGCGTGCATCGGCCGCTGATCGTGGCTGGTTGTGGCGCTCCGAGCGTCCAGATTCACACCAGGCGTGAATTCGGACTCCCCAACAGGCCATCGCGCCGTCGAGTCACCGTCCCGTGCACACGTCATGTGAATTCGGCACGTCCGGCCGCGGCCAAGGGCTGGAGACCGCCGTCGCCCGCAATCGGCCAACGTGGAGGGTCGCCGTTCGTGGCCGGGCCTGGCGCTCCGAGCGTCCAGATTCACACCAGGCGTGCATCGGCCCGGGGGTGCCGGCCGTTCGTGGCCGGGCCTGGCGCTCCAAGCGTCCAGATTCACACCAGGCGTGAATTCGGACTCCCCAACAGGCCATCGCGCCGTCGAGTCACCGTCCCGCGCACACGTCATGTGAATTCGGCACGTCCGGCCGCGGCGTCGAGCCAGGAGCGAGGAGCGAGGAGCGAGGAGCGCGCCCATCGCCCGCAACCGCCCGGCGTGGCGGCACGTGGTGTCGCGCGGTACGCTTGCGGCCATGTCCACCAGTCCGGCCGAGCAGGTGTACGAGGTCTTCCGCCAGGAGGCGGAGGGCGACCCGATGGTGCATTCCGGGAACGTGAACGCCCCCGACGACGAGCTGGCCGTGCACTACGCGCGCGAGTTCTACGGCCGACGGGGCGAGTCGCACCGGCTGTGGATCGTGCGACGGGACGCCATCACCGAGCTCGACGACGCGGACCTCCTTCGGCCGCCGTTCGACCGCAGCCACAAGCGCCCCGGCGGCTACATCATCAAGCACAAACTGGAGGCCGCGAAGCAGCGCGCGGCGGGCGAGGCGGGGGAGTGACGGCGGCGCCGCCCGACCTCGCCGTCACGCAGCGTGACGCCCTCGCGGAGCTGCTGCTCAGCGTGGCCGACGACGAGTTCGTCATCGGCTTCTGGGACTCGGAGTGGACGGGGATCGCCCCGATGCTGGAGGAGGACGTGGCGACCAGCTCGATCGCGCAGGACGAGATCGGGCACGCACGGGCGCTGTACGAGCTGCTGGCCGACCTGACCGATGACGACGCGGACCGCATCGCCTACGGCCGCGGGGCCGATGCCTTCCGCCACGCCTCGCTGCTGAATCACGCCCGGGGCGACTGGGCCTTCAGCGTCGCCCGTCGCTACCTGTACGAGACGGCGGACGCCGTGCGGCTCGAAGCCCTGGCCCGGTCCTCGCACGCGCCACTGGCCGCGCTGGCCGCCAAGATGCGCCGCGAAGAGACCTACCACCTGATGCACGCCGAGGCATGGCTTCGGCGCCTGGCCGATGCGGGTGGCGACAGCCGGCAGCGCCTGGCCGACGCGGTGCGCCGCCTCTGGCCCGATGCGCAGGACCTGTTCGCGCCGCTCGCGACCGCCGACGAGGCCGTCGGACGCGGGATTCTGCCGTCGGATCTCGCCGAACTGCACCGGGCGTGGCAGGAGCGCGTGCGCCCGGCCCTGGAGCCGATCGCGGGACCGCTCCCGGACGCGGAGCCGCGCGCCGATGGCCGGACGCGGCGAACGGACGACTTCCGCTGGCTGCACGGCGAGTTCACCAGCGTCGCGCGGTCCCAGGAGGGCGCCACGTGGTGACGGCGCGCGGCCTGGATGGCCGGACCGAGCGCGTCTGGGCGGCGCTGCGTGACGTCCCGGACCCGGAGATCCCGGCTATCAGCGTGGTCGACCTGGGCGTGATCGGTGCGGTGGACGTCTCCGACGAGCGCGTGCGCGTCGACCTGCTGCCAACGTTCGTGGGCTGCCCCGCCATCGGCGTCATGCAGACGGAGATCGGGGAGCGCCTCCGCTCGCTGGAGCTCGCGCCGGACGTGGAGGTCCGCGTCGTCTTCGACCCGCCGTGGACGTCGGAGCGCATCTCGCCGGAGGGTCGTGAGCGCTTGCGGCAGAGCGGTTTCGCGCCACCGGCGCCGATCCGCGGCGCCGGGCTGACCGGCCTGGACGAGCTGGCCGTGCTGCCGGTCGCGGAGTGCCCGTACTGCGGCTCGCGCAACACGACGCTCGACAATCCCTTCGGACCGACGCTGTGCCGAGCGATCTACCACTGTGCCGACTGCCGGCAGCCGTTCGAGCAGTTCAAGCGCGTCTGAACGCCGCGGTCGCGGCTGGCGCAGCGATTGCATCGGTCGCGGGCATGATCAATCGCGACAACCCGCAGGGACCCGGGCAGGGTCCGCTCGACCGGCCGAGCCGCGACGCCGGCGACCCCATCGGCGACAACGCCTACCCCGGAGGGTCGGGCATGCTGCCGCCGACCGCCGACATGGACGATCCGATCCCCGAGACGGGCATGCCTGGCGAGCCGCGGGCCGAGCCCGACCAGCTCGAGGAGGAAGAGGAGCTGGGCCCGGAGGTCGAGCCGAGGGCCTGAGGCTTCGGCGGGCGGGCCGCCTGGCCCCCCGCATGCGCTACCCTTCGCCGCATGGCAATCGACGCTGACGAGATCGGCCAGGACGCGAGCGCGGCGCTCGCATCGGGCCGCGAGGATCACCTGGCCGCCATGCGCCACAGCGCGGCCCACATGATGGCGGCCGCCGTGCTCGAGGTGTTCCCGGATGCCAGGCTGGGCATCGGTCCCGCCATCAAGGACGGCTTCTACTACGACTTCGACCTGCCGCGCCCGCTGACGCCCGACGACCTCGAGCAGATCGAGGAGAAGATGCGCGCCCAGCAGGCCGCCGATCTCGCCTTCGAGCACTCGCGTGACCTGCCGCGCGAGGAGGCCATCGGGCTGAACCGGGAACGGAACCAGCCGTTCAAGGTGGAGATCATCCAGGACCTGCCCGAGTCGGAGGGCCCGACGGTCAGCTTCTACCGCCACGGGACGTTCGAGGACCTCTGCCGCGGCGGCCACCTCGAGTCGACCGCGCAGCTCGGCGCGTTCAAGCTGCTGCACACCGCCGGCGCGTACTGGCGCGGCGACGAGACCCGGCCGATGCTCCAGCGCATCTACGGCACCGCCTGGGACACGCAGGAGGAGCTGGACCGATACCTGTGGCGCATCGAGGAGGCTCGCAAGCGCGACCACCGCAAGCTCGGCCGCGAGCTGGACCTGTACACCTTCCACCCCGAGTCGCCCGCCGCGCCGTTCCTCCATCCGCGCGGGATGGCCATCTGGCGAGCGCTCGAGGATTGGTCGCGCGAGGTGCGCCGCGCCGCGGGATTCCACGAGGTCCGCACGCCCAGCCTGGTTCGCAAGGAGCTGTGGGAGACGTCCGGCCACTGGGCCAACTACCAGGACAACATGTTCGTCCTGGACGACTACGACCACGTCTCCGGGCTGAAGCCGATGAACTGCCCGGAGGAGATCCTGATCTACAAGACCCGGGCACGCTCGTACCGCGATCTGCCGATCCGCTTCGCCGACTACTCGGTGCTGTTCCGCAAGGAGCGCACGGGCGTCCTGGCCGGGATGTTCCGCGTGCGGCAGCTCACGCAGGACGACTCCCATGTCTTCTGCCGGGAGGACCAGCTGGACGACGAGCTGCGCCTGGCCCTCTCGCTGGTGCGCAAGCAGTACGCGCCGTTCGGCTTCGAGCCGAAGGCGAAGCTGGCGACGCGGCCGGAGAAGCGCATCGGCTCCGACGAGTTCTGGGAGCGAGCCGAGAACCGGCTGCGGGACCGCCTCGAGGAGGACGGCATGTCGTACTCGCTCGACGAGGGCGGCGGCGCCTTCTACGGGCCGAAGATCGACATCTTCATCGAGGATGCGCTGGGCCGGGAGTGGCAGATGGCCACCATCCAGGCCGACTACCAGCTGCCGCAGCGCTTCGACCTCGAGTACCGCTCCGCCGATGGCGGCTTCGAGCGCCCGGTGATCGTGCACTACGCGATCTACGGCAGCTTCGAGCGCTTCATCGGCATCATCACCGAGGAGTACGCCGGCGCCTTCCCGCTGTGGCTGGCGCCGGTCCAGGTCATGGTCGTGCCGATCGCCGACCGGCACCTGGACTACGCGGAACGGGTTCGCTCGACCCTGGCCGATGCGGGCCTGCGTGCGGAGGTCGACAGCCGGTCGGAGCGGATGCAGGCCAAGCTGCGCGAGGCGCAGGAACAGAAGATCCCGGTCATGGTGGTGGTCGGTGATCGCGACCAGGAGGCCGGCGCGGTCTCCCCGCGCCTGCGCACCGGCGACTCGCAGCAGGGCGTGGCGCTCGACGAGTTCGTGGCCGACCTGGTGAGCCGAGATGCGGCACGCGAGCTGTGGCCGTTCGCCGACGAGGCTTCGTCCTGACCGCAGCCCACCCGTGAGGAAGATGCGAGGGGTCGGCCAGCTCGCGCTGCGCTCGACCGATCCGAACCGCGTCGCGGAGTTCTACGAATCCGCCTTCGGATTCCGGCGCCTGGCCGGTGACGACGCGGGCGTCGACCTGGAGCTCGGCGGCTTCGAGCTGAGCTTCCGCCGCGGGGAGAGCGCGACGCGCGACGGCATCCAGATCGGGTTCAAGGTGGACACGGCGAACGAGGTCGACGCCTGGGCCCAGGAGCTCGGTCGCCGCGGCTTCGCGCTGGCGGCGCCACCCTCGGGTGACCGATGGGAGGGAAGCCGCAGCTTCCGCATCGCCGATCCGGACGGCCGGCAGGTGGCCATCTTCTACGACTACCCGCGCTGACGGACGAAGCCGAGGGACCGGTCCGGAGACCGGTCCCTCGCATCGGTTCATGGTGTGGCCGTCGGCGCTCAGCGCGGCGGCGGTGGCACCGGGCAGGAGGCCACCGTCGACACGTTGTCGGAGGCGTCCGTGGCATACACCAGCATGTCGCCGGTGCCCGTGAGGTGTACCGTCACCGCGCCGGCAGCGCCCTTGGTGCTGCCGATCGGCTTCTCGCCGGGCGTCGCGCCGGGCGCCTGGGTGTACTTCACGGTCGTCCCGGACGCATACGGACCGAAGACCTGGCCACTCCCGGAGTCGACGACCCAGATCAGCGGGTCGGCGTCCAGGTTGTCGTCGGCGGACAGCAGGTAGAAGCCGTCCGGGTTCTGGTTGGCCGCACGCGGGACGTTCCGTCCGGCCGGGTTCGTGCCCTGGTCGCAGGCGACCGTCGGTGCCGTGACGTCGGGCACGTGGACGGTGATCGTCTGCGTGAAGCCGTCGAGCAGCTCCCCGTCGACCAGGAAGTCCACGCTGCAGGTCACGGTGCCGCCCTGCGGCGCGCTCGCGTCGGCGGACACGGTCTCGGTGAACGCCGCGTCCTCGCCGCTCGTGACGGTTTTGCTGGCCGCGTCCCAGGCGACGGTGACGCTCGGGTCGTCGCAGGTGGCCTGCGGCGTCACGTCCACCGGCAGGGCCCCCAGGCCGGCCAGGATGGCGTCCGCGATGTCGGTGGCCTCGACGCCGGTAAGGTGCACGCCGCCGGTGGCGGTCGCGATGCGTGACGCCTGGCCGCTCGCCCCGCCCTCGGTGCCGCAGTCGGCCAGGTAGTTGCCGCCGAAGGCGGTCGGATCGTCATCGAGCGCGGCCGGGTAGAAGGCGCCCGACGCGGTGACGACGCTGATGGCGATGACGCGGACGCCGGCGGCCACCAGCTCGGCCGTGACCGATGCCTCGGTCAGGTCGTGCCCGGTGTCGCCGGAGATCTCGTCGCACACCGGGTCGTGCGCCGGCGCGTCGCCGAACCACACCACGATGGGGGTCGAGTCGGCCCGGAACGACGCATCGTCGTGCCCGGCCAGCCGATGCAGGGCGTAGAGCTGGCCCTCCGGGCCGTCGTAGCCGCCGCCAGCGGACCACGCCGCGATGGCCGCCAGCGCCGAGGCGCCGTCGTCGTCGCTGGCCGGGATGGACGCGCCGTTGTGGAAGGCGTACGGATCGGCCTGCGTGCTCTGGAAGTCCTTGTAGTCGCCGGCGCCGTAGCGCGGGTCGTTCGCCATCGCGTCGACCGCGGCCAGGACCCCGGCCGCATCGGTCTGCACGTTGGCGATCACTTCACCCATGCTGCCCGTCGAATCGGCGAGGAAGTAGATGTCCGGCGTGGGGAGGACGGCCGGCGTGTGCACCGTCTTGGCGACGTCGTCGCTCGTGCCGGGGGCCAGGGTCAGCTCGACCGTGGCCGGATCGACGCCCGTCACGGGGTCGTGCGCCCGGACGGAGCCGGCGGCCAGCATGCCGGCGAGCAGGGCGGCCACGGCGAAGGCGGTGGACGCCCGGAGCGGTGTGAGGGAGGTGGTCATGGAGTGCCCTCCGAGGCTGGGTGGCTCGTGAGGGGTCGGACGGACCGGGATCGCGCGGCAGGATCATCCCGCGGGCCGCGCCCGATACCGGAGCCGCTTCCCCTCTCAGACCGGCGCGCGCCGTCTCGGATCGGCGGCGTGAGCCTCCGCACCGATGCTACGAAGGCAAATGGCGATGACCAGCCGGACCTTTGGAGCGAGGTGGCACACTGGGCCCAGCGACCCGCCGCGTGAGCGACCGAACCATGTGCCTGGTCATCGTCGCCCTCATCTTCAGCCCACGGATCGTGATGATCCTGTGGTGGCTGCTCGACACCGCGCGCTGGGCGGCGACGTTCGACGGTCCGCTCCTGCCGATCCTCGGTTTTGTGCTCGCGCCGTGGACGACGCTGATGTACGTGCTGGTCGCCCCGGGCGGTCTGACGGGTCTCGACTGGCTGTGGATGGCTGTCGCCGTCGTCGTCGACCTGGGGGCCATCGGCGGGGGAGCGTCGCGCCGGCGCGAGTAGCCCTCGCCCGGAGGGAGCGGCGATCGGCGGACGCGTTGACCGTGACCCCGATCTCGCGTATCATCCGCGGGCAATTCGCGTACGTTTGCAGGGCCACCCGTCCGTGATCGGCCAGGTGGCCTTGTTGTTGAAGGAGAGCAGGCACTGGCAAGGGACCTCCGCGTCAATGAGATGATCCGAATCCGTGAGGTTCGGGTGATCGATGAGGACGGACAGCAACTCGGCGTGATGCCGACCTTCCGAGCGCAGGCACTCGCGCAGGAGAAGGGTCTCGACCTCGTGGAGGTGGCACCGACTGCCGTTCCTCCCGTGTGCCGCATCCTCGACTACGGGCAGTACAAGTACGAGCTGCAGAAGCGCGAGCGCGAACAGAAGAAGAAGCAGAAGTCGCAGACCTTCAAGGAGGTCCGGCTCGGCGTCAAGGTCGACGTCAACGACCTGAAGACCAAGGCGCGACGCGCCGCCGAGTTCCTGGACCACGGCGACCGGGTCAAGGTCACGGTCCGCTTCCGTGGACGCGAGATCAGCCACGCCAACCTGGGACGCGACCTGCTGCTCCGCACCGCCGCGCTCCTGGAGGAGCACGGCACCATCGAGCGCCAGCCGCTGCTCGAGGGCCGGAGCATGTACATCGTCATGGCGCCGCTGGAGCGGCGCGCGGAACGGAAGACCGATTCCGACGGCTCTGTCGAGCCGGCGGGTGAGACCATCGGCGACGCGGTCGCCGCCCAGGCCCCGGCTGCGCCGGCGCCCCAGGCGGCTCCCGAGGCGCCCGCACAGCAGGGACCCTAGACGTGCCGAAGATGAAGACCCATAAGGGCACGGCCAAGCGCTACAAGAAGACCGGCTCCGGCAAGTGGATCCGGCCGAAGGCGTGGCGTGGCCACCACCTCGAGATCAAGTCGAGCCGCCGCACGCGACGCTACGCGGGCAAGGAGATCGTCTCCGATGCTCAGGTCGGCCAGCTCGAGCGCCTGATGCCGTACGCCGGCAAGGGGAAGTAGCTCATGGCTCGAGTCAAGCGCGGCGTTGCCGCGCATCGGCGTCACAAGCGCCTGCTGAACCAGGCGGAGGGTCGTCGTGGCACGCGCTCGACGCTCGTCCGCCCCGCCCGCGAGGCGCTGATCCACGCCCTCGTCTACGCCTACCGCGACCGCCGCGACCGGAAGCGCGACATGCGTCGCCTCTGGATCGAGCGCATCAACGCCGCCAGCCGCCAGCACGGGCTGCCGTACGGGCGGTTCATCGCCGGCCTTCGGGCCGCCGGCGTGGAGGTCGACCGGAAGGTCCTGGCCGACATGGCCGTTCGCGAGCCGGCCGCGTTCGCGGCCATGGTCGACACGGCCAAGGCGTCCTTTACCAGCTGACCAGCGTTCCGCGCCGAGCGCTGGTCTCCCACGACCTCGTCCCGAGAACCCGGGACGGGGTCGTTCGTTTTCCCCGATGATTGGGCGACGACCGATGACTGACCTGCGAACCGATCTCGAATCCCTGCGTGCGACGGCGCGCGAGCGCCTCGCGACCGCCACCACCGCCGATGGCGTGGAGGCCCTGCGCCACGAGCTGCTCGGCCGCTCGGGCACGCTGACGGCGCTGCTGCGCCAGCTCGGCTCCGTGCCGGCCGAGGAGCGGCCGGCGCTTGGCCAGATCGCCAACCAGGTTCGGAGCGAGGTCGAGTCGGCCATCGGTCAGCGCCTGGTCGATCTGCGCGAGGCCGATCTCGACAGCCGGCTGGCCGACGAGGGCCTGGACATGACGGCTCCGGGCCGGCCGATGCCGGTCGGGCACCTGCACCCCGTGCACACGACCATCCGCGACATCCGGGAGCTGTTCCACGCGTACGGCTTCGAGATCTTCGAGGGGCCGGAGATCGAGACCGAGGAGTACAACTTCGAGCTGCTCAACATCCCGCCCGACCACCCGGCGCGCGACCTGTGGGACACGCTGTACGTCGCGGAGCCGGGCAGCGTCGAGGCCGGCCAGCCGCGACCGGCGGCCGACGAGACGATCCTGCGCACCCACACCTCGCCGGTCCAGGTTCGCGCCATGCGCGCCCTGGAGCCGCCGATCCGCGTCCTGATGCCGGGGCGGTGCTTCCGCTACGAGGCGGTCGACGCGAGCCACGGCTTCGAGTTCTTCCAGGTCGAGGGCCTCGTCGTCGACCGCGACACCAGCATGGCCGACCTCAAGGGCCTGCTCGAGGAGGTCGCGCGCGCGCTCTACGGGCGTGACGTCCGGACCCGGTTCCGTCCCGGTTACTACCCGTTCACGGAGCCGAGCGTCGCGTTCGACATCGGCTGCCTGGTGTGCGGTGGCGTCGGCTGCCCGGCCTGCAAGCGGTCGGGCTGGATGACCATCCTGGGCGCCGGCATGGTGCACCCGGTGGTGCTGCGCGCCGGCGGCTACGACCCGGACGAGTACCAGGGCTATGCCTTCGGCATGGGCACGGACCGCATGACCATGCTGCGCCACGGCATCGGCGACATCCGCCTCTTCTTCAGCGGTGACCTGCGCTTCGTCACCCAGTTCGCGGAGGGCCGCTAGGTGCTGGTGCCGCTCTCCTGGCTGCGCGAATACGTGGACGTCGGCCTCAGCCCGCGTGAGCTGGCCGATGCGCTGACCATGCGCGGCATGGAGGTCGCGGCCATCGAGACCGGCGCGGACTGGACGAACGTGGTCGTGGGCCGCCTGCTGCAGGTCGAACGACATCCGAACGCGGACACGCTGTGGCTGACGCGGGTGGACGTCGGCGAGGCGGGCGGCGAGGTCGAGATCGTGTGCGGAGCGCAGAACCTGGAGGTCGGCCAGCTGGTGCCGGCGGCGCTCCCGGGGGCGGTCCTGCCGGGGGATCGGCGCATCGAGCGGTCCAAGATCCGCGGCGTCGTCTCCAACGGCATGCTGTGCAGTGCGGCGGAGCTCGAGCTCGGCGGCGATGCCGATGGTATCCACATCCTGGGCCACGGCGCGGAGCTGCAGCCCGGGACGCCGCTGTCCGAGGTGGTGGGCGAGACCGTGCTGGACGTGGACGTCAAGCCGAACCGCGGCGACGCGCTCTCGATGGTGGGTCTGGCGCGCGAGATCGCGGCCATGACCGGCGCCGAGCTGCGGCTGCCGCGGGTCGAGCTGGCGGAGAGCGACGAACGCGTCGAGGAGCACGTCTCGGTCCGGATCGACGAGCCGGAGCTGAATCCGCGCTTCACGGCCCGGTCCTTCGACGGCGTCCGGAACGGCGCCTCGCCCGAGTGGATGCAGCAGCGCCTGCTGGCCGCCGGCATGCGGCCGATCAGTGCCGTCGTGGACGTGACGAACTACGTGATGCACGAGCTCGGACAACCGATGCACGCGTACGACGCCGACGCGGTGCCGGATGGCGAGATCGTGGTGCGGCGCGCCCGCGAGGGCGAGACGCTCGAGACGATCGACCACGTCACGCGGCGGCTGGACGAGCGGATGCTGGTCATCGCGGATCGGGAGCGTCCGCTCGGCCTGGCCGGGATCATGGGCGGCGCCTCCTCGGAGGTCACGGACGCCACCACCCGGGTCATCCTGGAGTCCGCCGTGTTCCACGGCCCCACGATCCGCAACACGGCACGGCGTCTTGGCCTGCGCTCGGAGGCGAGCATGCGCCACGAGAAGGGGATCGGGCCGGACCTGCCGCGCTTCGCGGCCGACCGGGCGGCACAGCTGATCGCCGAGATCACCGGCGCGCGGGTGGCGCGCGGCATCGTGGACAACGATCCGGGACCGCATGCGCCGCGCGTGGTCGACGTGTCCGTCGCCAGGGTGGCGCGCCTGTTGGGCATCGCGCTGGCTCCATCCGACGTGGGTGACCTGCTGCGGCCACTCGGCTTCGACGTGCGAGGCGACGGTGACGCGCTGGAGATCGGCGTTCCCGCGCAGCGCCTGGACGTCGTCGCCGAGGCCGACGTCGCCGAGGAGATCGCCCGGGCGTACGGCTACGACCGCATCCCCGGCCGCCTGCCGGTGGCCGCGCTGCCGCCGTACCGACCGGACCCGAGCGGGCCGCGGCACCAGCTGCGCCGCATCCTGGCCGGCCTGGGGCTGGACGAGGTGGTGACCCACGCGCTCATCGGCCCGGCCGACCTGGCGCGTGCCGGGCTGCCGACCGACGACGCGGAGCTGGTGCGGCTCTACAACCCGCTCAGCGAGGAGCACTCGATCCTGCGGCCGTCGATGGCGCCATCGGTGCTGGGGGCGCTGGCGGAGAACGTGCGTCGGCGGCGGCCGGACGCCTGGCTCTTCGACCTGGGAAAGGTCTACTGGTTCCACCCGGACGCTCCGACGCCGCGGGACCGGGCGGCCGAGACGGCGGGCACCGGGCGCTACGAGGCCTGGGAGCTCGGAATCGTGCTCAACGGAAGCGCGGCGCCACCGGCGGCCGGCGAGACACCGCGCCCGGCCGACGTGGCGGCGATCAAGGGGGTCGTGGAGGCGTTGCACGACGCGATCGGCGCCCCGCGACCGACGTACCGGCCGGAGCCGGACGAGGCGCGTCACCCCCATCGTCACCCGGGGCGCACCGCGCTCGTGTGCGATGCGGCAGGCCGTCCCTACGGGTCGCTGGGCGAGGTGCATCCCCGCGTCGTGGACGCCTGGGACCTGGTCGGTCGGCCGGTGGAGGCCTCGCTCGACGTCGAGCGCCTGCTGGGCCTGGTCGATGCGGAGCACCGCATCCGCCCCGTGCCGAGCGCGCAACCGGTGGACCGCGACCTCGCGGTCGTGCTGGACGAGTCAACGCCCGTCGGCGAGCTGCTGCGCGTCGCGCGCATGGCCGCCGGCCCGATGCTGGACGAGCTGCGGCTGTTCGACGTCTACCGCGGCGAGCAGGTCGGGCCCGGGCGAGTGAGCTACGCGCTCGCCTTCCGGTTCCAGCCCGGCGACGCGGCGGACGAGAAGGCGATCGAGAAGGCCCTGAACAAGGTGCGCGGATCGCTGCGTCACCACCTCGGCGCGGAGATCCGCTAGGACCCACGCCGCCTTGTCCCGGCGTCGGCGCGGCTGCTACCCTTGCGCACGCCCGAGCCGCGTGCGCGCGCCCGGCATCCCGTGAAGGCAGAGGAGTTCGGACTGCATGGACGTGCTCGCCCAGCTCGGCTGGATGGACCTCCTGATCATCCTGGTGCTCGCCATCGGCGTCTTCCTCGGCTTCACCCAGGGGATGATCCGCTACGTCCTCAACTGCATCGCGGTCCTCGTCGCCTTCGTGCTGGCCGCGCAGCTGACCGGCCCGATCGTGGACCTGCTGCGCTTCTGGACCGCGTTCTCGCCCGAGGGTCGCAAGCTCCTGATCTTCGTGCTGCTGTTCCTGGCCTTCGTCATCGGCGGCTGGTTCGCGATCCGGGCGCTCTACCGGCGCACCCGCCTCCCGATCGCGAAGCAGCTCGACGAGCTCGGCGGCGCGATCTTCGGCCTCCTGTGGGTCGCGCTGCTGATCACGTTCCACCTGCTCGTGTTCGACACCTACTTCGGTCCGGGCGTGGAGGAGGGAGGCTGGGTGCCGGCCTACGTCACGGCCATGAACGACTCGCTGATCGTGCAGTTCCTGCGTGACAGCATCGTGCCGACTGCCGGCTTCCTGGTCCGCCCGTTCGTCCCCGACGAGGTGGCGCGGCTCTTCTCGTGAGCAGCGCGGCCGCGGCCGGGCCGACGCCGGCGCTCGATCGCGACTGGTTCGATCGGCCCTCGGTCGACGTCGCGCGCGACCTGCTCGGCGCGCGCCTGGTGCACGCGTCGCCCGAGGGGACCGTCGGCGGGCGCATCGTCGAGGTCGAGGCGTACCGCGGCCCGGAGGACCGCGCCGCACATTCGTCCCGCGGGCGCACGCCACGCAACGCGGTGATGTTCGGGGCGCCGGGCCACCTGTACGTCTACCTCATCTACGGGCTGCACCACTGCCTGAACGTGGTGGCCGGCCCCGGCGAGAAGCCGGAGGCGGTCCTCATCCGCGCCCTGGAGATCGACGAGGGCGTCGATCTGGCCCAGGTGCGTCGTGGCGCGACCGTGCCGCGCCACCGGCTGGCGGCCGGTCCGGGGAACGTCGGCCAGGCGCTGGGGGTGGATCGCACCCTGAACGGCGTCGACCTGCTCGCGGGCCCGGTGTTCGTCACCCCGCGGCCGGGGCCCCGCCCGCGCCTGCACCGTGGCCCGCGCATCGGCGTCGACTACGCCGGCGAGTGGGCGGCACGACCCCTGCGCTTCTGGATCGCCGATGACCGCCACGTCTCCCGTCGATAGCCTCGCCGCCGGCACGGCTGCCGACGCCGCCAGCCTTCGCGCACTCGAGTTCGCGGCGATCGTGGCGCAGCTGGCGGCCAACACCAGCTTCGAGCCGTCGCGCGAGCTGGCGCTGGAGACGGTTCCGGTGGCCGATGCCGCGCACGTCACCCTGCTCCAGGACCAGACGGACGAGGCGCAGCGGCTGCTGAACGAGCAGGCGCAGGCGAGCATCGGCGGGGCACGCGACGTCCGGGCCGCCCTGGAGCGGGCGGGGCGTGGTGGACGCCTCACCGCCCAGGAGCTGCTCGACCTGGTCGAGACGCTCGAGGCCACCGGCCGCTTCGCCGCGAGGCTGGTGACCTGGTCGGGGCCCCACCTGGCGGGCATCCGCGACGAGCTCGACGCGGCGCCGGAGCTGGCGGCTCGCATCGGCCGCAGCGTGGACGAGGCGGGGGAGATCCTGGACACCGCCTCGGCGGAGCTCGCCGCCATCCGCCGCCGCCTGCGCACCGCGCAGGACCGCGTGCGGGAGCGTCTCAACGCCATGCTGCGCTCGACGGCCATGGCCGGGCTGATCGGCGAGGCGATCGTGACCGTCCGCGCCGGCCGCTACGTGATCCCGATCCGCGCCGAGGCCAAGAGCCGCGTCAAGGGCATCGTCCACGACCAGAGCGCATCCGGAGCGACCCTGTTCGTGGAGCCGCTGTCCGTGGTCGAGCTCAACAACACCTGGACCGAGGCCACGCTCGCCGAGCAGCGCGAGGAGGAGCGCATCCTGGACGAGCTGTCGCGTGCCGTCGAGGCCAGGGCCGACGGGTTGCGCGCCAGCCTCCGGGCGCTCGCCCGGGCCGACCTGTGGATGGCGCGCGCCCGGCTGGGCGAGCAGATGGACGGCGTCCGCCCCTCCGTCGTGGCCGATGCGGTCGAGCTCCTCTCGGCCCGTCACCCGCTGCTCGGACCTGGCGCCGTGCCGATCGACCTGCGCCTCGGCGACCGGTTCGGCTACCGAGCCCTGGTGGTGACCGGCCCGAACACGGGCGGCAAGACGGTGTCCCTCAAGACGCTGGGGCTGCTCGCCCTCATGCACCAGGCCGGGTTGCGCGTGCCCGCGGCGGATGGGGCGCGGCTGCCGGTGTTCGGCCGGGTGATGGCGGACATCGGCGACGAGCAGAGCATCGCGCAGTCGCTGTCGACCTTCTCGAGTCACCTGCGCAACGTCGTCCGCTTCGTGGCGGCGGCCGGCCCGGACACGCTCGTCCTGCTCGACGAGGTCGGCGCCGGCACGGACCCGACCGAGGGGTCGGCGCTGGCCATGGCGATCGTGTCGCAGCTGCTGAGCGCCGGCTCCATGGTGGCCGCCACCACCCACTACGCCGAGCTGAAGACGTTCGCCACCGAGCATCCGGGCGTCACGAACGCCGCCGTCGAGTTCGACGTGACGACGCTGCGGCCGACCTACCGCCTCACCATCGGCCTGCCGGGCAAGAGCCAGGCGTTCGCCATCGCCGAGCGGCTGGGCCTCTCGCCGGAGATCCTGGCGGATGCGCGGGCGCGAATCTCGGCCGAGCACGCCACCATGGAGGAGACGCTCGCCGCCATCGCCATGGCGCGTGAGGAGCAGCAGGCGGCGCTGGAGGCGGCGGCCCAGGAGCGATCCCGGGCATCGGCTGAGCGGGAGCGGGCGCGCACGGGCGTGTCACGAGCCCGTCGCGAGGCCGGCGAGATCCTCTCCGACGCCCGACGCGCCGCGGACGAGATGCTGGCGCGCGCCGAACGCGAGGTCGCCGACCTGCGGCGGGAGATGATGCGCCAGCGCAACCTCGCGGGGGGACGTGGCGCCACGAACGCGGCGGCGCTGGAGGAGCTGGGCCGGCGAGCGGCACAGGCTCGTGCCCAGCCTGCGGCCGCCCCCACGCCCGAGCCCCGGGTCGAGACGCCGGACGCCGGGCCCGAGGACGTCCCGCAGCCGCGCGTGGGCCTGTGGGCACGGTCGCGCACCCTCGGGACGACCGGCCGCATCGTCGACATCAGCGGACGCACCGGTCGCGCGACCCTGGAGACGGAGGGGGCGCGCCTGGTGGTGCCGGCCGACGACCTGGACGTGGTCCCCGAGCCGGTCTCCGGCCCAGCACCGCGCGACCTGCAGGCGGAGGAGCTGCGCCGCCGCGCGGCGGCTCGCGTGTCGCCGAGCATCGACCTCCACGGCGAGCGGGTCGAGGCCGCGCTCGAGCGGCTCCACGCCTACCTGGACGAGGCCCTGCTCGCCGGACTGGACTCGGTCGTCATCGTCCACGGCGTCGGGACCGGTGCCCTTCGGCGCGCGGTGCGGGAGGCGCTGCGCGAGCATCCCCGGATCCGATCGTTCCGCGGCGGACGCCGCGACGAGGGCGGCGAGGGAGCGACGGTCGCCGAGCTCTAGCCTGCGGGTGTCGGCGCCGGCGTTGGCGTCGGCAACGACGGAGGTGTCGGCAGGATCGGTGTCGGCGTCGGCAGCAGCGGCGTCGGTGTGGCCTCGGGCGTCGGCGACGGCGTCGGGGTGGGGCTGGGCGTCGGCGACGGCGACGGGGTGGGCGTCGAGGTCGGGACCTCGCCGGGCGTGCACTCCTCGGTCGGCGCCAGCGGCGCGTCGAGCGGACCGGGGAAGGGCACGCGCACGCTCTGGTTCAGCTCGTCCTCCCGCCCACGCCACTGGTCGATCCACGCCCGGTTCGCCTCCTGCCAGGCGGGATGGTCGGCGTCCCAGCCGGAGAGGTCCAGGTAGACCTCCTCCTTGGGCTGCGGAGGTGGCGGCTCGGCCGATGGATCCGGCGAGCCTGAGGGCGGCGCCGTCTCGAAGTCGCCGCAGCCCTCCTGCCAGATCTTTCCGG
The DNA here is from genome assembly GCA_035700865.1 of Candidatus Limnocylindria bacterium. Taxonomy (GTDB): domain Bacteria; phylum Chloroflexota; class Limnocylindria; order QHBO01; family QHBO01; genus JACDBZ01. The sequence goes on along the minus strand of DASSOH010000063.1, from coordinate 4,712 downwards.
TCTCGGCCTCGATCCGCAGCTCGCGGTGGGCGGTGTCCTGCTGCGAGGGCTGCCGATCGGTCCGGAACAGCTCGGTGACCGTGGTGGTCGTGTGCTCGCCCGGCAGCAGGCCGGTGATGGCATCCACGGTGACCTCCGACACGCCGTCGGGCCGCGCGAAGTCGTACACCGGCAGCTCGTTGTGGGCGGCGACCTCGGCCATGTAGTCATGCCAGATGAACGTCGGGCCGTCGGCGGCGAAGACGTCCTGGATGGGGGAGAAGTCGCTGTTGCCGACCCAGACGCCCGTCACGATCGCCCCGGTCGGGTCCTCGGGGTCGTCCGGGTTGCCGGCCAGGTAGCCGTAGGCCTGGAGGTCACGGAAGTCGTTGGTGGTGCCGGTCTTCAGCGTCGCCGGGCGCCGGCCGCCGTCCGCGGTCTGCAGCTGGAACCGTGGGCCCCACAGCGGGTTGGTGTTCGGGTCGGTGTTGTCGGCCAGGATATCGGTCACCAGGTAGGCGGAGGGAGCGGTCAGCACCTGGACCGGATCCTCCGCATCGGTGTCGTGGTCGTAGATGACGTTGCCGTCCGCGTCCTCGATGCGCTGGATCAGGTACGGCTGGTTGAGCCGGCCGCCGTTCGCCAGGGCGCCGTACGCCCCGGCCAGGTCGAGCTGGTGGATGCCCAGGGTCCCGAGCGTCAGCGACGGCACGGCGAACTCGTTGTTGTGGGCGGGGTCGAACTCGAGGCCCAGGCGCTGTGCCAGGTCCACCACGTTCTGCGAGCCGATCAGCTGCTGCGCCTTGCTGACCGGCACGTTGAGCGAGTACTTCAGCGCGTCGCGGACGCGCACCGGGCCCCGCTCCTTGCCATCCGCGTTCGGCGGGTTGAAGCCCTCGGCGATGTCGGTCCGAACGTCCATGAACATCGTCGCCGGCGTGATGACGCCCGACTCGAAGCCCGCGGCATAGGTGATCGGCTTGAAGGCCGATCCCGACTGCCGGAAGGCCTGGCCGATGACGTCGTAGTTGGGCTGGTGCGCCGGCGTCGCCTCGCCGTAGAAGTTCGCGCTGCCGACGTAGGCGAGCACGGCGCCGGTCCGGTAGTTCACGGTGACGATGGCGTCGTTGTTGATGTTGCGTCCCTGGAGCTGGCCGATCCACGACAGCGCCGCCTCGCCGTACTTGGCGACCAGCTCGTCGTTGGAGAGCCGGTCCATGTCGTACCCGATCTGCGCCCACTTCTCGGCGATGACCTGGTAGCCCTCGTAGTCGAGCGTGGTGATGATGCGCAGGCCGCCCGTGTCGAGCAGATCCTCGCCCTCGAGCAGCTCCGCGGCCTCGCGCCGCACGGCGAACACGAAGTGCGGCGCCTTGTAGGTCTGCTCGCGGGGCGCGGCCAGCACGATCTCCGCGTTGATCGCCTCGTCGTGCTGCGCCTGGTCGATGAAGCCCGAGCGCAGCATCTGATCCAGCACCAGGTTGCGCACCGTGACGGCCTGCGACGTCTGCGGCACCACGTACACCGTCTGGCCGTCGCGCTCCTCCGGGACGCCCTCGCGGCTGGGGTCGAGTCGGGAGGGAGCCCGGACCAGGCCCGCGAGCGTCGCGGCCTCGCTGACGCTCAGCTGGTCCTCGGGTGCATCCGAGGTCAGGTCCTTGCCGAAGTAGGCATTCGCGGCGGCCCAGACGCCGTAGGCGTTGTTCCCGTAGTACACTTGGTTCAGGTACATCTCCAGGATGCGCTGCTTGCCCTCCTCGCCGGGGTACCGGCTGTCGAGCCGCAGCGCCAGGATCGCCTCCTTGAGCTTGCGCTCGACCTGCCGATCCGGGTCGGCCATCAGGTCGGCGCCGAAGAGTCGCATCCGCACCAGCTGCTGGCAGATGGTGGACGCCCCCGACACGGTCCCGCCGGCCTCCACGTTCTGCAGGAATGCCCGAACGATGCTCTGGAAGTCGACGCACGGGTTGGTCCAGAAGCGCTGGTCCTCGGCGGCGACCTGGGCATCCACCATGACCTGCGGGATCTGGTCGTAGGCGATCTCGCGGCGATCCTCGATGGCGAAGGTCGCGAGCTCCGTGCCGTCCGCCGAGACCACGGTCGAGCCCTGCGCCAGGTCGAAGTTCTCGATGTCCGCCACGTCCGGCAGGTCGCTGGTCAGCGACGCGTAGAAGCCCATGAGGACCACGAAGATCCCGATCGCCACCACGCCGAAGACCGCCAGCACGGTGCGTGGGAGGGTGGTGGAGCCGGGCCGGCGGCGCGTCGGCGCTCCACGGCCGGCGGAGCGGGGCGCGTCGCGACGGCCACTCGGAGCTGGTCGTCGGGTCATCCGCCGGGCAGGGTAGCACGGATGTTCGGTGCTATCCTCAACCGCCGATGACGACCCCTGACGCCCGCGCCGCCGTGCTCGACGACCTCGAGTGGCGGCGGATGATGGCCGACCACACCGATCTCGACGACCTGCGCTCGGCGATGCGCGCGGCGCCGCTGACGTTCTACGGTGGCTTCGATCCCACCGCGCCCAGCCTCCACTTCGGCAACCTCGTGCTGCTGGTCACGATGCGTCGACTCCAGCTCGCGGGACATCGGCCGATCGGGCTCGTCGGAGGCGCCACCGGGCTGGTCGGCGACCCCAGCGGGCGAACCAGCGAACGCACCCTCAACGAGCGCGAGGTCGTCGCCTCCTGGGTCGAGCGCATCCGCTCGCAGGTCGCGCGCTACCTGGACTTCGACGGCGACAACGGCGCGCTGATCGTCAACAACCTGGACTGGACGGGTGCGATGTCGGCCATCGACTGGCTGCGGGACATCGGCAAGCACTTCAGCGTGAACCGGATGCTGGCCAAGGAGGCCGTCAGCGCGCGGCTGGAGGCGGGCGGCATCAGCTACACCGAGTTCAGCTACCAGATCATGCAGGCCGTCGACTTCCTGGAGCTCTACCGCCGTCATGGCTGCACGCTCCAGCTCGGCGGCAGCGACCAGTGGGGCAACCTCACGGCCGGCGTCGATCTCATCCGCCGCGTGGAGGGCGCGACGGCGCACGCGCTCGCCACGCCGCTCATCACGCGTCCAGATGGCGAGAAGTTCGGCAAGTCGACCGGCTCCACCCTGTGGCTCGACCCGGCGCTCACCTCGCCGTTCGCCTTCTACCAGTGGTTCCTCAACACCGACGACGCGGTGGTCGGGACGTACCTGCGCGTCTTCAGCTTCCGCACGCACGACGAGATCTCGGCGCTCGAAGCATCCGTGGCCGAACGGCCGGAGACGCGCGAGGCCCAGCGCGCGCTGGCCGCCGAGGTGACCGAGCTGGTGCACGGAGCCGATGCGGCCGCCGCCGCGGCCGAGGCCAGCCGCGCCCTCTTCGGGCAGGCGGAGCTCCATGCGCTCGACGCCGAGACGCTGGCCGCGGCCTTCGCCGACCTCCCGCGTGCCGCCCTGACGTCCTCGGATGGGCTGCCGGCGGTCGTCGACCTGCTGGTCGCGACCGGCCTCGTCGAGAGTCGCGGGCAGGCGCGCCGGGTCGTGAGCGAGGGCGGCGCGTACGTCAACAACGAGCGGGTGACCGATCCGGCCTTCGCGCCGGACCGCTCCCGTCTGCTCGCGGGCCGGTGGCTCCTGGTCCGTCGCGGGAAGCGGAATCTCGCCGTCGCGGAGGTCGAACCGACATGAGGCTCGGATTCCTGACCGCCGCCATCGCCGCGGGCCTGGCGGGCGCCGCGGTGGCGTGGCTTGCGGCGTGGATGGTCGCGGTGGTCGGCGGCGACCCGCTCGGCCTGATCGGGACCGTCACGGTGGTGCTGCTGGCCGCGCTGCTCGTGGCGACCGCGACCTTCCTGGCCGAGGAGGTCGCCCTGCGGCGGACCTACGCGGGGATGCGCGCGACGGGGGAGCCCTGGGCGTACCGGGAGCGCTGAGCGCCCCCGGTCCCGGTCTCAGTGCCCGGCGCGCTCCGTCCCGTGGCCGTCGTGCGCGGCCTCGGCGACGACCTTCTCCACGATGTTGTGCGGGACCTCGGCGTAGTGATCCAGCTTCCAGCTGAACCGCCCGCGACCCTGGGTGATGGAGCGCAGCTCGGTGGCGTAGTGGAACATTTCCGCCTGCGGGACCTGCGCGCGCAGGTGCTGCATGCCCTCGGCCGAATCCATCCCCAGGACCTGCCCGCGCTTGGCGGTGATCTGCCCCATCACGTCGCCCATGTACTCGTCCGGCACGACGATGTCGACCTCGAGGATCGGCTCCAGCAGCGTCGGGCTGCCCGCGTCGAACGCCTTCTTCAGCGCCTGTGACGCGGCGACCTTGAACGCCATCTCGGAGCTGTCCACGGTGTGGTACGAGCCGTCCACGAGCGTCGCCTTGAGGTCCACCACCGGGTAGCCGGCCAGCACACCCTCGGTCATGGCCTCGCGAAGGCCCTTCTCCACGGCCGGGATGTACTGCTTCGGCACCACGCCGCCCACGATGCGGTCGCCGAACTCGAAGCCACCGGAGCTGGGCTCGAACTCGATCACCACGTGGCCGTACTGGCCGTGGCCGCCGGTCTGGCGCTTGAACTTGTTGTCGATCCGCGCCGCCTGGCGGATCGTCTCGCGGTACGGCACCCGCGGGGTCGCGGTCCTGACCGATGCGCCGAACTTGCGCTTCAGCCGCTCGACGATCACGTCGACGTGCGCGTCGCCCATGGCGGTGAGCACGGTCTCGCCGGTGCCCTCCTCGCGATGGATGTGGATGCA
>DASSOH010000062.1:0-7916 GCA_035700865.1 Candidatus Limnocylindria bacterium | reverse complement strand
GGCTGCGCGATGCGGCCACCGGCGGGGCGTCCGACGCCAACACCACGGCGGCGCTGGGGATCCCGACGCTCGACGGGCTCGGCCCGGTCGGCGGCGACGACCACTCCGTGGACGAGTGGCTGGACCTCGAGAGCATCGGGCCACGGACCACCCTGCTGGCAGGGCTCATCGCCCGAGCGGGCTCGGCGCTCGGGGCCTAGCGGCCGGAGTCGCCGCCGTATATCACGATATACTCCGGCCCATGCCAGCCCGACGCGTCCTGATCTCGATCGACGATCGCCTCCTGACTCGCATCGACGACGCCTGCCGCCGGCGCGGCATGACGCGCAGCGCCTACCTCGCCCAGCTCGCCGATGCCGACCTGGTTGGCGGCATCGGCCCCGGTGCGGATCCGCGGGTGCGGACGGCGCTCGCCCGCATCGAGGAGCTCCTGGGGCGGTGAAGCGCATCGTCCTGGACCCCGGCGGCTTCCTGGCGTGGTTCACGCCCGAGGGACGCGGCCTGCGCGGCGACTACGAGGCGGGCGGCCTGGAGGTGCACGTCCCGACCGGCTTCGCGCTCGACGTGCTCGAGCGCGTGGCGCGGCAACCGGCAGCCGGCCGTGACCATCTCGGTCAGCTGGCGGACGAGCTGGAGCGCCTGGGCTTCCGCGAGCACGACGTCTCCCCCGTCGACGCCGCACGACCACTCGAACGGGGTCGCAACGCCCGGCAGGCTGCCTACGTGGCCCTGAGCACGGCCCTCGACCTGGTGCTGGTGACCGACGATCCGGCGCTCCTCGGCGCCGTCGGCGGAGCCCGGCGACCGGCCGAGGCCTGACCCCCGGGCCGGCCGGGCGGGCTAGAATGGCCGCCCGTGACCGATGCCTATCGTCACCGAACGTCGCTCCAGGTCCGCTTCGGGGACACGGACGCGTTCGGGCACGTCAACAACGCGGTCTTCTTCAGCTACGTCGAGCTGGCGCGCATCCGCTACCTGCTCGACGTCCTGAAGCCGGCGCAGCCGTTCGACCGGATGCCGCTGATCCTGGCCCGCGTGGAGCTCGACTTCCGCTCGCCGATCTTCTTCGGCGACGAGGTGCGGGTCGAGACGCGCGTGGACCGCATCGGTCGATCCAGCTTCGACATGCGCCACCGCATGACCGCCGGCGACGACGACCGGCTGGTCGGCGACGTGCACACGGTGCTGGTGACGTACGACTACACCGCCTCGCGGCCGATCCCGGTGCCGGACGACTGGCGCCGGGCCTTCGCCGAGCACGAGGAGCGAACCTTCGAAACCGATGCGCCGCGCCCCGCCGGGGCTGCGGCGAGCTGAAGCGACAGGAGACCGATGGCCGACCAGCAACGATTCGACCTGCTCATCCTCGGTGGGGGGATGAGCTACGTGGGGGCGATTCGCGCCGCGCAGCTCGGCCTCTCCGTGGGCATCGTCGAGCGTGACCGCCTGGGCGGGACGTGCCTCAATCGCGGCTGCATCCCGTCCAAGGCCCTGCTCGAGACGGCCGACCTGCTGCACCGCGTGACCGAGCAGGGCGCGGAGTTCGGCCTCTCCGGCCACGACGGCATCGGCCTGGACTACGGGGCGCTGGGGAAGCGCCGCGACGCCGTGGTGGAGAAGCACGTCAACGGCGTCGAGTTCCTGATGAAGAAGAACAAGATCACCGTCCTGCGCGGCCAGGGCGTGCTGACCGGCCCGACCAGCGTCCGCGTCTCGGGCGGCGAGTCCGGCGACGTGGAGGCTTCGGCGACCAACCTCATCCTGGCCACGGGATCGGCCCCGCGCTCGCTGCCGGGCCTGGAGCCCGACGGCCAGCTGATCATCACCTCGGACGAGGCGCTGGCGCGCAACGACGCGCCGAAGCGGGTCGCGATCGTCGGCGCGGGCGCCATCGGCGTGGAGTGGGCCAGCATGTACCGCGACTTCGGCGCCGAGGTGACCGTCGTCGAGTACCTCGACCGCGTGGTGCCGCTCGAGGACCCCGACATCAGCAAGGAGCTGGCGCGTACGTTCCGCAAGCGCGGGATCACGACGCATGTGGGCTCGACCATCGACCCCGAGTCGCTGCGCAGGGGCGACGGCGAGATCGGCTTCACCATCGCCACCAAGGACGGCTCGAAGCGGACGGACCTGACGACGGACCTGATCCTGGTCGCGGTCGGACGGCGGCCGCTCACCGATGGCATCGGTCTGGAGGGGATCGAGGGCCTGAAGCTGGAGCGCGGGTACGTGATCGTGGACGAGTTCATGCGCACCGGCGTGCCGAACCTGTACGCCATCGGCGACATCGTTCCCGGCTTCGCGCTGGCGCACGTGGCCGCCCACGAATCGGTGGTGGCGGTCGAGCACATGAGCGGCCACGATCCCGAGCCGGTCCGGATGGAGCTGATGCCGCGCGTGACCTTCTGCCGGCCGCAGATCGCGTCGGTCGGCAAGACGGAGGAGGAGGCGAAGGCGGACGGCCGGAGCGTGAAGACCGGCCAGTTCCCGTTCCGCGCCCTCGGCAAGGCGACCATCGTGGGCGAGGTCGACGGCTTCGCCAAGTTCGTGGCCGACGCTGAGACGGGCCTGCTGCTCGGCACGCACATCATCGGCCCACACGCCGGTGACCTCATCGCCGAGCCGACCTTCGCCCAGCTGGTCGAAGGCACGGCCGGCGAGATCGCCATGAACGTCCACGCCCACCCGACCCTGCCGGAGGTGCTGCCCGAGGCCGCCATGGCGGTCGACGGCGCACCGATTCACGTCTAGGACGCCGAAGGAGAGGAGGACCACCAGCCGATGGCCAGCACGGACCTGCAACCCCGGCACGCGCAGCTGGGCCTCAGCGACGACGACGTCCTGGCGATGTACCGCGCCATGCTCCTCGCCCGAGCCGTCGACGAGCGGATGTGGCTCATGCAGCGCGCCGGCAAGATCGCCTTCATCATCTCCGGCCAGGGGCACGAGGGCGCGCAGGTCGCCACGTCGTGGCCGATGCGCCGCGGGCAGGACTGGATGGCGCCCTACTACCGCTCCATCGCCAGCACCATCGCCTTCGGCATGAGCGCGGAGGACATCGTCACCGCGCACCTGGCCAAGGGCGACGACGTGAGCTCGGGCGGCCGCCAGATGCCCGGCCACTACGGTGGCGCGCCGTACAACATCGTCAGCCTCTCCTCGCCGGTGGGGACCCAGGTCCTCCACGCGGTCGGGATCGCCATGGGCGCCTGGGTCCGCGGCGACGACGTCGTGACCATGACCCAGTTCGGTGAGGGCACCTCGAACCAGGGCGAGATCCACGAGGCCATGAACTTCGCGGGCGTCCACAACCTGCCGGTCATCTTCGTGTGCGAGAACAACGGGTACGCCATCAGCGTCCCGCTCGACCGCCAGGTGGCGGGCGGCAGCGTTGCCGCGCGGGCGGCGGGCTACGGGATGCCCGGTGTGGTCGTCGACGGCGGCGACGTGCTGGCCTGCTACGCGGCGGCCAAAGAGGCGCACGAGCGCGCCCGGCGCGGCGAGGGTCCGACCCTGATCGAGGCGCGGGTGGTCCGCCTCACCTCCCACTCCAGCGACGACGACCAGCGCCGCTACCGCGATCCCGCGGAGGTGGAATCCCTCAAGGAGCACGACCCCATTCCGACCTTCGCGACGACGCTGCGGGAATCCGGCGTCCTCACCGACGAGGTCGACGACCAGCTGCGGGCCGACGTGAAGGCCGAGGTCAACGAGGCCTCGAAGCGCGCCGAAGCCCGGCCGGAGCCGACGGCCGACGACGCGCACGAGCGCGTCTACGCGGAGCCGATCCCCGGTGGCGGCACCGCGACACCGCTCCCGCCCATCGACGGAGGCAGCCACTGATGGCCGACCTGAACATCCTCGAGGCGATCCGCTCCGCCATGGACGAGGAGATGGAGCGCGACGAGCGCGTGATGGTCATGGGCGAGGACGTCGGCAAGAAGGGCGGCGTCTTCGGCGCGACCGAGGGCCTGTGGGCCAAGTACGGCGACAAGCGCGTGCTGGACACGCCGCTGACCGAGGGCATGATCGCCGGCGCCGCCATGGGCGCCGCGGTCTACGGCCTGCGGCCGATCGCCGAGATGCAGTTCGCCGACTTCGTCTACCCCGCCTTCAACCAGATCGTCAGCGAGATCAGCCGCATCCACTACCGATCCAACGGCACCTTCACCGCGCCGATGGTCATCCGCATGCCGTACGGCGGTGGCGTCCACGGCGCGCTGTACCACAGCCAGTCGAACGAGACGTACTTCACCTCCACCGTCGGGCTGAAGGTGGTGGCACCCGGCACCCCGGCCGACGCCAAGGGCCTGCTGAAGTCCGCCATCCGGGATCCAGACCCGGTGATGTTCTTCGAGCACAAGAAGACGTACCGGCTCTTCAAGGCCCAGGTGCCCGACGGCGACACCGTCGTCCCCATCGGGAAGGCCTCCGTGGCCCGCGAGGGACGGCACCTGTCGATCTTCTGCTACGGCTACATGCGCACGGTGTGCCTCGAGGCGGCCGAGACGCTGGCCCGCGAGGACGGGGTCGAGGCCGAGGTCATCGACCTGCGCACGCTGCGGCCGCTGGACCTGGATACGGCACTGGCCTCGGTCCAGAAGACCGGCAAGGCACTGGTCGTGCACGAGGCGAATCGGTTCGGCGGCTTCGGCGCGGAGATCGCGGCCGAGATCGCCGAGAAGGGCTTCGAGCACCTGGACGGCCCGGTCACGCGACTGGCCGGCCCCGAAGTGCCCGGCGTGCCATACCACCACGCCCTCGAAGATTGGTTCATGATCGGTCCAGCCCGGGTCGTCGACGCGGCCCGACGCCTGGCCGCCTACTAGACGAACACCACGACGCGACCATACGGAAGGGCCCCCATACCGATGGCAACCACGATCAAGATGCCCCAGCTGGGCGAATCGGTCACCGAAGGCACGATCGAGCGCTGGCTGGTCAAGGAAGGCGACACCGTCGAGCAGTACGACCCGCTGTTCGAGGTCGTCACCGACAAGGTCAACGCGGAGGTGCCGGCCGAGGTCGCCGGCACGATCAGCAAGATCCTGATCGGCGACGGCGAGACGGTCGCCGTCGGCACCGCGGTCGCGGAGATCGAGACCGATGGCGCCGGCGCGGCGACCGAGGCACCCGCCGCCGAGCCAGCAGCTCAGCCGGCCCAGGCTGAGGCGCCGGCCCAGCCGGAGGCGGCGCAGGCGGAGCAGCCGGCCCAGGCGGAGGCGGCCACATCCGCTGGAGCGGAGGCGGTCGCGCAGCAGGAGGAGGCTCCTGCCCCGGCCCCGGCGGCGCAGCCCGAGGCGGCGCAGCCGTCCGGCGAGCCGGTGTCCGGCGAGGGCACGGCGCGCATGACGCCGGCGGTCCGTCGGCTGGTGCGTGAGCACGGGATCGACGTGTCGCAGCTGTCCGGATCCGGTGCCGGCGGCCGCGTGACCCGGGAGGACGTGCTGGCCTTCATCGAGAAGGGGGCCGGTGCCGCGCCACAGGCCGCGCCCGCGGCACCATCGGCGCCGCCGTCACCGCCCACCGCCCCGTCCTCACCCGCTCCGGCCGCCGCCGCGGCACCGGCCGCACCCCCGCCCCAGGCACCCGCGCCGAAGCCGATGGCCGTGCCGGCACCGACGGGCGGTGACGTGGAGGTGCCCCTGTCGCAGATGCGCAAGGGCATCGCCAGGAAGATGACCCAGGTCAAGCAGACCGTCCCCCACGCCTACACGGTCGTGGAGGTGGACATGAGCAACGTGGTGAAGTGGCGCGAGGCCAACAACATGGCCTTCAAGGCCCGCGAGGGCGCGTCGCTGAGCTACGTGGCCGTGGTCATCAAGGCGGTCACGGAGACCCTTCGCAAGCACCCGACGCTCAACAGCCAGTTCGCCGAGGACAAGATCATCCTCAAGCAGGCGATGAACATCGGCATCGCGGTGGCGGTCGACAACGGCCTCATCGTGCCGGTCATCGCCAACGCCGACCAGTTGAGCATCAGCGGCGTGAACGCGAAGATCCGCGACCTCTCCAGCCGTGCCCACGCCAACAAGCTGCGGCTCGACGAGCTGCAGGGCGGCACCTTCACGGTCAACAACACCGGCTGGTTCGGATCGGTCACGTCCATGCCGATCGTGAACGCGCCGGAGGTCGCCATCCTCTCGATGGAGGCCATCGTCAAGCGTGCCCGCGTCGTCGAGCTCGACGGCGAGGACATCATCGCCATCCGGCCGATGATGAACATGGTCTGCAGCTTCGACCACCGCGTCCTCGACGGGGCGCAGGTCGGCTTCTTCCTGGCCGACGTTCGCAAGGCCCTGGAGGAGTGGGACATCAGCACCTCGGTCGGCTGAGCCGCCGCTTCACCGATGCGTTGACGCCCGGGCTCATGGCCCGGGCGTCACGTCGTGTCAGGACCGGCGCTCACCGCGCAGGCGACGCACGGCCGGCAGCCAGGCCAGCGACCCGCCCGCCTGGATCGCGACCCACAGCAGGACCAGCAGGCCGGGCACGCTGAGCGTCGCGGCCGGGATCGCCCAGACCTCGATGCCGCTCAGCAGCTCCACGCCACCGACCTGCAGCCCCGTCTCGAGGGGATCGCGTGCGGCGAGCGGCGCTCGCGGCGTCGCACGTCCGGAGTCCGCGGGGACGGGACCGACCGCGCCAGGTGACGCGGAGGCGATCGCCGGTCGCGACGGGTCCGCCGACGCGCTCGGTGGTGGGACGTCCGGGGCGGCGGTCGTCGGCGATGCGTTCGATCCGTTCGAATCGGGCGACGCTGCCGGGCCCGAGCCGCCGGCCTGCGACGACGGCCCGGGTGCCGCGCTGCCCGACGCGGGCGACGGACGCGGCGTCGGTGACGGCCCGGGTGTCACGGTGGTGGGAGCCGCGGTCGGCAGTGGGGTCGCGGCGAGCGTCGGCAGGGGCGTCGGAACAAGCGTCGACGCGGGCGTGGGAACGGGCGTCGGGGTCACGGCCGGGCCGGTCACCACCACGATCGGCGGGACGCCGAGCAGCGACCCCGTTCCGCTGCAGTCCTGCTGCCGGTAGGCGTTCGCGGACCATGCCGGTGAGCCCGCGCTCATGGCCGTGGCCGTCACCCGGAACGTCACGAAGTCGAGCAGCGCCAGGCGGTCACCGCCGCTGGTCGTGAACACCAGCACCCGGTTGCCGCTGCGGGTCGTGGTCCACGAGTCACCCGCGGTCGAGGACGAGATGGACGACCCCGTGACGGTGAAGTTCGACGGGACGTCGAGGACCACGCACCCGATCTCGGTGAGCAGGTCGCCGTTGGTCGCCACCAGCGTGAAGGCGGTGCTGACCCCGGTCGAGACGGCCGGCGGCGAGGCGGTCATGGTCCAGGCCAGCGCCGCGTGCGCGCGGGGCGGCTGGGCGGCGAGCATGGCGAGCGCCGCCACGATCGCGGCGAGCACGGCGAGCACGCGGCGCATCGGTCCGGCCATCAGGCGACCGACAGCTCCGCCGTCCAGAGCGGGCCGGGCTCGTCGTTGGGCATCGGTGCGGACGCATCGGTTTCGAGGCCGGTCACGAAGGTCTCGACGAGCTCGGGCTGGAGCTGCGTGCCGGAGGCGTCCCGCAGACGGCGGATCGCCTCGTCCACCGGCAGGGCCTTGCGGTACGGCCGTGTCGTGGTCATGGCGCTGAACGTGTCGGCCACCGAGATGATGCGGGCCACCAGCGGGATCTCCTCGCCGGCCAGCCCGTCGAGGTAGCCGCCGCCGTCCCAGCGCTCGTGGTGATGGCGGATCCCGGCCCGCACCTCGGTCGCGTCGGGGACGTCGCGCACGATGGCGTCGCCGAGCGCCACGTGCTGGTGGAACATCGCGTACTCGTCGGCGGTCAGCTTCGAGGGCTTGCGCAGGATCACGTCGGGGATGCCGATCTTGCCGACGTCGTGCAGCAGGCCGGCCAGC
>DASSOH010000061.1:0-6070 GCA_035700865.1 Candidatus Limnocylindria bacterium | reverse complement strand
TCCGACGCGAGCACCTTGGCGATCGAGCACTCGACGGCGTACTCCTCGAGTGCCGTCCGGATGGCCTCCGGGCTGGTCGCGTCCTCGGCCGCCGCCAGGCTGCCGTCCAGCAGGCCGCCGATGCGGTACACGCTCGACTCCACGGCGTAGGTTCGCGCCGCCATGCCGGCGAGCTTGGCCCCGATCAGCGGGAAGTCGGCCAGGCGCTTCCCGAAGGCCGTGCGCTCGGTGGCGTAGCGGGTGGCGATCCCGAGCGCCGGCGCCATGCCGCCAAGGCAGGCCGCCCCGAGCTTGAATCGGCCGACGTTGAGCACGTTGAAGGCGATCCGATGCCCCTTGCCCACCTCCCCGAGCAGCGCGTCCTCCGGCACCACCACGCCGTCCAGCGTCACGGCGCAGGTCGAGGCGCCGTGGAGGCCCATCTTCTCCTCTTCCGGCCCGATGCTCAGGCCCGGCGTGTCTCGCTCGACCAGGAAGGCGCTGAAGGCCTCGCCGTCGATCTTGGCGTAGACCGTGAAGAGGTCGGCAAAGCCGGCGTTGGTGATGAACTGCTTCGTCCCGTCCAGCTGCCAGCGACCGTCCGGGAGACGGGTGGCGCGGGTGCGGATGCCCATCGCGTCGGAGCCAGCGGATGGCTCGGTCAGGCAGTAGGCACCGACCAGCGTCCCGTCGGCCAGGCCCGGGAGGTAGCGCCGCTTCTGCGCATCGGTTCCGAAGAAGGCGGTCGGCAGCGTGCCGATGCCGGTGTGCGCGGCATACGTCACCGCGAACGAACCGGCGGTCGAGATCGCCTCGTTGACCACCAGGCTGCTGATGCGGTCCAATCCGGCGCCACCGTAGGCCTCCGGCACGTCGATGCCCAGGAAGCCGTCGGCACCCAGGCGCTGCAGCAGCGCCCGGTGGGTGGCGTAGTCCTTCCCTTCGACCTCCGCCTTCCGGCGGCCGACCTCGCGCTCGACGAACGCGGCCACCGCCTCGCGGATGGCGCGGTGCTCGTCGCTGAGCTGCTCGGGCGTGAAGACCGGCGACGCGATCGGTCCGGTCATGAAGCTGCCGCCGGGAACAGCCGCGGGTGCAAGGGTATCGGTCGTCATCGCCTCTCCTTCGGGCCGAACGGTCCAGACTTCCATGAGATGCGCGGCGCCGTCCCGGCCACTGAGCGCCCCAACCGTCGCAATTCACGTGAGGTGTGCTTCGGCCGGGTGGATGGCCGGCCGAGCGGTCGCAATTCACGCCGGGTATGAAGAGAGGCGCTTCGCGTGGCCATTCCCAGAGCGGAACGCTGCGGCGGACCGCCGGAAGCGCTCGCAGTGTGAATTCGGACCGTTCGCGTCATGCGGCACGCTCCGACGTCGGGGCGGATAGCCCGCGTACCGGCTGCCGACCACCGAGCCACTCGATCACGCCGGCCGCGCCCTGGCCGCCGCCGACGCACATGGTCACGAGCCCGTAGCGGGCGTCCCGGCGCGCCAGCTCGGAGAGCAGCTGCACGGTGAGCTTCGCGCCGGTGGCGCCCAGGGGATGGCCGAGCGCGATGGCCCCACCGTTGACGTTGGTCGTCGCCTCGTCCAGGCCAAGCTCGCGGACGACGGCGACGACCTGCGCGGCGAAGGCCTCGTTGAACTCGGTGACGGCGATGTCGTCGAGCGTCAGCCCTGCCTTGGCCAGCGCCTTCGGCACCGCCTCGACTGGACCCACGCCCATGATGGCCGGGTCCACGCCCGCGGTGGCGAAGCTCACCAGCCGGCCGAGCGGGGTCAGCCCCAGGGCCGCGGCCCGCTCGCCGGTCATGACCACCATGGCGGCCGCCCCGTCGCTCATCTGCGAGGAGTTGCCGGCGGTGACGCTCCCCCCGGCGGCGAAGACCGGACGCAGGCCGGCCATCTGGCCGGCATCGGCGTCGTGGCGGATGCCCTCGTCCTGGTCGAACGCCGTCTCCCGCACGGCCGGCCGGCCCTCGGCGTCGACCTCGGTGAGTCGCACCGGCACCGGCACGACCTCGTCCGCGAAGCGACCCTCGCGCTGGGCGGCCGAGGCGCGCTGGTGCGAGCGCAGCCCCCACGCGTCCTGGTCGTCGCGGCTGACGCCGTATTGCTCGGCCACGTTCTCGGCGGTGAGGCCCATCGACAGGTAGACCTGCGGCCGCGTGTCGGCCATGGTCGGGTCGGGGGCGAAGTGGTGGCCGATCATCGGCACGTAGCTCATCGACTCCATGCCCCCGGCCACCACCACGTCGTGCACCCCGGTCTGCACGGCCTGGGTGGCGAGGGCCAGCGCCTGCAGGCCGGAGGCGCAGAAGCGGTTGACGGTCATGGCCGATGCGCCGACCGGGATCCCGGCCCCGAGCGCCACCTGGCGGGCGATGTTCAGCCCCTGCGCGCCCTCGGGCATGGCGCAACCGAGGATGAGATCCTCGATCTCGGCCGGGTCGAGGCCGGGGGCGCGAGCGAGCGCCTCCCGCACCGCCACCATGCCGAGCTCCGACGGCGGCGTCTCGCGCAGCGTGCCGCGCGGCGCCTTGCCCACCGCGGTCCGGACGGCGGAGACGATGACGGCGTCACGCAGCTGGTTCATCGGTCCATCTCCTCGTCAGTTCCGCAGGGGCTTGCCGGTCTTGAGGACGTGCCGGATGCGGTCGCGCGTCATCCGCTCGCCCAGGAGGCGCAGGAACGCCTCGCGCTCCAGGTCCAGCAGGTGCTGCTCGCTGACCGCGGTGCCCTCGGCCACGTCGCCGCCGCTCATGACGTGCGCCAGCTCCAGGACCAGCCGCCGGTCGTACTCGCTGATCTGGCGGGCGACCAGCTGGTTGTAGGACAGTGACTCCGCGGCAGCGATGCCGCGGCGGCCGAGCACCGGGATGCGCGTCTCGCCGGGCGCTCGGTAGCCGTTCGCGGCCAGGGTGCGGGCGGTGCGGGCGGCATCGGCCCATTGGCGATCCGGATCCGCCGTGATCCCGTCCGCCTCGGTGAGGAAGAGGTAGCGGCGCGCCTCGAACGCCCCCGTCGCCACGGTGGCCGAGGCGACCGCGGTGAAGACGTGCCCGTACAGCGGGAAGAGGTCGCCGCGCGCGCCGTCCGGCAGGCGCTCGGCGATCCGTCGCGCCATGGCGGTCGAGCCGCCGCCGGCCGGGATCAGCCCCACACCCAGCTCCACCAGCCCGATGTACGTCTCGGCCAGCGCCTGCGCGCGGTCCGCGGCCAGCACCAGCTCCGCGCCGCCCCCCAGCGTGCGGCCGCGAGGTGCGACCACGACGGGCACGGGCGCGTGCCGGAGGGCCATGGCAGCGCCCTGGAAGCGGCGCACGACCCGATCGAGCTCCTGCCACTCGCCCTCCTCCGCCTCGAGGAGCAGCAGGGCGAGGTTGGCGCCGGCGCTGAAGTCGGCGGCCCGCGTCCCGATCACCAGGCCGTCGTAGCGCTCACTTGCGAGCTTCACGGCGCGTTCGAGCATGGCGATGGTGTCGAGCCCGATGATGTTGAGCTTGCCGTGGAGCTCGAGGCCCAGGATGCCGTCACCCAGGTCGAGCGTGGTGGCCGCCGCGTTCGATGGCAGCTCCGCCCGCCGGGCGGCCGCGAGGTCGAGCGACCCGTCGCGCGCCCGGCGGTGTTCCAGAGCGCCCGTGACGAACGAGTGCGCCGATCCGTTCTCGTAGGCCGGCGAGGGTCGATCCAGCTCCGGAAGGAGCCGTGTGGCCTCGCCGCCCAGGGCGTCCAGCAGCTGGAATGGTCCGAGCTCCCAGCCGAAGCCCCAGCGCATGGCGTCGTCGATGTCCGCGACGCCGGCGGCGATCTGCGGCCCGACCCGCACCGCGTACCCGAGGTTGGCCGCCAGGGCACGGCGCAGGAACTCGCCGGCCGTGTCCGGCGCCGCGACCAGCCCCCGTACCCGCGCCGCGAGATCCGTCTCGTTGCGCGCCATTTGCACCGCGGCGGAGACCACGCGGCGGCGCGGCCGGTACTCGCCGGTCGCCAGGTCCAGGGCCAGGATTTCGCCGCCCTCCTTGCGGAAGAAGCCCGCGCCCGACTTCTCGCCCAGCGCGCCGCGCTCGAGCAGCTGGCGCATGACCGGCGGGACCTCGAACGTGTCGCGCTCGGGATCGTCCGGCAGGTCCGCCCGGCAGTGGTCGGCGACGGCCGCGGCGACGTCCACGCCGACCAGGTCCAGAGTCCGGAACGTCGCGCTCTTCGGCCGGCCGATGAGCGGGCCCGTCAGCTCGTCGACCTCGTCCGGGCCGAGCCCCAGCTCCTGCGCGAGCCGCAGCGCGACCATGAGGCCGTGGACGCCGAGGCGGTTGGCGATGAACGCCGGCGTGTCGCGCGCGACCACGGTGCCCTTGCCCAGGTGGCGTGACCCGTAGTCGGCCAGCAGGTCGACGACGGCCGGATCGGTGTCCGGCAGGGGGATGAGCTCGAGCAGTCGGGTGTAGCGCGGCGGGTTGAAGAAGTGCGTGCCGCAGAACCGGCGGCGGAACCCGTCCGACCGTCCCTCCGCCAGCGCGCCGATCGAGAGGCCGCTGGTGTTGGTGCTGACGATCTTCACGCCGTCGGTGAGCGCGCCGTCGACCCGCTCGAACAGCGCCCGCTTCGGCTCGAGCTGCTCGACGATGGCCTCGAGCACCCAGTCGGCATCGGCCACCGCGCTCTCCAGCGCGCCCTCGATGTCCAGGCCCCCGGTCCGGATGGCGAGCAGGTGCTCCGGCGCGTACAGCGGGGAGGGCTTCAGCCTCGCCACGCGGTCGAGGCCGGAGCGGGCGACCGCATCGGTCATGTCGAAGAGGCGCACGCGCACCCCGGTGCCGGCCAGCAGGCAGGCGATCTGGGCGCCCATGGTGCCGGCACCGACCACGACCGCCGAACCGATGCGCCCGATCACGCGCCAAGCCCTCGCAGGAACAGCTCGGCGAAGGCGTCCGCGATGTCGTCGACGGCCAGGCGCCCGTCCGGCCGGTACCACTGGGTGAACCAGTTGCAGGCGCTCAGGATGCCGATGCCGGCCAGCGACACGTCGAAGGGCCGCAGGCTGCCGTCAGCCACGCCCGTGTCGATCACGGCCCGCCACCGGTCCTCGTAGTCGTTGCGGCGCGCGATGATCTCTCGCCGCCGCTCGGGCGTGAGGGCTCGGAGCTCGATCTGGATGAGGGAGAGCTCATCGGCGTGCTCCGCGGCGACGCGCAGGTGCTCCCGGATGGCCAGCCGGAGGCGGTCCGCCGGTGGCCGTGCTTCGTCCTCGAGGACCGGCACCACGCGCGCCTCGAGGACGTCCAGCGCGCGGTTGAGGATGGCCCACAGCAGCTCGTCCTTGCCGCTGATGTAGTGGTACAGGCTGCCCCGGTTCATGCCGAGCGCCTCGCCGAGGTCCTGCATGCTCGTCGCGTGGTAGCCGCGCAGCCGGAAGAGGCGGGTGGCGGCGGCGTGCAGCTCGGCCTCACGCGGGCGGGCGGGGAGCGGATGGGGCGTCGTCATCGGTCTGGCGCTACACGGTCCCAAACGAACGTTTGATTGGTAGCGTAGGCCAGCATGTCAAGGCGAAGCCCAGTGGCCTCTCAGCTTCGGTCACCTGCGCGAACCACCGGACAGATCACCAGTGACCTATCGGCTGGCAGCGAGCGCGGACCCCGAACGGGCGTCGAGCGCTGAGGACCGCCCGATCAGTGGAGATCAGACCTCGTACGTGCGCGCCGGCTCCGCCACGTCGACGTCGCCGCCGTACGCTTCGACGGCGGCGTCGCGGGCCCACGCACCATCGGCGCCATTCACGGGCAGATGCGTCAGCATCAGCCGTCGCGCGCCGCCATCCCGGGCGATCTCCCCGGCCTCGGCGGGCAGCAGATGCCCGCGCGGCTCCGGTGGGGCCGCATCCTCGTCCAGCGTTCGGAGCGTGGCCTCCGAGAGCAGCAGGTCCACGTCCTCGGCCAGGTCGGTCAGGCCGCTGCAGGGGGCGGTGTCGGCGGTGTAGGCGAAGCGGCGGCCATCGGCCTCGGTGCGGAAGCCCCAGCACGGGATGTAGTGCTGCGTCTCGATCGGCCGCAGCGTGAGCTCGCCGAAGGTGAAGGCGGACGAGCCGTCGTGCT
>DASSOH010000060.1:0-31135 GCA_035700865.1 Candidatus Limnocylindria bacterium | reverse complement strand
GACCAGGACGCCGTGGCGCGCATCCGCGAGGGCGGCGTTGGCGCCGGACGTGATGCGACGGCCGCGGATCCGCCCGAAGGTGTCCGCTGGCGTGCCCGTCTCCGGGTCGCAGAAGGGGTCCGAGCCGGTCGTGGCCAGCTGCGCGGCGAGGTCGTCGCCGTCGTGCCCGCCGTCCATGGGTCGACGCGCGCGCAACGGCGCGAACAGCGTCGCCTCCAGGGTCACCAGGTTCGTGACCTTCACCACGGTCTGTTCGCGCACCGAATCGACCGATCCGAAGGTCCGCTCCAGCCACGCGAGCAGCTCCGGCGGCGGGACGGTTCGCCCGTGGACCAGGCGCGCGTCCAGGAGCCGATGCGCGCGCTCGCGCGCGTCGCCCTCCAGGGCGTCGAGGCGCGCCGGCAGGCTGGTGATGGCGGTCAGGCGCCGTACTCCCAGCTGCGCCGGTGCGGGAGCGCCGCCCACTCGTCGCGCAGGAGGCCCATGACGTGGACGTCGAGGTGATGGCCTCGGGCGAAGTGGGCGTGGCGAAGCGTCGCCTCGTGCCGGAACCCCGCCTTCTCGTACGAGCGGCGCGCCCGGTCGTTGCCGTCGTAGACCTGGAGGGAGATGCGTTCCAGCCGGAGTTCGCCGAAGCCGAAGTCGCAGATGGCGCGCAGCGCATCGGTCCCGTAGCCCTGGTTCCATGCCGACTTCTCGCCGATGGCGATCCCGAACTCGGCCGTCCCGCTGCGCCAGTCGATGCCGTGCAGGCCGATGGTGCCGATCGCGCGATCGTCGGCCAGCAGGCAGATGACGAAGTGGTAGTCGGTCTTGCCCTGGCGGGCGAGCATCCCCTCGTACCACTCGGACTCGGATGGCTCGCTCATGGGCGCGCGCATCGCCAGGTTGTGGGTGACCTCCGCGTCGTTGAACCACCGCACGAAGGTCGGGAGATCGGTCCGCTCGGACGGCCGCAGGTAGACCAGCTCGCCGCGGATGATCGGGCGCCGTTCCGGTAGGCTGGACATCGGCCCGAGTCTACCGAAGGAGAAGTCCACCCCATGGCTGCCACCCGCACCGCCACCGTCACCTGGACCGGCACCCTCGCGGAGGGTTCCGGCACCGTCAGCGCCGGCACCAGCGAGCTCTTCACCGACCTCCCCGTCTCCTGGGCCTCGCGCACCGAGGCGGCGAACGGCCAGACCTCGCCCGAGGAGCTGCTCGCGGCCGCGCATGCCTCCTGCTTCTCGATGGCCCTCTCCGCCGCCCTCGCGCGCGGCGGCACCCCGCCCGAGCACCTGCACGTCTC
The DNA here is from genome assembly GCA_035700865.1 of Candidatus Limnocylindria bacterium. Lineage (GTDB taxonomy): Bacteria > Chloroflexota > Limnocylindria > QHBO01 > QHBO01 > JACDBZ01. Next base: position 29,844 of record DASSOH010000060.1, on the reverse strand, counting down.
CGCCACGGTGACCTTCGACAAGGTCGGCGAGGGGTGGGGCGTCACCACCTCGGAGATCGACGTGGTCGGCGTCGTGCCGGGCATGGACGAGGCCGCCTTCGACGCCGCGGCGCGCGGGGCCGGCGACAACTGCCCGATCTCGAAGGCGCTCGCGGGCAACGTGCGGATCAGCGTCACGGCGGCGATCGAGGAACCGCACGACTGACCCTCGTGGACGACTGAAACCTTCGGGCTCCTCGCTGCCTCGTTGTTGATGCCGGCCGCTGCCGCCGGTCAACGATCAGATCAGAGGAGCCCGATCCATGACCCGACCGTCCACCATTCGCGGCGCCGCTCTCGCCGTCGGCGCGTTGCTCGTCGTTGCCGGCGTGGCGTTCGCCATGCCCGGACCGGACCGCACCGAGGCGGAGGACGACGTCGCTGCGGCATCCGCCTCGCCGGTCGCGACCTTCGGGGCCGAGCTGGAGTCGTCCCCATCGGCGTCGCCGGAGGCCTCGGAGGACTCGGAGGTCGAGACGCCGGACGCGTCGCCGGAGGACTCGCCCGAAGCGTCTGCGGAAGCCTCGTTCGACGACCACGGCGGCCTCTCCGACCTGTCGTCCGCCGATCTCGAGGATCTCTTCGGGCCCGCAGCCGGCAGTCCGGAAGCCTCGTTCGACGACCACGGCGATGACGATGCCGACGAGGCCGACGAAGCCGACGATGCGGCCGATGACCAGGGAGACCACGACAGTGGCCACGACGGGGATGACGACGGCGGTCATGACGATGACTCCGGTCATGGCTCGGACGACGGCGGCCACGACGACTGATCGTCCCGGCCCATGGACCGAGTGGCGACCTCGGCGTGGCACGATGAGGGCGTGGACGACGCCCTCATCGCCGCGCTCCGCAGCGGGGATCGCGACGCCTTCGCGGCGCTCGTCGAGCGCGAGACGGGGCCGATCTACCGGACCTGCGCCCGCATCCTCGGCGCCGGTGCGGATGCCGAGGACGTCGCCCAGGAGACCTTCGTGATCGCATACCGCTCGCTGCGCGGCTTCCGGGGCACCGGCTCGCTCCGCGGCTGGCTGCTCCGGATCGCGAGCCGCCAGGCGTTCCGCCGGCTCCACCGGCGCCGCCCCGCGGCCCCCCTCGATGCGGTGGCCGAGGAGCGCGTCGCCGACGCGAATGCCGATCCCGCGCGGGTATCCGTGCTGCGCGAACGCCACGGCAGCATCAGGAGCACCGTGGCGTCACTGCCCGACCCGTACCGGGAGGTCGTCGCGCTCCGTTTCTTCGCCGAGCTGTCGCTGCTGGAGATCGCGGAGGCGACCGGTCGACCCCTCAACACCGTGAAGACCCACCTGCGGCGCGGCCTGGAGCGGCTCCGCCCGCTGCTCGGGGACGAGGAGTCCCCCTCATGACCCGCTTCCCGTTCGGCTCCGAGGAGCTCGGTCGCACGGATCCCGAGCTCGACCGCGTCGCAGCCGAGCTCGAGTCGTATGCCGATCAGACCCGCGCGACGCCCCCGCCGGCGCTGGCGACGCGCATCCTGGCCGCCGTCGACGCCGAATCCGATCCGCGGCCGGGGGCGTGGGCGCGGTTCAGCGCGGCGCTGGTCGGACTGCGGCGTCCGGCGCGGGCGCTCGCGGCCGTCGCGGTCCTGGCGGCCGCGGTGGTCGGTGCGCTGGCCCTGGCGGAGATCGCGGATCGCGCCAGGACCGACGGGTTCGGGGCATCGTCCAGCCCGCTGCCGAGCGCGACCCTGACGCTCAGCCCCACCCCCAGCCCGACACCCTCGCCCAGCGCGACGCCCAGCCCGAGCCCAACGGCGACCCCGAGCCCGACGGCCTCGCCCTCGCCCAGCGCGCCGGCATCGGTGGTGGAGACGCCGGAGGCATCGGACGATCACGCGGACGAGACGCCGGAGCCGACGGCAACCGACGGCGGCGAGGACGACCACAGCGGGCCAGGCGGCGGCGACGACTGACCGACCGCCGGCCCGCGCTCAACCGCGGGGGAGCGACTCCCACACCGCCAGCTCGTTGCCCTCGCTGTCGGTGAAGACGCCGAACCAGCCCATGCCCGGAACTTCCTGCTTCTCTTCGATCACGCGGCCACCGAGCTCGGGGACCCGTGCCAGGACGTCGTCGACGGACCGCACGTTGATGTAGGTCCGCATCGACTCGGGTGCCATCTCGCCCCGCTTGCCGATCGCTCCGCCGACGCCCGCATCGCCGGCACCGGGCGTCGCGTACATGTGGTACCCGTCGAATCCGGGTGTCTCGCTGAATCTCCAGTCGAACAGCTCGGTGTAGAAGCGCTTCGCGCGGTCGGTGTCGTCGGCCGGAAGCTCGATGTGCGTGAAGTCGCCGTGCTCCATTGGTGTCTCCTTCAGGATGGTGATCGTCCAGGGGGTCGTTCAGGCGGCGCCTGACTCGTCGCCGGTTCGACAATCATCCGTGAACCGATTCGCCAGCACCCGCGTCATGGGGGCATGCCGAACGCCGAGCTCCCCTTCCTCATCCTCGCCGTGATCGTCTGGATCGTCGCGCTCGGCACCCTGCTGCCCGAGCGCTGACCGCGCGCCGATCAGCGCTGGTAGCGCTCGAGGATCTCGGGCGGGACCCGCATCGGTCGTCCGTCGCGCAGCCTGACCCAGACCCAGTGCGTCAGCGCCTCCGTGGTCAGGGTGCCGTCCGACTCGCGACGGATCTCCGTCCGACGCAGGCCGCGAACGCCGCTGATCTCCTGCGGAAGGGTGGTGACCAGGACGACGTCGCCGTACCGCACCGGCTGCCGGTAGGTGACGTGGTGCTCGCGGACGACCCATGCCCCGCCCTGCTCCAGCGACCAGGCGCGCCCGACGCCCATCGCCTCGACGTGCTCGATCGCCACCTGCTCGATCCAGTGCAGGTAGACCGCGTTGTTGACGTGGCCCATGAGGTCGAGCTCGTGCTGCCGGACCGGGTAGCGTGCGGTGAAGCGCCACGGATCGACGGGCGGTGGGGCATCGGTCACGTCGTCGAGGATATCCGCCATACGACGTAGCCGGAACAGGACCCATGCGCTGCGCGCGGACCGCCGCAGCGCCGATGGCGGGTGACGGTCGCGCCCCGACCATGACGGCGACATCCACTCACTCCAATCTCACAGGAGTCATCGCTCGCCATGGACGCCGCCGTCACCCTGCACCTCGCCGAGTCGCCGACCGACCTCGATGCGTTCTCGCGCTCGCTGCGCGGGTCCGTCGTGCGTCCAGGTGACGAGGCCTACGAGACCGATCGCCTGGTCTGGAACGTCGCCCACCAGGGCAGCCCGAGCGTCATCGTTCGCGCCGCCGATGCGGGCGACGTGGCGGCGGCCATCTCCTTCGCCTGCCGCAACGACCTGGAGATCGCCGTTCGTTCGGGCGGGCACAGCCTTGCCGGCCACAGCAGCGGCGACGGCACGATGGTCATCGACCTGCGCGACATGAGGGGCATCCACATCGACCCCGACCAGGGCATGGTGTGGGCCGGTGCCGGTCTGACCGCCGGCGAGCTGACCAACGCCCTCGCGGCGCACGGCCTCGCCGTCCCGTTCGGGGACACCGGGTCGGTCGGCATCGGCGGCATCACGCTCGGCGGCGGCATCGGCTGGCTGGTGCGGAAGCATGGCCTGACCGTCGACTCGCTGGTCGCCGTGGAGATGGTCACGGCTTCCGGAGCGGTCGTGACGGCGTCCGCGACCGAGAACGCCGAGCTGTTCTGGGCGCTGCGCGGCGGCGGCGGCAACTTCGGCGTCGTCACCCGGTTCCGCTACCGGACGCACCGGCTCGACGGCATCCTGGGCGGCGCGGTCTTCCTGCCGCCGACCCGCGAGGTGTTCCGCAGCCTGGTCCCCATCGCCGGCAGCGCGCCGGAGGAGCTGACCACGATCGGGATGGTGATGCCGATTCCGCCGGTGCCCTTCGTGCCCGAGGAGCACCACGGCAAGCCGGCGCTGGTGCTGATGTTCGTGTTCGCCGGGGACCCGGAGGCGGGGCAGGCCGCCATCGCCCCGTTCACCCAGGTCGCCACGCCGTACGCGGTCGCCGCCATGCCGATGCCGTATCCGGGCATCTACGAGCTCACGGCCGAGGGCTCGCAGCGGCACCCGAGCCGGACCCGCTCCGTCTTCCTGGACACCTTCGACGAGGAGGCGGTGGAGACGATCGTCTCGGCCATCGAGGCGGCGCCCCCGGGCTCGATGGTCCAGCTCCGCGTCCTGGGCGGCGCGATGGCGCGCGTGCCCGCCGACGCGACGGCGTTCGCCCATCGGTCGGCTGCGGTGCAGGTCGTGATCCTCAGCGGCTTCCCCGAGCCGGGGATGGAAGCGGCGGGGACGGCCTGGAACGAGTCGCTGTTCCAGGCGCTGGAGCCCATGGCGAGCGGCGTCTACGTCAACTTCCTGGAGGACGAGGGCGAGGCGCGGATCCGCGAGGCGTATCCCAACGGCACCTACGAGCGGCTGGCCGCCGTGAAGCGGCGGTACGACCGGTACAACATCTTTCATCGCAACCAGAACGTGCGTCCGGCCTGACGCCCGTCCCGCGACCCACGACGACGGCCCGGCAGCGATGCCGGGCCGTTGCTCATGCGCGAGTGGTGGAGCGGGAAACGGGTCTCGAACCCGCGACCTTCTGCTTGGGAAGCAGACGCTCTGCCAACTGAGCTATTCCCGCGCGGTGCCGGCTGATCCTACCGCGAGACCCCGGCGGTTGCCAACGTCGGGACAGCCGACGACGCCGGGGCTCGGACTCCCGGCGTCGTGGGTCTCGCGGGTGGCTGCGTCACCGCACCAGGATGTGCGCGCCTCCACCGAGGGTTGGATGGGCCGCCACCGCCGTCGCCGCGCTGGCGACGGTCAGAGCGACCGCGGTCCCCGCGGCCACGATCCGGGCGACCGTGATGCGTCGGTGTGCCTGCGGGACGAAGGGCCGCTGCTCGTCGTGTCGCTCCCGGGCGACCTGGCGGATCCGGGCCGCGTGCGCGAGGCGCTCGTCGTATGCCTTGGTTGCCATCAGTCGCGTGGTCTCGTTCGGGCCGAGCATCGGATCCTCCTCTTCGAGCCTCCCGGCTCGCGTGCGTCGGGATCATGATGCGGCCGGCCACGACCGATGCCGATCAGCTGTCGGACCCCCTCCCCGTCATTGATCCGATGCCCGCCGTGTCGTCCGGACGCGGCGCCGTTGTCGCCGGCGCGACACCCCTCGGGCCGGCCGTGCGCGAAACGCCTTGACGCGACGGCGCGGGACGCGCCACCCTGTGCGCCACTGTCCCAACGCCCGGTGCCCACTCGAGGGATTCAGGACTTGCACGACCCGTCCGAGGTTGCCGAGGGTCTGCGCCGATGCGCGCTGTTCGCGCACGTCGACGAGGCGGCGGTGCGCGCGCTCGCGGGACAGATGCGTCGACGGCGGTTCAAGCGCAACGAGGTCATCTTCCACCAGGGCGACGTCGGCGACTCTCTCCAGGTGGTGGTCGCGGGCGGCGTGAAGATCGTGCTGCCCTCGCCCGAGGGCGACGAGGCGATCATCGCCAGCCTCAAGCCGGGCGACTTCTTCGGTGAGCTCGCGCTGCTGGACGGTGCGCCGCGATCCACGACCGCCACGGCCATCGAGCCGACGGAGACCCTGACCCTGCCGCGCGACGACTTCCTCCGCCTGCTCTCCGAGGATCCCCGCCTGGTGCGTGCGCTGCTGCATGCCCTCGCCGAGGAGCTGCGCCGCCTGACCGGCCACGTCGAGGAGCTCCACTTCCTGGATCTCTCGGGACGGCTCGCCATGCGCCTGGTCCGCCTGGCGCGTGAGGCCGAACCCACCGCCAGCGCCGACGTCCGCCTGGACTGGCCGTTCACGCAATCGGACCTTGCCGCCATGGTGGGCGGCACGCGGCAGTCGGTGAATCGGCTGCTCAGCGGGCTCGTCGACGACGGCATCATCGCGATCGAGCGCGACACGCTGGTCATCCGGGACCTGGACGAGCTCGAGGCGCGAACCGTCCGATGACGCTGGTGCATCGGTGTCACCGATTTGACAGCCCAGCTGTCCGCCGACCGATGCGCCGCGACGGGTGCGCCACCGTAGAGTCCGCGACAACAGCCATTCGGCAGGCCGCTGGATACAAGGAGAGATGAATGGACCAATACCGGCGACGCCCGCCGATGGAAGGGTTCTCGAGGCCGGGATCCCTCGGCGGAGAGGCTTGGGACGACAGTGATGACACAGTGGAGGGTCACATCATGAGCGACGATCGCAACCTGGACACCGAGGGCCACATCAGGCGCCGCACCGATGACGAGTCGGACACCGAGGGCCACGGCGTCCTCCGTCGAGCGTCCGACGACGACGACACCGAGGGCCACGGCGTCCTGCGGCGTGTCGACGACGACGACACCGAGGGCCACGGCGTCCTGCGGCGTGCCGACGACGAGTCGGACACCGAGGGCCACGGCGTCCTGCGGCGTGCCGACGACGAGTCGGACACCGAGGGCCACGGCATCCTCCGTCGAGCGTCCGACGACGATGACACCGAGGGCCACGGCATCCTCCGTCGGGCGTCCGACGACGACGACACCGAGGGCCACGGCGTCCTGCGGCGCGCTGAGGACGACGACGACACCGAGGGTCACATCTTCGTGAGGTAACCCGTGGCCGACCAGCCACCGACAGCCGCGCTCGCCGCCCTCGTGGCGGCGGCGCGGCGTTCTGCGATCGGGAGACACGTCCAGGGGGACGTCGAGACCCGCCTCCTCCAGAGCATCGTGGACGCCACCGCTCGTCTGTTCGACGCGGAGGCGTCCTCGATCGCGTTGTTCGAGCGCGATCCGGATCGGCTCGAGTTCCGCGTCGCCGCGGGCGCCCAGGGCGCCGGCGCCATCGGTCTTACGGTTCCGCCCACCAAGGGAATCGTGGGCTTCGTCTTCTCGACCGGCCAGGCGCTCGCCCTCTCGGACGTGATGAGCGACCCGCGCTTCGACAAGTCCGCGGCGCAGCGGACCGGCTATGTCCCGCGTTCCATCGCCGCGGTCCCGCTGCTCGACGAGGCTGGACCGGTCGGCGTGCTCCAGGTCCTCGACAAGCGCAGCTCCCCGACCTTCTCGCTGCAGGACATGGAGCTGCTCGGCGTCTTCGCGGGGCAGGCGACCGTGGCCATCAACGCGGCGCGCGTGCAGCGCGACACGACCAGGCTGCTGCGGGCGACGCTCGCGGAGATCGGCCCGGAGCTGAACGAGGACGAGGTGGACGCCGTCGTCTCGTCGGTCGCCGCGGAGCTCGATGTCGACGAGGAAGCGCCGTTCTGGCGCATCGTCGACCAGGTGGCGCGTCTGCGCGCGCTGAGCGACCGCGAGGCGACCATCGTCGCGGACATCCTGGAGGTGCTCTCCGCCCACGCCGCCCGGGCGCAGCGCGGCCGCGGGTCGCGATGAGCGAACCGCTGCTCCCCGCCTGGTCCGAGCCGTTCGTCGACCGTCAGCACGGCCTCCGCCGGCCGGCGCGATTGCGCGGCGTCACCCGCGATTGGGCGTGGGGCGACGCGACCGGCGCGGGCATCCGGGTCGGGATCATCGATTCGGGGCTCGAGAACGACCATCCGCGACTCCGGGGCCGCGTCGTCCAGAACGTGGCGGTCGAGATGGGACCGGACGGCCCGATCGTGGTGCCGGACGAGCCCCGCGACCTGTTCGGGCACGGGACGGCGTGCGGCGCCATCGTGCTCGACTTCGCGCCGGAGGCTGAGCTGGTCTCCATCCGCGTCCTGGGCGCCGACCTGCGCGGCAAGGGAACGGCCTTCGCCGCCGGCCTCGAGTGGGCGATCGAGCAGGGGCTGCACGTCTGCAATCTCAGCCTCTCGTCGAAGAGCGAGTCGCTCTACCCGATCTTCCACGACCTGGTGGACCGGGCCTACTTCGGGTCGATCGCGCTGGTGAGCGCCGCGAACAACGTCCCCGCCCCGAGCTACCCGTCGCTGTTCGCATCGGTCTTCTCGGTGGCCGCCCACGGCGAGCCCGACCCGTGGCGGATCTACTACAACCCCTCGCCGCCGGTCGAGTTCGGCGCCTGGGGCGTCGACGTCCCGATCGCGTGGAAGGACGGGGGCAGCACGGTCGCCACCGGCAACAGCTTCGCGGCCCCGCACGTCGCCGGCATGGTGGCGCGCATCCGCTCCAAGCACCCGGAGCTCACGCCCTTCGAGATCAAGGCCATCCTGGCCAGCGTGGCCGACAACCCGGGCCGACGGCATCCCTGGCGCCGCCGAGTGCAGGCCGACCGATGAAGCTGGCGCGCACCTACCTCGACCTCTTCCGCCGCAACCCGTCGCTGGCGCGGCTGCTGGCCGGCGAGTTCATCTCGGGCATCGGCGACTGGCTGTACCTGGTCGCGATCCTGGTCGTCGTCTACGCCGAGAGCGAGTCGCCGGTCCTGCTGGGCATCGTCGGGGCGGCGCGGATCCTTCCGTACGTGCTGCTCTCGGTGCCGGCCGGCATGGCGGCGGATCGGTTCGATCGGCGCATGGTCCTGCTGGTGACCGACGTCGCCCGCGGCCTCCTGATGCTCGTCCTGGTGGCAATGGTCACGGTCGGCGCGCCGACGCTGGCGATCATCGGCATCTCGATCCTGGCCGCCTGCTTCTCGACCTTCTTCGGCCCGGCCATCGCCTCGCTGCTGCCGACGCTGGTGGACGAGCGCGACCTGGGGCCCGCGAATTCGGCCTGGGCGACGCTGGACAACATCGCGTTCATCGTCGGGCCGGCCATCGCGGGAGTGTTGCTGGCGAGCGGCGGGCTGCAGCTTGCGTTCCTGCTCAACGCCGTCTCGTTCGGCGTCGTGGCCGTCGTGCTGTGGCGGCTGGAGGTGCCGAAGCGGCAGGAGCCGTCGACCGCGGCGTCCGTTGACGAGCCTGCGCCGGCGCGCGGGTTCCGCGACCTGGTGCGACCGCTGGCCGGTCCGTTCGTCCTCGACGCGGCGACGAGCGTGGTCGGCGGCGGCATCAGCGTGATGACGGTCGTCATCGCGGTCGACGTGCTGGGCGCCGGCGAGGCCGGAACGGGGTACCTGAACGCGGCGACCGGCGTCGGCGGCGTGGTGGCCGGCGTGGCCGGTGGCGCCCTGCTGGCCCGCCGGCTCCACGTGCCGCTCCTGCTGGGCGGGACGGTCGGCGGGCTGGGACTGGCGGCCCTCGCCCTGACGGGTGATCTCGCCCTGGCCATGATCGCCATCGGCGTGGCCGTGGCCGGGCTGCTGCTGCTCGAGATCGTGAACACGACGCTCATCCAGCGGATCGTGCCGGACGAGCTTCGCGGTCGCGCCATGGGCGTCCTGCAGACCAGCTCGGCGGTGCTGTACGCGGCAGGTTCCCTGGTGATGCCGCTCCTGGCGGATGCCATCGGCGTGACGCCCGTGCTGGTCGGGGCGGGCATGCTCATCGTGCTGGGCGTCGTTGGCGCGCTGCTGCTGTCGCGCGAGGCCGAGGAGGCGGCACCCATCGGCCCCGAGCGCTCGAAGCTGCTGGAGCACCCGATCTTCGCCGGCCTGCCGACGCCACGGCTCGAGGCCGCCGCGCGGGAGCTCACGGAGGTCCCGATGGCCGCAGGCGACGTGGTGATCCGCCAGGGCGATGCCGCCGACCGGTTCTACCTGGTCGCGGACGGCGAGCTGCGGGTCACCCAGACGCGGGACGCGAAGCCGGTCGAGCTGCGGCGGCTGGGCCCGGGCGACGTCTTTGGCGAGATCGGCCTCCTGAACCGCTCACCGCGCACCGCGACCGTCACGGCGCTCAGCGACGGCCGGCTGCTTGCGCTCGACGGCGACGCCTTCCTGGAGCTGGTGAGCTCGGGGCCCGGCCTCTCGAGCCGCCTGCTGGACCTGTATCGCGGCGCCATCAGCCGCTGACGGCGCGGGCCGATGAACGCCCCGCGCGTCGGGAGCGTATCGGTCTCGGATGGACGCGAACGCGCGGCGACGTCTCGGCGTGCTGCTGGTCGGGCTGGCGCTGGCCGGCTGCGGCACGGACGGCCCCGTGCCGTCGGCGGAACCCAGCTTCGCCGCCGACCACTCCGCCATCACCGCTCGCCTGGCGGCGCTGCAGGCAGTCGCCGACGCGAACGGCGGCCTCCGCGCGGTGGGGACGGCGGGGTACGACGAGTCGGTCGATCGGCTGAGCGCGGACCTCGCGCAGCTCGGCTACGCGGTGGACGCGCCAAGCGTGGAGTTCACCGGGTTCGTCGACGACGGCTCACGCGTGGAGGTGGGGGATCGAATCTTCTCGAGCCCGGACGCGGTGAAGGCCTTGATCTACGCCGCGCCCGGCGACGTGACCGGGCCCGTCGCCGTGCTCGACGGCAGCGGCTGCGACCCCGACGACTTCGCGGGCGTGCCGGACGGTGCCGTGGTCCTCACGACCGGGACCGGCTGCTACCGTCGCCAGCAGGCGCTCAACGCGGCGGACGCGGGCGCCGTGGCGCTGGTGGTCGGCTACCCGGACCGCGGACCGGGAGACATCTACCGGCCGACGCTGATCGATCCAGGCGGCATCACGCTGCCGGTGGTGAGCGTCACCGGGGACGCGGTTCGGGCGCTGCGCGCGGCGGACGGCGACGAGGCGCGCGTGGTGGCGCAGACCCGGCGCGATCCCTCCAGCTTCCGGAACGTGGTGGCCACGCTGGGGAGCGGAAGCTCGACGCTCGTCATCGGCGCGCACCTCGACTCGGTGCTCGACGGGCCGGGCATCAACGACAACGGAAGCGGCGTGGCGGCCGTGCTCGAGGTCGCCCGCGGCCTGGCCGAGCGCGGGGTGCCGGACGGTTGGCGGGTGGTCATCGGGCTGTGGGGCGGGGAGGAGTTCGGCGACATCGGCTCCCGGGCCTACGCCGAGGGCACCGGCGGCGACGTGGAGGCCTACCTCAACCTCGACATGGCGGGATCGGTCAACGGCACGACGCTGGTGTACGACGACGCCGATGCCGCGCCGGGATCCGAGGCCATCACCGAGCGGTACTCCCGGTGGCTGACGGAGCGGGGTGCGGCCTTCGCGGCCGTCGACCTGGGCGGATCGAGCGACCACGCCAGCTTCGCGGCGCTCGGCGTCCCGACCGGTGGGCTGTTCGCCGGCGCCTCCGACGCCGGACCCGCCTCGCGTCCCGGTGCGTCGGTGGCCGGACCCGCGCCCGACCCGTGCTACCACCTGGCGTGCGACGACCTCGACAACGTCGACATCGACCGCGTCGCCCTCTTCGCGGAGGCCACGTACGCGGTGGCCCTGGAGCTGATGGCGGGCGAGTGAGGACGGCGCGGCCGGGGGCCGCATCGGTCCGCGACGTCGGAGGTCAGGCGGTGGCCAGGTCGCCGGTGAGCATGCGGCGATAGGAGTCGTATCGGTCCTCGGAGACCTCGCCGCGGCCGACGGCGGCGCGCAGCGAGCAGCGCGGCTCGTGCAGGTGCGTGCAGTCGTTGAAGGCACAGCCGCCGGTGTGCGCGCGGAACTCGGGGAAGCACCACGCCAGCTCGGTGGATGGGATCTCCCACAGTCCGAGCTCGCGGATGCCGGGCGTGTCGGCCACGTAGCCGCCGGCCGGGTCGTCGATGGGCAGGAGCTCGGCGTGCGTGGTGGTGTGGCGGCCCTTGTGCAGGACCTCGCTCACCTCGCCGGTCGCCAGGCGCAGCCCGGGCTGCATGGCATTCAGCAGCGTCGACTTCCCGACGCCGGACGGGCCGGTGACGATCGAGAGGCGGCCCGCCAGGCGCCGATGCAGCTCGTCGAGGCCGATGCGCGCCTTCGCGCTGGTGTCGACGACGTCGTAGCCGATGCGCGCATACGCGCCGAAGGTCGCCTCCGCGGCCTCGCGGCCGACCAGGTCGACCTTGTTGGCCACGATCAGCGCCGGCACCTCGTTGTATTCGGCCACCACCAGGAATCGGTCGATGAGCCGCGGGTTGGGCGGCGGGTGGGCGCACGCGAAGACGATGGCCACCAGGTCGGGGTTCGCCACCAGGACGTCCTCCCGCCACGACCCGCGTGGCCCGGGCTGCCGCCGGCTGAACACCGAGGCGCGCGGCTCGACCGAGGCGATCGCGCCCGTCCCGTCGGGGAGCGGCTCGACCGTCACCCGATCGCCGATGACGACGATGTCGGCGCTCTGCCGCTCCTTCTTCAGCCGTCCGCGCAGCCGCGCCTCGATGCGCTGGCCGTCGTCGGTCAGCACGGTGACGAAGCCGGACCGGGAACGCAGGACGAGTCCCGTCACCGTGTCGCTCACGCGCGGCCCGCCGTCATCCGAGCGCCCCGACGACGCTGGCGTAGATCGTGTCGTCGCGGCGCGGCAGCTCCTGCCCGCGTGCCATGCGACCGTCCCACGGATCGACGCCGATGCCCCGCTCGGCCAGCCACGCCATGCCGGGCCGGTTGCTGGTCGGCAGGTTGATGGTCAGCTCCGTGACGGACGGCGCCCACGCGAACGCCCGCCGCACCAGGGCCTCGGCAATCGCGGGACGGTCGGCCAGCAGCGGCCCGATGCGCTCGCCGTCCGGTCGGAGCCAGGCGTAGCCGACCACGACTTCGTCGCCGGTCTGCGCAAGCGCCAGCGCCAGCGCCAGCGGCCGGTCGTCGTCGGCCAGCATGCGGGCCAGGAGCTCCGACCGATCGCCGCCGAAGCGCGGCGTGTCGTACGAGGCCAGCCGCGCCAGGTCGGCGGGTCCGCCGCGTCTGACCTGCGTGGCTGGGTCGGCCGCGCCGGCGTCGGTCGCGAAGGCGCTGCGGGGCAGCCTGACGTGCGAGCCGGGCTCGGTCAGCGTGAAGCCGTGGCGCCGGTACAGCGGCCGTCCGGCGGCGGTCGCGTAGAGCTCCTGGCGGACGCAGCCCGCACGGTCCAGGTGCTCGAGGATGGCGTCGAGGATCTGCGCGCCGAGGCCGCGCCGCCGGTGCTCCGGCGCGACGATCATGTTGCCGACCACGCCCAGGGGGCCGTAGACCATGCCCGACCCGGAGGCGATGACCGCGCCGTCGGAATCCTCGGCCACCCGGTAGGTGCCGCGCCGGCTCTCGAGCACGGCGCGCAACGCCCACTCCTGGACGCCCCAGCCCACCGACTCCCGCAGGCCCGCGAGCGCCGGCAGGTCCTCCGGCGTCGCGTCGCGCAGCTTCACCCTGGTGGCAGACACGTCGCGGAGTCTACCCGCCGGTAGCATGGGTCCCATGGAACGCGAGATCGACGTCCTGCTGATCGGCGGCGGGGTCACCTCGGCGCGGTGTGCCCGGACGCTGCGCCGGAGCGGCTTCGACGGCTCCATCCTGCTCCTCACCGAGGAGCCGATGCTGCCGTACAACCGCCCCCCGCTCAGCAAGGAGCTGCTGCGCGAGGACCTGCCGGCCGACCTGCTGCTGGCGGAGCCGGCGTCGTTCTACGAGCGGCGCTCGGTCGAGGTCGTGACCGGCGTCGCGGTCGTGGGCCTCGACGTCGCGAGCCGGACCGCGACGCTCGGTGACGGAACGACCATCCGCTACGGTCGCTGCCTGCTGGCGACGGGCGCGGAGCCGCTCCGGCTGCCGGTGCCCGGTGCCGACCGCGGATTGCCGCTGCGCACGCTGGCGGATGCGCAACGCCTGCGGTCGCTGGCGGAGCAGGCGCCGGCGGGAGCGAACGTGGCGATCGTCGGCGGCGGCCTCATCGGCGTGGAGGTGGCGTCCGGCCTGGCGGCGCTCGGCCTGCGCCCGACCATCCTGGAGCGCGCCGGCAGCCTGTGGGGCGGGTCGCTCGGCCACGAGCTGGCACGGTGGGCCGAAGCCCGCCTGGCCGACGCCGGCGTCACCGTCCGCACCGGCGCATCGGTCACGGCCCTGGAGGCTGGCGTGGCGGTCGTGGGCGACGAGCGGATCGAGGCCTCCATCACCGTCGTGGGCATCGGCGTCCGCCCTCGCACGTCGCTCGCGGAGGGCGCCGGGCTGGACCTGGGCGACGGCATCGTGACCGACGCGGAGCAGCGCACCTCGGCTCCACGGGTCTGGGCCGCCGGCGACGCCGCCCGCACCGCGGGGCGTCGGGTGGAGCACTGGCACGCGGCCCGCGAGGCGGGCGAGCGCGCGGCCCTCTCGATGCTCGGCCGCCCCGTGCCGCCGGTCCCGGCTCCGTGGACCTTCACCGAGGTCGCCGGCACGCCGGTCGACATCCTGGGCGCCGCCGGCGACTGGGACGAGGAGCGATGGCTGGGCGACGGCGGCGTCCTGGCGTACCGCGCCGGCGACCGCGTCGTGCAGCTGGCCGTCATCGACGCGGCGCTGGATCCGGGGCGGGCGCGCGAGCTGGTGGCGGCGGGCGCATCCGTCGCGGAGGTGGAGCGGGAGGTCGCGGCGAGCGACTGAGCCGAGCGCCGAGACCCGGCAGGCGGTTCGGCCCGCCGCAGCGGGTCATTCGGTCGGTTGACCGACCCTCGACGCTGCGGGACAATGGCGGCGGTAAACCGACCAATTCAGTCGGGATTCGTCCGCGGAGACACGCGCCGAGGACGACCCGAGGACCCACGAGGAGCGCATGGCCCTTCCCAATCCTGCCCGCCCCAATCCAGCATTGGGCCAGATCCCGTCCGGCTACAAGTACGGCTGGCACGACCCCGAGGCGACGTCGATCAACATCGCCCGCAAGGGCCTCTCGGCGGACGTCGTCGCGGAGATCAGCCGCTTCAAGGGTGAGCCGGAGTGGATGACGAAGCTGCGCCTGAAGGCGTACCGCCACTTCGAGTCGCGCCCGATGCCGCAGTGGGGGGCCGACCTGTCCGGGATCGACTTCCAGGACATCTACTACTACCTGGCGCCGACGGATCGGGCCTTCGACTCGTGGGACGACGTGCCGGATTACATCCGCCGCACCTACGATCGGCTCGGGATTCCCGAGGCGGAGAAGAAGTACCTCGCCGGCGTGGGCGGGCAGTACGACTCCGAGGTCGTGTACCACAACATCCGCGAGGACCTCGAGAAGCAGGGCGTCATCTTCCTGGGGACCGATGAGGCCCTCAAGCGCTACCCCGAGCTGTTCCGCGAGCACTTCGGCACGGTCATCCCGGCCAACGACAACAAGCTGGCCGCGCTCAACACCGCCGTCTGGTCGGGCGGCTCGTTCATCTACGTCCCCAAGGGCGTTCACGTGGAGCTGCCCCTGCAGGCCTACTTCCGCATCAACAGCGAGAACATGGGCCAGTTCGAGCGGACGCTGATCATCGCGGACGAGGGCTCGAGCGTGCACTACGTCGAGGGCTGCACGGCCCCGACCTACTCGACCGCCAGCCTGCACAGTGCCGTGGTCGAGATCATCGTGAAGAAGGGCGCACGGGTCCGCTACACCACGATCCAGAACTGGAGCCAGAACGTCTACAACCTCGTCACCAAGCGCGCCGTGGCCCACGAGGACGCGGTGATGGAGTGGGTCGACGGCAATCTCGGCTCGAAGGTGACCATGAAGTACCCGAGCATCTACCTGCTCGGGGAGCGGGCGCACGGCGAGGTGCTCAGCATCGCCTTCGCCGGCGACGACCAGCACCAGGACGCGGGCGGCAAGATCATCCACGCCGCGCCGAACACCACCTCGCTCATCACCTCGAAGTCGATCTCGAAGGGCACCGGCCGCACCAGCTACCGCGGCCTGGTGAAGGTCTACCCCGGCTGCGAGAAGTCGAAGTCCACGGTTCGCTGCGACGCGCTGATCCTGGACGAGGCGGCCCGCTCGGACACGTACCCGTACATGGAGATCGACGAGGAGAACGTCACCATCGGCCACGAGGCGACCGTCTCGAAGGTCGGCCAGGAGCAGCTCTTCTACCTGATGAGCCGCGGGCTGTCCGAGGCGGAGGCCAGCGCCATGATCGTGAACGGCTTCATCGAGCCGATCGTCAAGGAGCTGCCGATGGAGTACGCGGTCGAGATGAACCGCCTGATCCAGCTCCAGATGGAGGGGGCGGTCGGGTGACGACGGCCACCTCGACCCCGATGCCGACCGCGGCCGCCCTCGATGCGGCCGCGATCTCGCGAATCAGCGACCTCTACGACGAGCCCGACTGGCTGCGCGAGCTGCGCGCCGCGTGGTGGGAGCGCGCGTCGAGCACGCCGCCGCCCACCGGCCAGGAGGAGGAGTGGCGCCGCACCGAGCTGGCGGCGCTCCCGCGCGACGGCGAGCTGCTGAGCGACCCGCCCCGTCTCCAGGTCACCGTCAGCCCGGCCGCCGCCGAGGCCGGCGTCACCGTCATGGACCTGCGCGACGCGGTCCGCGAGCGGCCGGAGCTCGTCCGGCGCTTCCTGGGCCGTGGCGAGGCCCAGGCCTCGCACGCGCACTTCTGGGCGCTGGCCCAGGCAGCGTGGACCGGCGGCCTGTTCTGCCACGTGCCGAGCGGCGTCGTCCTGGACGAGACCATCGTCGCGCGGGCCGAGCTGCCGGCCGGGGCGCACACCTACCTGCCCGTCACGCTGGTCGTGGCCGAGGAGAACAGCCGCGTGACGCTGCTCGAGGAGATCGTCTCGCCCGACGGTGACGCGACGTGGTACGGCGGCATCGCCGAGATCGTGGCCGAGCCCGCGTCCGTGATCCGCTACGCCCGGCTGCAGCAGCTGGGCGACGCGGCCTGGAACATCGGGGCGCAGCGGGTGGTGGTCGGGCAGGACGCCGTGGTGACCACCCTCGACGCCGAGGTCGGCTCCCGCGTCACCAAGGTCGGCCTGGACGCCGAGATGCGCGGCAAGGGCGGCACGAGCGCGCTGCTCGGCCTGCTGGCCGCCGGCGACGACCAGCACATCGACATCAACGCCCACCAGGACCTGGCGGCCGACCACACCACCAGCGACCTGCTGTACCTGTCCGCCCTCTACGACCGGGCCCGCGCCGCCTTCTACGGCGTGACCAAGGTCGAGCCGCGGACCAAGCAGACCAGTTCGTACCAGGAGTGCCGGAACCTGCTGCTGTCGCCGAACGCCGGCGCCGAGCCGATCCCGGTGCTCGAGATCGAGGCCAACGACATCCTGCGCTGTGGCCACGGAGCCACGGCCGGGGCCATCGATCCGGTGCAGCTGTTCTACGCCCAGACCCGCGGGCTCGACCACGACGAGGCGGAGCGCCTCATCGTGCGCGGCTTCTTCGAGCAGGTGGTCGGGCAGATCCACGACGAGACCATTCGGTCCCGCGTCCTCGCCGCGCTGGCGCGGCGCATCGGCTCCGCCGAGGTGGACGCGTGACCACGCTCGGCCAGCCGCGCAGCGGTTTCGTGGCAGTCGCGCGCACCGGCGACGTCGAGCCGGGCACCGTCCGCGTGGTCGAGGTCGACGGGCGCTCGCTGTGCCTGGGCCTGACCGAGGACGGGGAGTGGGGCGCCATCGACAACATCTGCACCCACGACGGCGGCACCCTGGGCGAGGGGGAGCTGGACGACACGGCGGTCGAGTGCCCGCGCCACGGCGCGCGCTTCGACCTCTTCACCGGCCGCGTCCTGGCGCTGCCGGCCGTTCGACCCGTCCGCGCCTACGAGACCGTGGTGGACGGTGACGAGGTGCGGGTCCGGGTGGAGGCCGGCGCATGAAGATCAGCACCCGCGCCGAGTACGGCATCCGGGTCCTGGTGACCCTGGCCCGCGCGGACGACGACCGGTGCCTCTCGCTGGCCGAGATCGCGCGGCGCGAGAAGCTGCCGCACGCCTACCTGGAGCAGCTCGTCGGCGATCTGCGCCGGGCGGGGCTGGTCACCGCGACCCGCGGCCAGGCGGGCGGCTACCGGCTGGCGCGTGCGGCCGAGGAGATCGCCATGACCGACGCCGTGCGCGCCCTCGACGGCCCGCTGCTCGAGATGCCGTGCGCCGGAACCGCCGACATGGAGCACTGCGATCGGCCGCAGCCGTGCAGCGTCCACGAGGTGTTCCAGCGCGTCTACGAGTCGCTGTCCGGCACGCTGGCCGCCACCACCCTGGCCGACGTCGCCGCAACGGCGGGTGGTCCGCCGTACCCGCCCGAGGTGCGCCGTCGCCGCGCCACCACGAATACGACCCTCCAGGCATCACAGTCCTGACGCAGCACACGAAGGAACGCATGACCGATCAACTCGTCATCTCCGGGCTCGAGGTGAGCATCGCGGGGAAGAAGATCCTCAAGGGTCTCGACCTGACCGTCGCGCAGGGCGAGGTCCACGCCCTGATGGGGCCCAACGGCTCGGGCAAGACCAGCCTGGCCTACACGCTGATGGGCCACCCCGATTACACGGTCGACGCCGGCAGCGTCACGTGGCGCGGCGAGGACCTGCTGACCCTCTCGCCGGACAAGCGCGCCCGGATGGGCCTCTTCCTGGCCTTCCAGTACCCGTCCGCCATCCCGGGCGTGACCGTGGCGAGCTTCCTGCGCAACATCTACAACGCCGTCCACCACCCCAGGCCGGCCGAGGCGGAGGGCGAGGCGGCGACCCGGTACACCGGCATCCCGCTCGCCAAGTTCCGGCGGTTGATGGAGGAGAAGATGGCGCTGCTGCGCATGGACTCCTCCTTCGCCACCCGCTACGTCAACGAGGGCTTCTCGGGCGGCGAGAAGAAGCGCCTGGAGATGCTCCAGATGGCGGTGCTGGCGCCACAGATGGCCATCCTGGACGAGACCGACTCCGGCCTCGACATCGACGCGCTCAAGAACGTGGCGGAGGGCATCAACGCCAGCCTCTCACCCGAGATGGGCGTGCTGCTGATCACCCACTACCAGCGCATGCTGAACTACGTGAAGCCGCAGTTCGTGCACGTGCTGATGAACGGGCGGATCGTGATGAGCGGCGGCGACGAGCTCAGCCACGAGCTCGAGGCCAACGGCTACGACTGGGTCCGCGAGAAGGTCGGCCTGCCGGCCGGGACCGGCGACGAGGCCGAGGCGCCGGAGCCCGTCGGCTCCCACTAGGGCACGACCACGAGCGCGAGCGGAGGGCGAGCGGTGACCGTCGATCGGGCAGCACCGGCCGGGCTCGAGGGTGCCGCCCTCCGCGCCGACTTCCCGGCCTTCGACCGGCCGCATCGGTCGGGCCGGCCGCTCGTCTTCCTCGACTCGGCCGCGTCGGCGCCGAAGCCACGGGTCGTCATCGAGGCGCTGGCCGACACCTACGCCCATCACTACGCCAACGTCCACCGTGGCCTGTACGAGCTGAGCGAGGACGCGACCGCCCGGTACGAGGCGGCGCGCCACGCGGTGGCGCGCTTCATCGGTGCGCCGAGCGAACGCGAGGTCGTCTTCGTCCGCAACGCCACCGAGGCCATCAACCTGGTGGCGTACAGCTGGGCTCGCACCACCCTGGGTCCGGGCGACCTGGTGCTGTCGACCGAGATGGAGCACCACGCCAACCTGGTGCCCTGGCAACAGGTCGCCGCGGCCACCGGCGCGTCGCTGGCCCACGTTCGGATCACCGACGACGGCCGCCTCGACCCCGATGACCTGCGCGCCCAGCTGGCCCGTCGGCCCCGGCTGTTCGCCTTCGCGCACGTCAGCAACGCGCTTGGCACCATCAACGACGCGGCGCAGATCACGCGCCAGGCGCACGAGGCCGGCGCCCTCGTCCTGCTCGACGCGGCGCAGAGCGTGCCGCACCTGCCGGTCTCGGTGGCGAAGCTGGGCGTCGACTTCGCCGTGCTCTCCGGCCACAAGATGCTGGGGCCCTCGGGGATCGGCGCCCTCTGGGCCCGACGCGAGCTGCTCGACGCCATGCCGCCCTTCCTGACCGGCGGCAGCATGATCACGCGCGTCTCGCTGACCGATGCGGAGTGGAACGAGGTGCCCTGGAAGTTCGAGGCCGGAACGCCGGCCATCGCGGAGGCCGTGGGGCTGCAGGCAGCCATCGGCTACCTCGAGGCGCTCGGCATGGAGCGCGTTCGCGACCACGAACGCCGCCTCTTCGCGCGCGCCTGGGCCGCGCTGGGCGAGCTGCCCGGCGTGCGTCGCTTCGGCCCACCCGACGGCGAGCAGCACGCCGGCCTGATCAGCTTCGACGTGGAGGGGGTGCACCCCCACGACGTCGCCACCATCCTCGACGCGGAGGGCGTCGCGGTACGGGCCGGCCACCACTGCGCGCAGCCAGTGATGCAGCGCTACGACGTGCCGGCCACGACCCGCGCCAGCTTCAACGTGTTCAACCACGACGACGACATCGACCGCCTGACCGATGCCATCCGGACCGTTCAGCGCATCTTCGGGGTCGGCTGATGGACAACCTGTACCGCGACTTCATCCTCGAGCACTACCGCAACCCGCACAACCGCGGCTACCTGGACCCGCATGACCTGCACTTCGCCGATGCGAACCCGACCTGCGGCGACGAGATGTCCATGACGCTGCGCCTGGACCCCGGCCATCAGCGGGTGGAGGACGTCGCCTTCGAGGGCCGTGGCTGCGCCATCAGCCAGGCATCCGCCTCGCTGCTGACCGATGAGCTGCGCGGCCAGAGCCTGGACGAGCTGCGCGCCATGGACCCGCGCGACGTCCTGGACAGCCTCGGCGTGCCCATCGGTCCGGCCCGCTTCAAGTGCGCCCTGTTGAGCTACAAGGTCCTCCAGGGCGCGCTCAGCGGCGCCGAGGTCCAGTGGCCCGAGGAGGCCGACGTGCTGGGCGCGGCCAACGAGGGCGGGTCGGCGCCATGACGTGGCGCGAGGTCGGCGCCGAGGAGGCGGTGTCGCTCGCGCAGGCCGGCGCCACGGTCATCGACGTCCGCGAGGACGCCGAGTGGCGCGCCGGGCACGTCGCCCGTGCCGTCCACGTCCCGCTGGGTGAGGTCGCGGACCGCGTTCCCGGGCTCGTTCCCGACCGCGAGGCGCCCGTGCTGGTCTACTGCGCCGTGGGCGTCCGCTCCGCCCACGCGGCGGAGTGGCTGTCGCGGGCCGGCTATTCGAGCGTCGCCAGCCTGCGGGCCCCGCTCGACGACTGGCGCCGCGCCGGCGGCGGATGGACGGCCGAGCCGTCCCTGCTGGACGAGCACGCGCGCCGCCGGTACGCCAGGCAGATCCCGATCCCGGAGGTGGGCGAGGAGGGACAGCGGCGGCTCCTCGACGCTCGGGTCCTGCTCATCGGTGCCGGCGGCCTCGGGTCGCCGGTCGCCCTGTACCTGGCGGCGGCCGGCGTGGGCACCATCGGCCTGGTCGACGACGACGTCGTGGATGCGTCGAACCTCCAGCGCCAGGTGGTGCACACCACCGATCGCATCGGGCTGGCCAAGACGGAGTCCGCCGAACGGACGCTGGCCGGCCTCAACCCGGACGTGCGGGTGATCCGGCACGAAGAGCGGATGGTGGCGGCCAACGTCGATGCGCTGATCGCCGGCTACGACGTGATCGTCGACGGCAGCGACAACCTGGAGACCCGCTACCTGCTCAACGACGCGATGCTCCGCGCTCGCGTCCCGGTCGTGCATGGCTCGGTGTACCGCTGGGACGGCCAGGTGACGACCTTCCTGCCGTTCGAGGGCCCCTGTTACCGATGCCTCCACCCGGAGCCGCCGCCCCCCGAGCTCGCGCCGGCCTGCGAGGTGGCCGGGGTGATGGGCGTGCTGCCCGGCATCGTCGGGCTGCTGCAGGCGACCGAGGCGCTGAAGCTGCTGCTCGGCGCGGGCCGCTCGCTGTCGGGGCGGCTGCTGATGGTCGACGCGCTGGAGGCACGGTTCGAGGAGGTCGCCTTTGCCCGCGACCCCGGCTGCCCGGCGTGCGGCGGCGGCTGACCCTCTCCCGTCGGCTGCTGGACGAGGTCCGGCGGCACGCGGCCGCCGAGGCGCCGCGCGAGGCGTGCGGCCTGCTGAGCGGCGATCGGGCCTCCGGCGTGGCGCGGGCGTTCTGGCCGGCGCGCAACGTCGCGGAGAGCGCCTACCTGTATCGCATGGACCCCGGCGAGCTGGTTGGGCTGGTGGACGGCATCACGGCTGCCGGCGAGGAGCTGCTCGCGATCGTGCACTCGCACCCCGCGTCGCCGGCGGTCCCGTCGCCCACGGACCTGCGAGAAGCGGCATGGCCGGGTGCGTGGCACGTGGTCGTGTCGCTCGACGATCGCGTCCCTCCGGCGGAGCGCGTGCGCGCGTGGCGGATCGGCCATGGCGCCGCCGAGGAGGTCGAGCTGGGGGTCGGCTGAACGCTCCGGGATCAGCAGCCGCCGCGCTGCTCGCGCACGAGCGTCCCGGCGACGGCGTCGACCACGAGCTCGACCGTGCAGCCGCCCTCCTCGCCGGCGTCGCGGTAGCTGAGCTCGAAGCGCTCGTCTCCCGGCGGCGGAGTCCAGCGCACGCTGGTGAGCCGCAGCCCGCCGAGGTCGACGAGGGAGCGGGCGAGGGCGTCGAGGTCGTCGCCGACGGCCGGGGGCACGGATCCGAGGGTCGTGTCCTCGACCAGGACGGCCGGCACGGAGGGGTCGACCGCGAAGACCCACACGTCCTCGCCCAGCCAGCCGCGGCGCGAGCCGGCGAGCTCCAGCCGGCACTCGGTCGGCGAGCTGCAGCTCCCGCTCGCGGCGATGGTGTCCCACGCCGTGCCGTCGATCGTCCACAGCAGCTCGGCCACCGCTTCGGCGATGGGCGCGGTCTCGAGCGCATCGGGGACGCCGCCGGGACGCCGGGATGACCGCATGGCGTCCAGGATCTCCCCGCCGCCGTACGGGAGGCCGGCCGCCGGCCACTCCGGGCCGGGCGCCTGGCTGGCTGACGGCGTGGTCGGAGCCGTCGCGGAGGGAGCGGTCGTGGACGTCGCCGAGGCCAGCGGCGCCGGCGTGGTGGGGGACGGCTTCGGCGTGACCGCTGTGGCGCAGGCGGCGAGCACGACCGCCGATCCGGCCAGTGCGGCGACGACCCGCCGCCGCATCATGGCTTGCCGAGCAGCCAGTTCACTCCGCCGAGCACCGCATCGCTCACGACCCCGCTGCCACCGGCCAGGTAGGTGCGCGCGGGGCGGATCCGCAGCAGCTCGCCGGCGGTCGGCGCCGGCACGTCGTGCTGCGTCACCAGCAGGAGCGGTGCGCCGTTCACGGAGGCTGCCGGCACCGCGGTCAGCGCGTCCGGGAAGTTGCGACCGGTGGCGAGGTAGACCGCGAACCGGGGTCCGCCGAAGAAGGCCTGGGCGACCGCCGCCGCCGTCGCGAATCGATCGGCTCCCCACAGGCGGGCGACCGGCTCGGCGCTGTATCCCTGGAGCGCGGCGGTCACCCCGTCGCTGACCACGCCAGGACCGCCGACGATGTAGATCTTCCGCGGCTGGAGCCAGGCGAGCGCATCGGCCGTGGCCTGCGGGATGGACGTCGGGTCCACCAGCAGCACCGGCCCACCGAGCGCGGCCGCGGCCGGGCCGGCGGTGAGGGCATCGGGGAAGGTCCGCCCGGTGGCGACGAAGACGGCCGGGACGCCCGGCGAGAAGCTCGCTCGCGCCACCTGCGCCGCGGTCGCGTAGCGGTCGGGACCGGCGAGGCGGCCGACGGGCTGGCCGGTGTAGGCCTGGAGCTGCGACACGACGCCCGGCGAGACGACGCCCTCGCCACCGACCACCACGATGCGCTGGGGGCGCAGCCGGGCGAGCTCGCTGCGCGTCGAGTCCGGGATGCTGGACGGATCGGTCAGGAGCACCGGGCCGCGCTGCAGCCCGGCCACGGGCCCGACGGCCAGGGCGTCGGGGAAGTTGCGCCCGGTGGCCACGTACGCGACCGGCACGCCGGGCGCGAAGTGCCACGAGCTGATGGTGGCCGCCGTGGCGTATCGGTCGACGCCGGCCATCCGGTACGGCGTGCCCAGGTTGACCTTCGACCAGGCCAGCCCGTAGCGCTCGCTGCTGCCCTCGAAGCGCGACTGTCGCACCTCGATGCGGGCCGTGCCGGAGCCCGAGGCGACGAACTCGACCCACTCGTAGTTGTTGTCGATGGTGTACGAGCCGGTGCGGCTGCCATCGGGCTGGATGACGACGAGGTCCAGGTCGGCGAGCAGCTGGTCGTTGCCGGCCGCGGCGCGGCTGTTCCAGGTGACCACGACCTTGACCCGCTGGCCGGCGGTCACGGCCACGTCCTGCGCGACGGTCTCCCCCGCGCCCATCGACCCCATCCGGTAGCCGCCGTACGTGCCGTCGCCGGCGTTGAGCAGCCGGTTCGCCCACAGGGCCGATGCCGAGCCCGTGCCCTCGTGGTCGGCGTTGAGCGAGCCGTCGGGCATGGGCGCGTGGTTGATGGCACCGGCCATGATGATCGCCCGGGCGGCCTCCGGTCGGAGGGCGAGGGTGGGCACGCGGGCGATGATCTGCGCCGCGATGCCGGCGACGATCGGGGTGGCCACGCTGGTGCCACTGGCCCCGAGGCCGTTCGCCGTCACGACCGACGCCGCGGGCGCCGACACGTTGGGCTTGTTGTAGTCGCCGTGCGTGTTCCAGGCCGCATCGGTCCGATCGCGGTAGTTGCTGCCGTTCGAGCTGCCGTACCAGATGCCGTCGTCCCAGCGATCGGTGGTGTTGCGGTCGTCCAGGCCGCCGACGGTGAGGACGTTGTAGGCGGTGCCCGGCGAGAGGATGTCCCAGTGGCCGAAGGTCGAGTAGTTGCCCGCGGCCGCCACGGCCAGGTGGCCGCCCTGGTCGACGAAGGCGTCGAAGTAGCGCCGCGCCTCCTCGGAGCCGGTGGCCGTGTCCTGGCCGATGCTGGCGCTGATGACGTCCGCGTCGCCGCCGGCCGGGTTGGAGGCCCAGTCCGCCGCCGCGATGATCTGCCGATCGCGCGTGACCGATGCGCCGCCGCCGCCGGTCGAGGCGCTGACGATCAGCGCGCCGGGGGCCACCCCCGGATACGTCCCGCGCCCGGCGATGGCGCCGGCCACCCAGGTCGGGTGGTCGAAGGTGCCGGCGCCGGTGTAGGCCAGGCTGCCGCTGGTGCTGTAGGAGGCGGCGACGCGGCCGGCGAGGTCGCCGGAGTTGCGGACGTTGTGGTACTCGACCACGGCCACCCGCACGCCGTTGCCCTGGTCCTCGGTGCCACCGGTCCAGTCGGCCTGCACGGCGGGGCCGGCGCTGGCCATGCTCGTCCGCCACGCCCGCTCCAACCCCAGCGACGCGACCTCCGGGAGCGCGGCGAGGTCGGCCACGCGGCCGGCCGGCAGGTCGACGTAGGCCAGTGGCGCCGTCGTCGAGGCATACGCCACGCTGCCGCCGAGGGCCGACACCTGCGCCGCGAAGGCGTCGAGCGCGGGCGCCAGCGCGGTGGCGCGGGCCTGCCACAGCTCGGCGCGGATGCGTCGCATGGTCTCGAGGTCGTCCACCAGCGGGCGGTTCCCGTCCCAGGCGAGCTCGGGGTGCGCCGCGATGACGCCCTGCTCGGCCGCGGCCAGGTCCACCTCCAGCCACACGCCGACCGGGACCGACTGTTCGGGGCCGCGCCCGGTCACCGCGCCGCGCAGCTCCGCGTCGCCCTTGGCCTCGAGCGCCGTCACCGCGGCAACCGCCTGCGCGCGCTCCTGGCCCAGGAGCCGGGGCCCGTCCGTCGTCCCCGTGGCGACGTCCCGGTAGACGAGGCGGATCTCGCCGCTGCGACGATCCAGGAACTTGCCCGCCCACACCGACGCGCCCGACAGCGGCACGCTGGCGGTCCGCTCGTAGAGCAGGGTGTAGTCGGCCGGCGAACCGCCGTAGGTCGCGGCCAGCTCGGCCGTCGCATCCGCGATCGGAGACCCGGCGCGGGCCGGCGACGGGAGCGGCAGCGTCAGCGTCGCCCCGATCAGGAGGGCGAGCATGGCGGCTCCGCGCCGTACGTGTCCGCCGTGCCGTCGTCGCATCGCCCCGCTCCTCCCGCGAATGTCCACGCATGTCCCCCGCGTATGACGCTGTATGACAGTCTGACACGCGGAGCTTCCAGCCTGCGCTGCCCGAATGCCGATCGCAATGGGTCATCGGTGTAGCCTTCGTCCATGACTCCTGCCTCCGGCGCGGTGTTGCGTTTCGGCCCCGACGTCCACCGCGACCGCCTGGACCGGGCGGCTCGCGCGGCCGCGGATCGCGACATCGACGCGCTGCTCATCACCCCGTCGCCGGACTACGCCTACCTGCTCGGCTACCAGGCACCGGCGCTCGAGCGGCTCACCTGCCTGGTCGTGCACGCGGAGGGCGAGGCCGCGCTGGTGGTGCCCCGGCTGGAGGCTCCGCTGGCCCGCCACGAGCTCGGGGAGCTGGCGGACGGGATCGAGCTGCTCGCCTGGGACGAGACGGACGACCCGTTCCGGCTGGTGCAGGGGCTGGTCGGCGCCTCGATGCGCGTCGCCGTGCAGGACCAGATGTGGGCTCGCTTCTCGCTCGCCCTGCGCGCCGCGCTGGACCCGGCGGAGATGGTGGTCGCCGGCCCCGCCATGGCCTCGTTGCGACGCGTCAAGGCAGCGGCCGAGGTCGAGCGCCTGCGGGCCGCCGCATCGGCGGCCGATCAAGCCATGCGCGCCATCACCGCCGAGCGCCTGTCCGGGCGGACGGAGGCCGAGGTCAGCGCGCACGTGCGCGACCTCCTGCTCGAGGCGGGCCACCAGTCCGCGGACTTCGCCATCGTCGCGTCCGGGCCGAACGCCGCGAGCCCGCACCACGTGCCCGGCGAGCGCGTCATCGGCGAGGGCGACGCGGTCGTGCTCGACATCGGTGGGACGCGGGCCGGGTACTGCAGCGACACGACCCGCACCGCGTTCGTCGGCGAGCCGCCGGGCGAGTTCGCCGCCCTCTACTCCGTGCTGCGCGACGCGCAGCGCGCCGCCTGCGAGGCCGTCCGGCCCGGTGTCCCGGCCGCCCATGTCGACGCCGCCGCCCGGGACGTCATCGCCGACGCCGGCTACGGCGAGGCGTTCATCCATCGGACCGGCCACGGCATCGGCCTGGAGACCCACGAGGAGCCGTACCTGGTCGCCACCAACGCCCAACCGCTCGAGGAGGGGAACGCCTTCAGCGTGGAGCCGGGCATCTACCTGGAGGGCACGTGGGGCGCCCGGATCGAGGACATCGTGGTCTGCACCGCGGACGGCGGCGAGCGCCTGAACACCACGTCGACGGAGCTCTACCTGGTGGAGTGACCGGGCGCCGCGGCCGCCGCCGGATCAGCGCCGCTCGCGGTGCGAGCTGACGACCGTCACGAGCACCTGGTCGATGGCCGCGTTGGCCTCCCGGAAGGCCGTGGTGACCTCGCTCACCTCGGCGGCGCGGCGGCGCAGGTGCCCGGTGATCGCGTCGATGACCGGTGAGCGGAAGAAGAGGAAGGCCTCGACCGTCTCGGCCAGGGTCAGCCCGGCGGCCGATGCCTCGGCACCGTAGAGGGCGCCCATCCGCTCGGCCTCCTGGAGCAGCAGGTCGCGTTCCGCCTTCTTCGTCGCGGCGACGTACTCGATCACCAGCTGGAAGGTCCGCTGCCCCCAGCGTCGGAACTCCTCGCGCTGCTCGGCGCTCAGGCGTGCCTGCCACGGGGCGCCCGCGAAGCCGGTGCGCTGCACGCGGCGATGCAGCTCGCCGGCCATCGTCTGCGTCGAGCCGGGGAGGCGGTCCATGCCATAGCGGTTGCGACGCGGCGCGTTGATCATCGCCTCCAGGCTGGAGCGCAGGAAGCGCCGGTGCCCGCCGGGCGTCTGGTAGCTCTGGACCTTGCCCGTATCCGCCCAGCGACGCAGCGTGTCGGGGCCCACGCCGACCAGGCGCGACGCCGCGCCGAGCGGGAGCCAGGGATCGTCGGGTTCGGCCGGCGGATCGCCGGTCGGCGGTCGTGCGGGCACGATGGTCCAAATCAGCGGAAATCTCGGTCCGACGGTAGCCCCGCGCCAACGGGCGCGCAAGTGAGCAACGGCCCTAGCCGCGCAGCTCCTCCGCCGACATGCCACCCAGCTCGGCCCACAGGTGCACCAGCGACGCGAGCCCGTTGCGGATGTTGAGCAGGCTCATCCACTCGTTCGGCGCGTGGAAGTTGCCGGTCGGGTTCGCGAAGCCGAGCATCAGCGTCTTGAGTCCCAGCTGCGCGTCCAGCGCCGCGACGACGGGCACCGATCCGCCGGAGCGCTGGAACAGCGGCTCGCGCCCGAAGCCCGCCGTGAGGGCCCGGCGCGCCGGGGCGACGCCCGGATGATCGAGCGGGGTGATGGCCGGCGCGCCACCGTGGATGATGCGGACCTCCGTCCGGACGGTGGGGGGCGCGATCGCCTCGATGTGCGCCTTCATGGCCCGCTCGATGGCGCGGTAGTCCTGGTCCGGCACGAGCCGGGTCGAGACCTTGGCCGCCGCCCACGCCGGGATGATGGTCTTCGCCCCCTCGCCCTGGTAGCCGCCCCAGATGCCGTTGACGTCGAACGTGGGGCGCGCGGAGAGCCGCTCCTTGAGGGTGTAGCCGCGCTCGCCGCCCATCGGCGCGGGCACGCCGGTCTCGTCGGCCCACGCGCGCTCGTCGAACGGCAGGGCGGCGTAGGCCTCGCGCTCCTCGGGCGTCAGGTCGCGGACGTCGTCGTAGAAGCCGGGGACCGCGACGCGCCCGTCCTGGTCGACCAGCGAGGCGAGGAGGCGGACCAGGACGTTGGCCGGGTTGTCGACGCCGCCCCCGTACTGGCCGGAGTGGACGTCCTGCCGCGGTCCGCGGACCTTGATCTCCCAGTAGGCGATGCCGCGCAGGCCGTAGCCGATGGCGGGGGTGCCCTCGTCGTCGAAGGTGTCGCCGTCGCTGACGACGCAGACGTCGGCGCGCAGCAGGTCGGGGTGGGCGGCGATGAACTCCTCGATCGGCTCCGAGCCGACCTCCTCGTCGCCCTCGAAGAAGAACCGCAGGTTGACCGGCAGCCGGCCGGCGGTGCGCATCCAGGCCTCGACCGCCTTGAGGTGCATGAAGAGCTGGCCCTTGTCGTCGCCGGCGCCACGGGCGTACACGCGCTCGTCCTCGTGACGGGGCTCGAACGGCGGCCGGATCCACTCGTCCAGCGGATCCGCCGGCTGCACGTCGTAGTGGCAGTAGACCAGCACCGTTGGCGCGGCGTCTCCGGCGTGCATCCACTCGCCGGTGACGATCGGGTGGGCGCTCGTCTCGTGGATGGTCGCGCGCTCGATGCCCAGCGACTCCATCTGCGCCACGATCCACGCCGCCGCTCGCCGCACCTCGCCGTTGCGCTCCGGATCGGCCGAAACGCTCTCGATGCGCAGGAACTCGTCGAGCTGCGCGAGGTGCTCGGCATCGTGGTCGCGGACGTAGGCGAGGGCCGCATCGGTCATGCGGTCGGCGTCGATCTGGCTGGTCATGGGCCGATCATAGGCCGATGCGCCCGCAGCGGCCGCCGTCAGGCGAAGACGCCGAAGACGAAGCCCAGGAAGAGGACGACCGCGACGATCGGCACCAGGCTGGCCGCGCGCAGGAACGGCGGCCAGTCGGCACCGCCCACGAAGGCGTAGGCCGGGATGGTCAGCGGGAAGAGCAGCACGCCGGCCGACCAGGCGACACGCCCGCGGAACGTCAGGTCGGGACGGTCCTGCACGTCCAGCCAGTAGGCGGCGATCATCAGGAAGCCGCCCACGGCGAGCACGGCGAAGAGGGTCCAGATGACGGGGAGCATGCGGGACCGATGCTACCGCTCGGCGAGCTCGCCGTGGCGTCGGGCGACGTCGTCGGCGCCGTTCAGGACGTCGGTCAGCAGCCGCCCGAGCGGCCTGCGGCGCGAGCGCCTCGGCTCGTGCGCCGGAAGGAGCGCGGCGATGGCCTGGCGCATGCGTGCCTCCAGCGCGTCCCGGCCGGCGTGGCCGCGCAGCCCCGGGTCCGGCTGGATCGGTGGCCCGAAGCGCACCTCGATGCGCTTGCGGAACCACAGCTCCGTGGTGCCCACGATGGCGCACGGCACGATCGGGACGCCGCTGGCCATGGCGAAGGCCGCCGC
>DASSOH010000059.1:0-10981 GCA_035700865.1 Candidatus Limnocylindria bacterium | reverse complement strand
CTGGCCGGATGGCGACCTGACGGCCCTCTACCAGCCGGTCGTCGAGGCCGCCGCGCGCAGCGGCACCGCGGTCGAGGTCTCGAGCGCCGGCCTGCGCTACCCCGTGGGGGACACCTTCCCGTCGGCGGGCATCCTGCCGCTATTCCGGGGCGCCGGGATCCCGATCACGCTCGCGTCGGACGGGCACCAGCCGGCGGAGGCGGCGTGGGGGCATGACGACGTGGTCCGGATCGCGCGTGGCGCGG
Source organism: Candidatus Limnocylindria bacterium (assembly GCA_035700865.1). Taxonomy (GTDB): domain Bacteria; phylum Chloroflexota; class Limnocylindria; order QHBO01; family QHBO01; genus JACDBZ01. Next base: position 10,736 of record DASSOH010000059.1, on the reverse strand, counting down.
GCTACACCGAGTACGTCCGCTTCGACCGGCGCACGCCGCAGCCGACGCCGCTGCCCAGCCCGGCCGCCTCCTAGGGCCGCCGGTCCCGAAGCGCCCGCCAGATGCGCTCCGGCGTGAGCGGCAGGTCGCGCAGGACGACGCCGGTCGCATCGGTGATGGCCGACGCGACGGCCGGGGCGGTCGACAGCAGTCCGCTCTCGCCCGTGCCCTTCGAGCCGTACGGACCGGGGCCGTCCTCGTTCTCGACCACCAGGGACGCCATCTCCAGCGGCACGTCCTTGGTGGTCGGGATCCGGTAGTCCAGGGCGCCCAGGTTCTCGATGCGGCCCGAATCGGCGTCGAAGACGAGGTGCTCCATCAGGGTCTGCCCCAGGCCCATCATCGCCGCTCCCTCGTCCTGCATGGCGACCTGGGTCGGGTTCAGGGCCCTCCCCACGTCGGAGACCGTCACGTGTCGCAGCAGCCGCACCTCGCCGGTCTCCGGGTCGACCGCGACCTCCGAAGCCGTGCAGCTGAACTCGTAGAAGGCGGCGTGGCCGCCGAGCGGATGGTCCGCCAGGTACGCGCCGCGCCGCGAGCCGGAGCCGATGACCTCGCCCAGCATGGGACCGAACGCGTCGGCCATCAGCTCCACGAAGGTCAGGCGCCGGTCGGGAAGCCGCACCGTGCCCGGCAGGACCTCCACGTCGGGCAGCGGGATGCCGTACGTGGTCGAGGCCAGCTCGGCGAGCCGGGCGCGCACGTCGGCACAGGCCCGCTGCACGGCGGTGCCCATGAACACCGTCGACCGGCTCGCCGACGTCTGCATGTCGTACGGCGCCGTCGCGGTGTCGCCCATGACGACCGCCACGCGATCGACGCTGGTGCCGAGCTCCTGCGCCGCGATCTGCGCCAGCAGCGTGCGGGCTCCCTGGCCCATGTCGGAGGTGCCGGCCAGGACGGTCGCACTGCCGTCGTGGAGCAGCCGCACGATGGCGTACGAGGCGCCGGTCGTGGCCGACGACTTGATGCCGACCGCCAGGCCGCGGCCGTGCCCGGCCGGCCGAGGCGCGTCCCAGCCGATCCATGCCGCCGCCTTGCGGACGGCCTGCGCCCACTCGCCGTCGGCCGGCGTGTCGCCCGCGCCTCGCACGATCTCCTCGCCCCTGCGCGCCAGGTTGCGCAGCCGGATCTCGAGCCGGTCCAGCCCCAGCGTCCGAGCGGCCTCGTCCATCTGCGACTCGAACGCCCACGCCATCTGGGGACTGCCGAAGCCACGCAGGGCCGTGGCCGGCGGCGTGTGCGAGAGCAGCGCCCGGACGTGGATCCGGGCGTCCGGCGTGCGGTACGGGCCGCAGGCGAGGTAGCTGCTCTTCGAGACGACCCGGTGGCCGATGTCCGCGTACGCGCCGAGCAGCCCGTTGCTCTCGATGTCCTGGAAGGCGATGGTGCCGTCCGAGCGGAATCCGCTCCGGATGTGGATGCCGAAGGTCGGTCCGCGCACCGCCTGGAAGGTCTCCTCCAGCGTCAGCACCAGGCGGACGGGATGGCCGAGTCGGAGCGCGAGCAGCGCCAGGAGTGGCTCGTACTTGGCGTGCTGCTTCCCGCCGAATGCGCCGCCGGGGTCCGGCGCGAAGACGCGAACCTTCGCGACCGGCAGGTCCAGGGTCGCGGCGACCAGCCGCTGGAGGACGTAGGGGTGCTGGATGGTGCTCCAGATCGCGACGCCGTCGCGGTCGGGCGCGGCCATGAAGGCGTGCGGCTCGATGGCGAAGTGCGTGGTGGCCGCGGCGGTGTAGACGTTCTCGATCACCCGGTCCGCGACGGCCGCGTCGACGTCGCCCCACCCGAAGCGCCACTCGGCCAGCGTGTTCGACGCGCGCAGCGGATCGTCGGGGTCGCGGAGCTCCGGCTCGCGCACCAGCGGCGACGACGGGTCGAGCGCCTGCTCGATGGTGAGGACGGCGGGCATCGGCTCCGCCTCGACACGGACGAGGCGCGCGGCCTCATCCGCCGCATCGACGGTGTCGGCCACCACGACCGCCACCGGCTCCCCGTGGTACTTGGTCTCGCCGGTCGCGAGGAGCGGACGGTCCGCGTATCCCGGCCCGAAGCGGGGCATCGGATCGGGGAGGTCGTCGGCGGTGACCACCAGCCGGACGCCCGGGACGGCCAACGCGGCGCTCGGGTCGATGGATCGAATCCGCGCGCGGGCCACGTCGAGATGCACGAGGCGGGCGTGGAGCGTGCCGTCCAGGTGGAGGTCCGCGACGTAGGGCTGGCTTCCGGTGGCTCGCTCGACGCCGCCCGAGCGGGTGATCGAACGGCCGATGGGGGATTCGGCAGCGGTCGATGGCCGCTCGTGGTGCTCCGGCAGGCTGCCGGCGATCGCCTCGCTGCGCCCTGCCCGCGGGTGGCCGTCCGGCTCCGACGCCGCGGGCGCCGGCCGACGGTCGGCATCGGTCATTCACCGGCCTCCGCGTCAGCGGTCGAGGCGGCGAGCGCGACGGCGCTGCAGATCTGGTTGTAGCCACCGCAGCGGCAGAGGTTGCCGGAGAGGCCCTCCCGGATCTCGGCGGCGTCGGGATGCGGCGTGTGGGACAGCAGGTAGTGCGCCGACATCACCATGCCCGGGATGCAGAAGCCACACTGCACGGCTCCACGCTCCAGGAAGGCCGCCTGGAGCCGGCTGAGGCGGTCGCCGTCGGCCAGGCCCTCGATGGTCGTGACCTCGCGTCCGTCCGCCTCGACGGCGAGGATGAGGCAGGAGTTGACGGCGCGCCCGTCCAGCAGGACGGTGCACGCCCCGCACTCGCCCTCCGCACAGCACTCCTTGGTTCCGGTCAGTCCCAGCCGATCGCGCAGCACGTCGAGCAGCGTGTGATGCACGGCCACGTCGAGCTCGCGCCGGTCGTCGTTGACCGCGATCCGGATCCGCAGCTCATCGGCCGCCATGGCGGGCCTCGTCGAGACGTTTGCGCGCGGCCGCCAGCGCCCGCCGCGTGAGGACCAGGAGCATCGCCGCCCGGTACTCGCGGCTGGCCCGCACGTTGGAGATCGGCGACGTCTCGGCCGCCAGGCGACGGAGCACCGTTTCCTGCGCATCGGGGTCCGCGTCCGGGTCGGCCAGCACGCCGCTGTCGTCGACGACCAGCAGGGGCCGTGGCGCGACGGCGCCGAAGCCGATTCGGGTCACCCCGTCGGACGCGACCACGCAGCAGAGGTTCACCGTCGCGAGGTCGACGCCCCGACGCCGCGTCATGCGGCGGAAGGCCGCACCGATCGGTCCCGTCGGGAGCGGCAGCTCGATGGCGCTGACGACCTCCGACGGCTCCAGGGCCGTGCGTCCCGGGCCGACGAAGAATGCGTCGAGCGCCACCCGTCGCGTCCCCGATCGGCCGCTGATCTCGACACTGGCGCCGTAGGCCAGCAGGGGTGTGGCGGTGTCGGCCGCGGGCGAGGCGTTGCAGACGTTCCCGACCAGCGTCGCCCGGTTGCGGATCTGGATGGACCCGACGACCAGGGCGGCGTCCACCAGCGCGGGGAAGGCCGCCCGCACGCGAGGGTCGGCCACGAGGTCGGAGAGGACCGTCGAGGCGCCGATGCGCAGTGCGCCGTCCCGCTCGGCGATCCCCGGTGCCAGCTCCTGCACGCGCTTGAGGTCGATGACCAGCGGTGGCCGCGCGCGGCCCGTGCGGATGGCGACCAGGAGGTCCGTGCCGCCGGAGAGCAGCCGCGCCGTGGGCTCGGCGTCCCACAGCGCGAAGACCTCGTCCAGTCGCTCGGGGCGCGCGTAGGCGAACATGGACTCAGCCGGCCTCCGGTGCCGCGAGCACCTGCCGCTCCGCCTCGCGGGCGTGGATGCGCATGGCCTCCGCGGCCGCCTCCGCGTCGCGCGTCTCCAGGGCCTCGAGGATCGCCACGTGGCGCTCGGCGAGCCAGTGCAGGTCGGCCCCCGGTGCCGTGGCGGTCAGGTAGGTGCGCGCGAAGGGCTCGAGCATCGACCACAGCCGCTGCAGGGTGCGATTGCCCGACGCGGTGATCACGCAGGTGTGGAACGCGGAGTTCTGCATCGCCTGGGCGTGGGCGTCGTCGCGCGCGGCGCTGGCGCGCATGGCCTCGAGCAGCTCCCGCATCTGAGCGAGCGTGGCGTCGTCGATGCGTCGTGCCGCGGTGCGTGCCGCCACCGCCTCCAGCTCCCCGCGCAGCTCCATGGCCTCGACCAGCTCCTCGGGCTCGGGCTGGCGCACGCGCGCCCCGCGGTACGGGTGGACGTCGACGAGACCCAGGGTGGCCAGGTCCCGCAGCGCCTCCCGGACGGGCGCCTGGCTCGTCCCGAGCTGACGGGCGATGCGCGTCTCGATGATCCGCGATCCCGGCGCGAGCTCTCCCTCCACGATCCACTGCAGCATCCGGTCCTTCACCTGCGAGCTCAGGACGCTGCGGGCGAGCGGGCCGGTGGGCGGGTCGAGCTGCGTCACCGATCGTCCGTCATGCGTCGGTGGTGCGGTAGAAGGTTCGCTCGCGGTGCTCGAGCCGATGCACCGCGTCCTCCAGGACGTGGCGTCGCACGTGCTCGCTCGCGGCATGCGCCTGGAAGGCCGATTCGTCGTCGTACTGCTCGTACAGGAAGAAGGTGCGCGGGTCGTCGGGCGACTCGTGGACGACGAACATCCGACAGCCCGGCTCCGCGCGGCTGAGCGGAGCCACCTGCTCCAGGATGCGCCGGACCTCGTCCTGCTGCCCCTCGAGTGCTCGCCACGTGGCGGCGACGGCGTACGCCATGCTCAGGCGCCCGCCACGTCGGGATCGGGAAGCTGCGCGTCGGTGACGGCGGCGAGCAGGTCGTGGTAGCTGTCGATGAAGGCTCGCAGCGTCCTGACCGTCGGGGGGAACGCGTCGAACTCCTCGACCCGGAGGCCGTCGGGCTCGTACGCGGCGCGGAAGTCGGCGAAGCGGCGCGTGAGCTCGTCCACGTACGCGGGCTCCACGGGCTCGTCCATCCGCTCCTGCACCGCGAGCCCGGAGGCGTTGAAGCGCTTCTGCCACGCCGATGGCAGCGTGATCACGACGTCGCCGCCGACGAACTCCGTCCAGTGGAGGTGGTGCCGGATGGCGGCCGCCAGGAGCCGCGCGCGATAGCCGCGCTCGCGGAACAGCCGGTACGCGCGCTTGAAGACGGCGACGCCGGACCACGGCAGCGCCGACGGATGCACGCTGATCCGATCCCGCTCGGCCCGGACGCGGAGCCAATCCTCGATGCGTCCGACCATGATCGTGATGACGGGCCCCATCTCGTCGGTGGGCAGGCCGTCACGCTCGCGCCGCTCCAGGCCGCGCTCGACGGCCTCGGCGGCGGCGACGGCCTGCGCGACCGAGAACGAGACGGTGCAGTTCACCGAGACGCCGCGGTACGTCGCCTCCTCCATCACGCCGATGCCGACCGAGGTCGCCGGGAACTTCACGACGATGTTCGGCGCGACCGACGTGAAGTGCACGCCCTGCGCGAGCATCGGCTCCGGACTGCGCCAGAGCTGCGGGTTGGTCTGCATCGAGAGGCGTCCCTGGCGACCGGCGTGGCGTTCGAAGGCCGGCAGCAGCAGCGCAGCGCCTTCGGCGGACATCTCCTCGACGATCAGCCAGGCGAGGTCGACTTCCGTGGCGTGCGGGTGCTCGCGCGCGAGCTCGCGAACGCGCGAGCGCCATCGGTCCGGGTCCTTCTTCCACGTGTCGTGGACGATCGTCGGGTTCGCCGTGGCCCCCACCGCGCCGTGGGCGATGGCGTACTCGAGCTCGTCGACGGCGCACGAGTCGTTCCAGATGTCGGTGGCCGTGGCGGCGGTGAGCTGGAGCGGGCTGCGGCCCTCGGGGCGGCCGTCCACCTGCGCCTCCGTGCCCGCGACGTTGACCTGGCTCATCGACTCGACTCCGCGCACCGCGTCATGCCGTGAAGAGATCGTTCTTCGGCTGCGCGGCAGCCTCCAGGATCTCGACGACGCCCGTGCCGCCGTCCACGCGGACCCGGTCGCCGGTGCGGATGCGCTGGGTCGCGTCCTGGGTGCCGACGACCGCCGGGATGCCGAACTCCCGGCTGAGGACGGCCGGGTGCGCGGTGAGACCGCCGGCGTTGGTGACCAGCCCCGCGATCTTGGTGAAGAGGACGACCCAGGCCGGGTTGGTCATGTGGCAGACCAGGATGTCGCCGGCACGAACCTCGTCGAACTGGTCCTCGCGCAGCACGACCCGCGCGACGCCCTCCACGACGCCCGGCGATCCGCCGATGCCGGCCACCCGGTCGGCCGCCTCGCCCGGCTTGCGGTGGAACTTCTCGGGGAAGCCCCAGTTGGTCAGGTACGGGAAGTCCAGCTGGCTCTGCGTCGCCGTCCCGATCCAGGCCGGCGGCCTGAAGGCGTAGGCCCGCTCCCGCTCCTCGCGTCGCTGCTCGACCAGGGCGCGCGCGTCGATGGCGGTCGAGTCGGCCATCAGCACGCGGAGCTCGTTGTAGCGGAGGAAGATCACGTCGTCCGGCTCGTGCAGGTCACCGCGCTCGACCAGCTTGCGACCGATGGCGATGAGCACCAGGCGCACGTGGGCGTTCGCCCCCTGGTCGATGTAGAAGTGATGGTCCGGCGTGAGGGGTGCCATCTGCAGGTTCGTCTCGTTCGCCGCGCGCATCTCCTCGAGCGCTTCGCCCTCCAGGCCCTCGAGGATCTCGCGCGAGGCGGCCTCGATGTCCGCCTTCAGCGCGCCCATGGTGGCGGGGTAGTCGTAATCGGTCTCCAGGTAGCCGCGCACGAGCTCGATCACCGGCTCCATCTTCTCGTACACCGTCGGGAAGACGAACTCGTGGCTCCAGACCGCGTGCCAGCCGAACTCCTGCTGGTACGGCGTGACCCGCTCGGCGACGAAGCGACGTCCGCGCTCGGTCGCCTCCAGGGCGGCGAGGATCTCGCCCGCGGTGTCGTGGCCGAAGGCCCGCGACAGCTCGCCGTCCGCCTTCGCCTCCTCCTTCATCTCCCACAGCGCCCTGATCGAGTCCCAGTTGCGATCGCTGGCGGAGTTCTGCAGGCGCCCGAGCAGTGCCTCGTCGACGCTGCCATGGGTCTTCTCCATGACGGCGCGGAGCTTCAGGGTGGCCGACAGCTGGGCGAAGTTGAGCATCCAGTGGATCTTCCAGTGCCGGTCGTGGACGTCGATCGCGTCCTCCAGCAGGACCGCGAGCTCCATCACGCTCATGGCGTCCTGCCGAGCGAGCTCACCCTCCAGGAAGGCGAAGTTGCGCTCCATCTCCGGGACCAGGCGGCCGCGCCACCAGTCGACGAAGTGCTCGCCGTAGACCGGCAGGGCGGCGTCGAGGTACGCCCCGATGTTCGTGGCGTAGTCCCCGGCCAGCGGCACGCGAGCGCCGTAGCGATAGCCGTACTCCATCGCGTCGACCGCCCACGCCGAATCGGCGGGGACGGCGGCGGTGTAGAGGTAGCCGTTGACGTTCTTCGTGATCCAGTCGCAGGCGAACGGGGTGCCGAAGCGGCGGAACATGTGGTCGCAGGTGAGCCACCAGCCGCCGATCTCGTAGAACATCGGGCTCAACGGATGCGGGCAGTGGAGGTCGTCGAAGACCCAGAACAGCTCCTTCTCGCGCTCGGAGCGCCACTCGATCGGGAACTCGTCGCTGCCGAGGAACTGGTCGAGCACCGGCTCCTGCGCATCCACCGCCATCGCCTACCTCCGTCGCCGGCATTCTATCGATGATCGATCATAATGCCGAAGAGCTCACGCCGCCGCCAGTATCCGGCCAAGGCGGCCGCCACGCGCCAGGAGTTGCCCGGACCGATGCACGCCAGCCCCTCCAGATACGTCTTCGCCTTCGACGAGCCCCCGACCTCCGATGGGGGCGAGCTGGTGCGCCTGCTCGGCGGGAAGGGAGCCAACCTCGTCACCATGGCGACCGACCTCGGCCTGCCGGTGCCGCCGGGCTTCACGATCACGACCGAGGCCTGCACGGCCTATCTCGCCGGCCACTGGCCGCCGGGGCTCGACGACGAGATCAGGATGCACGTCGATCGCCTGGGGTCGCGGGTGGGGCGCCGCTTCGGTGACCCCGCCGATCCGCTCCTCGTCAGCGTCCGGTCCGGCGCGCCCGTCTCGATGCCCGGGATGATGGACACGATCCTGAACCTGGGGCTGGCTCCCGACGGCGTGCGGGGACTGGCCGCCGCCTCCGGCGACGAGCGGTTCGCGGCCGACTGCCTGCAGCGGCTGCGCGACGGGTACCGCGCCGTCATCGGCACCGACGAGCTTCCGTCCGATCCGTGGGAGCAGCTGCGCCGGGCGATCGAGGCGGTGTTCCGCTCCTGGAACAGCGAGCGCGCGCGGGCGTACCGCCGGCGCGAGGGGATCGACGAGTCGCTCGGGACGGCCGTGACCGTCCAGGCCATGGTCTTCGGCAACCGCGGTGCGGACTCGGCGACGGGGGTGCTCTTCACCCGCGATCCCTCGACCGGCGAAGCGGCGCCGTATGGCGACGTGATGTTCGACGCCCAGGGCGAGGACGTGGTGGCCGGGGGCCACGAGCCGCAGCCCATCTCCGTGCTGGAGCAGCGGCTCCCCGCCGTCGCCGACGAGCTGCGCCGCCATGCCGCGACGCTCGAGCACCACTACGCCGACCTGTGCGACATCGAGTTCACCATCGAGCAGGGGCGACTCTGGATGCTGCAGGTCCGGGCCGGGAAGCGGAGCCCGCGTGCCGCGCTTCGCATCGCGATCGAGATGGCCTCCGATCCGGACTTCCCCCTGACGCGCGAGGCGGCGGTCGGTCGCGTGCTGCGCCAGCTGGCCAATCCGCCGCTGGTGTTCGTCGGTGCCGGCGAGCGTCCCGCCCCCCTCGCCACCGGTCTGCCGGCCTCCCCCGGCGTCGCGACCGGCGAGATCGTCCTCTCCTCGTCGGCGGCGGAAGCGACTGCCGACGCCGGCCGTCCCGCCATCCTGGTCCGCGCCGAGACCTCGCCCGAGGACGTGCCCGGCATGGCGCGGTCCGCCGGCGTCCTGACCTCGCGCGGCGGACTGGCGAGCCACGCCGCCGTGGTGGCCAGGGGCTGGGGCATCCCCGCCGTCGTGGGCGCCTCGCAGGTCCAGGTCGGTGACGGCGTCGTCCGGATCGGCGAGGTGGAGCTGCCCGCCGGCGCCCCGATCACGATCGACGGGAGCACCGGCGAGGTCCACGCGGGCGACCTGGAGGGCAGCTGGGAGATCGCGCCCGAGGCCGCTACGCTGCTCCAGTGGGCGGAGCAGCTCGGGATCGAGGTGCCGGCCGAGCGCGCGGCGACGCCCGAGCACGAGGCCTCGCCATCGGCCCCGACGGAGCTGGCCGGCCGAGACGTCACCGCGGGAGACGTGCTCCGCGTGGCGATGATCAAGGGCGGCGCCAGCGTCGAGCAGCTGGCGGAGGCGATGCGGGTCGCGCCGGCCACCCTTCGTCCCCTGCTGGAGGAGCTGGCCCGGGAGGGGTCGGCCGCCGCCGCGGATGGCGCCGTTCGGCTGACGCCGACCGGGAGGCTCGCCGCCCTCGAGTCGTTCGCCCGCGACCGGGCCGAGATCGGCGAGACGCGCGCGACCGAAGCCCTCGACGGCTTCCATGCCTACGACCGCCGGATGAAGGAGATCGTCACCGCCTGGCAGGTGCGCGAGGTCGACGGCGAACAGGCGCTCAACGATCACGGCGACGCGGCGTACGACGCCGGCGTCCTGGACGACCTCGGACGGCTCCATGACGACGTGGCGACATGGATGGCGCCGCTGGCGGAGGCCCTGCGCCACTACGCCGTCTACGGGGCGCGCCTCACCTCGGCCCTCGAGCTGGCGCGCGCGGGCGACCAGCGCTTCGTGGCCTCTCCCCGCGTGGACAGCTACCACTCGGTCTGGTTCGAGCTGCACGAGGACCTGATCCGGCTGGCGGGCCGGAAGCGCGAGGACGAGGCAGCGGCCGGCCGGGCCTGATCAGCCCTCGCTGACGCCCCAGCCGGCGTCGACGTCGATCACCTGGCCCGTGACCAGGCGCGCCTCGCGACTGAGGAGGTGGAGCGCCACCGCCGTGACCGCATCGGCGTCGATCGGCCCGGACGCCAGCGGCTGCTTCCCGCCGAGGTAGGCCACGATCCGCGGATCACCCTGGGCGCGGCGGCTCATCGGCGTGGCGACGAGCGACGGCGCGATGGCGTTGACCCTGATGCCGTGCGGCGCGTAGAAGGCCGCGGCCGCCCGCACCAGCGCCTCGATCCCGCCCTTGGACGCCGCGTACGCGTGCGTGGCGAAGTGCCGGGGTGACGGATGCCGGGCGAGGACGCTGGACATGGCGAGGATCGCACCGCGCTGGCCGTCCGCGTCTGGCTCCTGCTCGAGCATGAGACGCAGCGCCGCGCGGGAGACCAGGAAGAGGCTCGTCAGGTTCGATTCGAGCACCGCCCGCCAGCCCTCCAGGGTCGCCTCGTGCAGTGGGCCATCGCCGAAGCGTCGTCCGGAGATGCCGGCGACCGCGTAGACGGCGTCGATGCGGCCGAACCGCTCACCGGCTGCCCCGACGGCAGCGTGGGCGTCGTCCTCGCGTGACAGATCGGCCGCGATCCATCCATGGTCGCCGCCCAGGTCGTCCACCAGCGCCCGGGCGTGGTCGGCGGTGCGTGACGCCACGAACACCCGGCCGCCCTCCGCGGCGATGGCCCGGGCGGCCGAGGCCGCCATCCCGGTGGACCCCGCGACGA
>DASSOH010000058.1:0-31214 GCA_035700865.1 Candidatus Limnocylindria bacterium | reverse complement strand
GTGATCCAGCCGACGAACTGCTCGGGGAGGGGCTTGTCAAGGCCGTAGATCTCGCGCAGGCGCTCGACGGTCTCAGGTCGGATGTTCGGCGCGAAGAACCGCGCCAGCGGATCGCCGGGCGAGAGGTACACGAGCAGGAAGGAGATCAGCGCGACACCGAAGAGGATCGGAATGGCGAGGATGAGTCGGCGGATGATGTAGGCAAGCATTCGCGTGGATCTCGTTACTGCCCCTGTGAGAGGGAACGGATGATACCGCCTGCTCGGGGAATCGGCGGAACGACGACGGGTCTGACGCTCGGGCGGGTCAACCGGGTCGCGAGGGGATGAAGGAGGTGGGAGCGGCCGCTGGCGGCCGCTCCCACGTCAGATCGGTCTAGCTATCAGCCAGCTTGGCGAGGTGCTCGCGCCGCCAGCCCCACGTCGGGGAGTCGAGCTCGAGCTCACCATCGTCGTACTGCATGCCCGCCGACAGGCCGTCTGCGTTCACGTTGGACCACGCGAACAGGTACGGCTGCAGCAGCTGCATGCGCTCCTGGTACTGGTAGTAGATCTGCGTTCGCTCTTCCTGATCGGAGGTGGCAAGGCCCTCTTCGATCAGCTTGTCGATCTCGTCGTCCTGGAGGCACACGTAGTTGTACGTGGCCGGCTGCTCCTCGCTCGAGCACTGCGAGCTGTGGAACAGTGCGTACGGGTCGGGGTCGACACCGACGCCCCAGCCACCGAAGTAGGCGTGCCACGGCTCGCTCTGCCCCGGCGGAATGTGCGGCCAGTCGAGGGACGGGCTCAGGACGGTCTGGAAGTCAGCCGCCTGGACGTTGATCTCGATACCGCAGTCGGCGACCTCCTCCGCGAGGAGGTTCATGAAGTCGATGCGGTCCTGCTGACCGGCGCGGACGAGCACGAGGGCCGACAGGCGGTCGCCGTTCTCGTTCACGTAGATGCCATCGTCGCCCAGGGTCCACTGATGGATCGGGGCGCCGAACGGCTGGTCGCCGTTCTCGTCCGTGTAGCCATCGGTGATGAACGAGTTGGCGGCCTCGACGTCACGCTCCACCGGCTGGAGGTCGGGGTTGAAGGCCCACGACGCCGGCGGGATGTCGGCCTCGATCGGCACACCGTTTCCGTCGGTGGCGATGTCGACCAGGTTCGCCTTGTCGATGCAGTACTGCACGGCCTTGCGGAGGTTGGCGTCGTAGAACCAACCCTGCCAATCCGTGCCGTCGGGCAGCGGGATCGACTCGTGCATGTTGTACTGCATCTCGTAGTGGCCGAAGTCGTTGTACTCGGCCAGCTTGACGCTGCCATCGGCCACGGCACCCTGGAGGGCGGCGCGCGCGTCAGGCGTCAGGTCGTTGACCCAGTCGAGGTCACCGGCGGCGAGCGCGTTGGCCGCGGTCGCGACGTCGGTGTAGATCGGCATCTCGATGGTCTTGGTGACCGGAGCGCCGTTCCAGTAGTCCTCGAACGCGGTCAGGACGCAGCCCTCGAGGCTGCACGAATCGACCTGGTACGGGCCGGAGCCGACCGGCTCCTGGTTGAAGGACAGCAGGTTGTAGACGGCGGCGACCGCGTCCACGCCCTCGCTCTCGAGCTGGCTCGAGATGCCGTTCAGCTGGTCGAGGAGGCTGGCGGCGAAGTCACACTGACCGTCGCTGGTCTCGTCGACGTCGGTCGTCTCGGGATCGTCCTCGGTCGCGAAGTCCTCGGCCGAACCGTACTCGAGACCCGCCTGATCGAGGATGGCCGTGCCCTGGGCAGCGGCGGCCTCGCACGCGGCAGAGTCGGGCGTCTCGGCACCGGAGGCGCCGGTGATGGCGTCGATGGCGGCCGTGACCTCAGCCGGGTCGAGACCCTCGGTCCCGCCAGCGAAGTCCTGGTACGCCGCCTCGATCACGGCCTTCGACTCGATGCCGATGCCGGGGAGGATCGTCGTCGCGAACGGCGCGTACGGCTCGATCAGGGTGAACTGCACCGTGCTGTCGTCGACCGCCTCGACGGACTCCACGAACGGAGCCAGGCAGACCGACGGGTTGTAGGTGCAGTTGTCGCTGATGGCGAGCTGGTACGTGTACACCACGTCGTCCACGGTGATCGGGTCACCGTTGTGGAAGAACGCGTTGTCAACGAGCGTGCAGGTCCAGGTGATCTCGTCCTCGCTGACGTCACACAGATCGGTGGCCAGCTGCGGAGTCGGCTCCAGCTTGTCGTTGAGCGTGTACAGGAAGTCGTAGATCAGCGCGGTGATGCGGCCGGTGGGAACGTCCGTGTTGGCGTTCGACATCTGCCCGACCTGGGCATCCAGCGCCATGGTGATGGTGTCGGCGAATTCGCCGGTGGCTCCGCCCGTCTCTGCGGGCTGGGAGCCGCTCGCCGGTGGAGCCTCGGACTCCGCGGCGGACGAGGAGCTGCCCTGCTGTCCACAGGCGGACAGGATCAGCGCCCCGGAGAAGAGGAATGCAAGCGCACTCCACTTGGTCCGTCTCATGAACTCCCTCCAATGGGTGAGTTGGGGAACGGTGTGCGGGCCCTCGAATCGACGCGCAAGAAGCGTCCGGCCCGACCGGCCGTTGATTATATCTGTGCTGTCCACCTCCTTCTGCTCTCGCGCGTCTGGATCGAGCGGCGGAACCGTAGCAGATGTGCGAGGTCGAGTGTGTGTGTCGGCGAGCGTCATGGCACCGACGACACCGCCGCCGCTGCCGCGCCCGCTATACCGGTGATAGGCCAGCGCGACGCCAAAGGTTCATTCGACCCGCGTGACGGGCGCCAGCACGCGGCGACCGTCCGCCGTCGTGGCGACCTCGATGGGAACTCCCAGGGCATCCCGCGCCAGGGATGCGTCGATGACCTCCTGGCCGCGTCCCGCGGGCCCGACGCGCCCGCCGTGGAGGACGACCGCTCGATCCGCCATGGCGGCGGCGAGGTTCAGGTCGTGGACGACCGCCACGACGGTGAGGTCGCGCGCTCGTCGAAGCCGCGCCAGCGTCCGAACCAGCGTCAGCTGGTGGGCGAGGTCGAGGTGGAGCGTCGGCTCGTCGAGGAGCAGCAGTTCGGGCTCCTGCGCCAGGGCCATGGCGACGAGCACGCGCTGGCGCTCGCCGCCCGACAGCTCGGAGACCTCGCGGTCGACGAGATCGGCGGCGTCCGCGTCGCGCAGCGCCGCCGACACGGCGGCGACGTCACCGGCGTCACCGGCGAAGACGCCGCGGGCGTGCGGGATGCGGCCCATGGCGACGACCTCGGCCACCCGGAAGCCGAGTGGCAGCTCGAGCGACTGCGGCAGCACGGCGACCCGTCGGGCCAGGTCCCGCCGGGGCCACTCGGCGGAGCCACGGCCGAAGACGCGCACCTCGCCGGACCACGGCCGCAGGAGTCCCGCCGCGACGCGCAGCAGGGTGCTCTTGCCGCTCCCGTTGGTGCCGAGCAGGGCGACGACCTCGCCCGGGGCCACCACCAGGCTCGCGCCATCCAGGACCGTGCGCCGCCCGTAGCCGGCGCGCACGTCGGTCAGCTGCAGGACCGGGGCGCGGTCAGCCACGGGGCACCACCAGCGAGCGGCGCAGCAGCCAGATGAAGAACGGGGCGCCGATGAGCGCGGTGACGATCCCGACCGGGATGCCTCCGGCCAGGCGCGCACCGGTGTCGGCCAGGACGAGGAGGACGGCGCCGTAGAGCATGCTGGCCGGGAGCAGCAGCCGGTGGTCGGGGCCGAAGGCCAGCCGCAGCAGGTGCGGGACGACCAGGCCGACGAAGCCGATGGTGCCCGAGATGGCCACGCCGGCGGAGGTGGCGAGCGCGGCGAGGGCCGTGAGGCGGCGCTTCTCGCGCTCGACGTCCACCCCGAGCGCCGCTGCCTGCGCCTCCCCCAGGAGCAGGGCGTTCAGGGAGCGCCAGCGAACCAGGAGCAGCACGAAGCTGACGCCGATGAGCGGGGCCGCCAGCGCCAGCCGCGGCCAGCTGGCGCCACCCAACGATCCGAGCAGCCAGCTGACGACCGCCGCCAGCCGATCGCCGGCGACGAACATCAGCAGTGCCACTCCCGCCGACAGCAGCGACGACACCGCGTAGCCGGCCAGCAGCAGGGTGACGACCGGCGTCCCCGCCCGCCCGCGGGCGACGGCGAAGACCATGAGGACCGTGGCGAGGCCCCCGACGAAGGCGAGCACCTGCACGGCGCCGATGCCGAGCCAGGCGGTGACGGCGACCGGCAGGAGGGCCGGCAGGAGGAGTGCCGCCACGGCCCCCAGCGAGGCGCCGGCGGCGGTGCCGATGAGGTACGGATCGGCCATGGGGTTGCGCAGGAGCGCCTGGAAGACCGCGCCGGAGGAGGCAAGGCCGGCGCCGACCACCATCCCCGCCACGATCCGGGGCAGCCGCAGCTCCCAGACGATCGTCTCCGCCGATGCCGGCCACGTCACCGAGCCGATGCCCAGCAGCCGATGCAGGAGGATGGCCAGCGCGTCGCCCGGCGCCACGCCACTGGTGCCGGCGGCAAGGCCGATGCCCGCCGCCGCGACCAGCAGCACGGACCCGGCGGCCAGGACCAGGGTGCTGCGCCCCAGCGTCGGGCCCAGGATCAGCGGACGCGTGGCGACGGTCGCGCGCATCGGTCAGGCCACCCTCACTCGAACGCCTCGGGGTGGATGGCGCGCGCCAGCGCCTCGAGCCCGTCGACGATGCGCGGACCCGGCCGCGTGGTGACGATGTCGTCGAGGTACGGCAGCACGGCCCCGTCGCGCACCGCCGACAGCGTCGACCAGCCCGGCCGGGACGCGACGGCCTCCAGGGCGGCGGCGGGCGTCGCGAGCGAGGGATCGTAGGATGCCGTCCCCAGCAGCACGAGCTCCGGGTCGGAGGTCACCAGCTGCTCAGCCGGCAGCGTCCCCTGCGCGTCGCCGGTGACCGGCTCGCCGCCGGCCAGCTCGATGAGCGACGCCAGGAAGCTCCCCGCTCCGGCGGTGTACGTGACGCCCTCGGCGTAGTACACCTCGTACAGCGTGCGCGGGCGATCGAGGCCGTCCACGGCGGCGGTCAGCTCGGCGACCCGCTGCCGCATGCCGTCCACCAGCGACGCCGCGGCATCGGCCTCGTCCAGGATGCGCCCGATCAGGCCGATGTCACCCTCCACCTCGTCGAGGGACTCCGGGTAGAGCACGACCACGGTCAGGCCCAGGTCCTCGAGCTGCGCGATGACGCTGCTGGGCGTCAGCTCGTTGCCTGCCGCCAGCACGAGGTCGGGCCGGGCGTCCACCACCCGCTCCACGTCGACCTGCGCGGAGACGACGACGTCGGGGACGTCGGCCACCTCGGGCGGGTAGTCGTCGAAGTCGGTCACGCCGACCAGTCGGTCGCAGGCGTCGAGGGCGCACACGATCTCGGTGTTGGAGGGCGCCAGGCTGACGATGCGGTCGGGCGCCGCGGGGATCGTGACGTCGGTGCCGCGCGCATCGGTGACGGTGACGGGGTAGCCCGATGGCGCGGCCTCGGAGGCAGACGCCAGGCCGGAGGCCGCGACGGGATCAGGCGAGTCGGACGCGGGCGCGGTCGGGCGAGCGGTCGCGCAGGCGGTCGCCGCCAGGGCGAGGAGGGCGACCGCGACCAGTGGTGCGCGGAGCCGGAGGGTGCGGGGAGCCACGGTGATGCCGTTCCCTTTCTCTCGAGGGTGGTGACATCGCGACCGAGCTGGTCGACCTGGCTCCCGCGCCGTGAAGCGCGGATACAGTAGCGGGACTGCGCCGGCGTCTCACCGGCTTCGCCATTGAACCGCCCGCCTTTCGGGAGCGGCACTCGTCGCTCGTCTTCGGTTGACGGAGCGCATCGTAGCACCGGCGAGGCCGGCGTCGTCAGTCCCCCGGCTCGCCCACCTCCGCCAGGATCTCGGCCGCGACGCGATCCCGCTCCGCCGTGCTGCGGAGCTCCAGGTACGCGTTGGTGCGCGCGTGTCGCACGTGCACGGCCGGGACGCTGCGACCCAGCCGATGGAGCCGTCCTCCCTGCACCGATGCACCCGAGCCGCGGCCGAGGACGACCAGGGCGGACTGGTCGCGCTCGTGGACGACGAGCCGGTTGCCCGAGGCACCCGCCTCCTCCACGAAGCGGCGCTCGGCTTCCTGGCGGCTGAGCTCCGGGCTGAGCAGCCCGTAGCGCCACATCCGCAGCGCCAGGTCCGGGATGGGCAGCCGCTCCAGCGCACCGGGACTGCGCTCCAGCTGGAGCGTGGCGTGGTCGCGTGCCAGGCGCCCGCTGATCGCGACGTCGACGGCCTCGCCCACGCCCAGCGAGTGCGAGGGCTCCGGCTGCCGGCGCGCCGCGCCGAAGACGGGGTACCCGGCCAGGTGGCTGGCGAGGAGGAGGAGGGCGAGGGCCGCGAAGGCGATGGTCGGGATCCAGGAGGCCTCGACGGTGATCGGCGGCCGCGTGTTGGCATTGAAGGCGCGAGCCGTGGGGACCTCCGCGTCGATGGAGCGGAACCACTCGCTGTCGAGCACGGGCCGCAGGTCGAACGTGTCGCGCAGGTAGAGGCCCTCCAGCCGGACCGGGATCGCGCTCGGTGGGTGCGCCGAGCGCAGGACGAACGCGTCGCCGCCGTCGGCGTCGGCGAAGAGGTAGAGGTAGCGCGAGCCGTCGGCCTCACAGCCAGCCGGCTCGCCGCACGCACCGAACGACCCCGGCGACACCACCCGGCCGGTGACGAGCAGGTTCTCGCCGGCGGCCTCGTCGGCCAGCTGGGACGGCACGAACGCCTCCGCGATGTCGCCGCCCGCAGCAGTCTCGTCGAGCAGCCGCACGCGGTCGACCTCGAGGCCGGCGGGCAGCGTTCCGAAGGCGTCGAGGGCCGTGGCGATGGCATCGGCGTCCTCCACGATGTCGGCGCTCAGCACGCGCTGACGGAAGAAGGCGTCGTTGAGGGGCGAGCGGACGAGCAGCCCGCGGCCCCGGTCCTCGGGGTCGAGCGCGAGGTAGAAGAACGTCCCGGCCTCGGTGGGCGAGGGGAAGCTGTCGAGGGCGATCAGCGCGTCGAACGCGTACCACACCGACCCGCCCGTGTCGTCGGTGTGCGCGGCGACCTCCGGCAGCGTCGCCTCGGTCACGGTCGGGCGCGAGCCGAGGATGGTCGCCGTGTCCCGCGCGCTGAGGACCGCGGCGACGGCCAGGACGCCGATCAGCAGCGGGACGGCGAGCCCGGCGAAGCGGCCCAGGCCGAGGAGGCCGAGGATGGCGCCGATGAAGCTCCGGATCCCGTGGGCGATCGATCCGAGAACGGCAAGGAGCTGATACGTCATGGGCTGCCGGTGGCCACGCCGGCCCGCCCGGCGACGGATCGTCGGCGGGCCCCGGCAACGGCGATGGACCTAGGCCGGCACGGCCTCCTCGTCGCGGATGTCGGCGTGCGCGTAGAGCGGCGTCTCGCGCGCGGCGTCGGTGAGCATCGGGTCGAGCATCTTCTGGATGGCCAGGGTGTGCGTGCAGCCCCCGGCGGCCTCGAAGAGGTGACAGTCGCAGTGCCACGAATCGGCGTCGAGGGTCACGGTGTGGGTGCCGTTGTCGCCGGCGAAGCTGGCGCGGAAGGACGCGAACTTCACGCGGTCGGGCTCGTGCGCGTAGCGCATCGCCTTCTCGACCTTGCCGATCATGCTCGATTGCACGTCGCGGTTACCTCCATGGCGCCGGAACCCGGCGCCCTACGAGTCGGCGCCCGTCGGGTCGGATCCAGTGGCCCTGGCGAGCCGCTCCTTGAGCATCGCGAGCAGTGTAACCGGGGTCGGGTCGGTCTGGTAGAGGATTGCGAGGTACGCGCTCACCATGTCGCCGTAGGCCACGCTCGACAGCACGCGGGCGAGCGCCGACGGGCCCTCCGCGCGCACCACGGACCGGTTCGTCGCCCGCTCCCCCAGCAGCTCCTCGACCACGCGGTAGCGCTGCGCGATCTCGTCGGGCTCGTCGGCGTCTCGCAGCTCGAGCACGTACAGCGCGTCGCTCAGCTCGCGCGGGTTGAGGCTGCCCTCGATGGCGTTGTGGTTCGCCTCCGGCATCGGCTCCCAGGCGGCCCACGCCTTGGCGTTCTCGTTCATCTGCGTCTTCCAGCGGTGCGCGACGGCCGCCATGCTGCCGTGCCCGTAGATGACCGGGATGCGGCCGAACATCGCCCACGCCAGCTGCTTGGCCGGGTTGGCGGTGGTCTCGACGGACGGACCGATGCGCTCGAGCAGCTCCTCCAGCGCGGCGACCACGGGGCCGAGCGGATCGCCATCCACGATGAGGCCGGCCCCCGACAGCAGCTCGTGCACCAGGCCGACGCCGAAGCCGATGGCCGCCCGCGGCTGACCGCCGAGGCGGTACTGGAGCAGCGGGATCCCGGCCTCCGCGGCCGACGCGGCGAG
Organism: Candidatus Limnocylindria bacterium; assembly: GCA_035700865.1. Taxonomy (GTDB): domain Bacteria; phylum Chloroflexota; class Limnocylindria; order QHBO01; family QHBO01; genus JACDBZ01. The sequence continues at coordinate 22,831 of DASSOH010000058.1, read as the reverse complement.
CCTCCCGCCGGTGGTGATGACGGCGAGCGGGACGCCACGGGCGCGCGCGGCGGCGAAGCCGGACAGCGTCTCGGCCGTCTCGCCGGAGTGGCTGGCGGCGATCACCAGCGTGCGGTCGCCGACGCCGGCCGGCAGCCCGTAGTCGCGGTGGACGATGAGCGGGACGCGGAGCCGCTCTCCCGCCGCCGCGGCGACCAGCTCGGCGCCGATGGCGGAGCCGCCCATCGCCAGGACGACGACGGCGTCCACGTCGCGATGGCGCTCGTCGAGCCGGACCGGGGCGGCCACGCGACGCGCCTGCGCCAGCTGGGCGGGCATCGCGGCGATCCGGCCGAGCATGTCCTGCGGGTCGATCCGCTGCAGCGTGGCCGGATCGTCGAGGGTCACCGCCTCCTCGAAGGTGGGGACGCGCTCGTCGTCGGTGCCGTCGTCGGTCTCCGGCCGCCGGCCCGGCTCCTCGTCCGCGTGCTTGTAGCCGAAGAAGTCTCGGGCGTCCATCAGCCGGCGCCGGCGATGCGGCGACCCTCGGCCAGCAGCGACTCGACGTCCTGCGGCGAGCGGGCCTCCACGTACACCCGCAGCAGCGCCTCGGTCCCGCTGAAGCGGATGAGCAGCCACGAGCCATCGGAGCGGTAGTACTTGAACCCGTCGCCCGTCTCCAGGTCCTTGCGCTCCACCACCTCGAGGCCGCCGAGCTCGGTCGGCGCGTGCTCGGCCAGGCGCGCCAGCGTATCGGCCTTGACCTGGTCGTAGCCCTCGCGCGCGAAGCGGATGTCGATGCGGTTGTAGTAGCTCGGACCGGCGAGTGCCTGGAGCTCGGCGAGGACCTCCGACGCCTGCTTGCCCTTCGTCAGCCACAGGTCCAGCAGGAAGAGGCCGGACGCGAGGCCGTCGCGCTCGGGAATGTGCATCCCGAAGCCGAAGCCACCGGACTCCTCGCCACCGATGACCGCGTTCGTCTCGGTCATCTTGGGTCCCACGTACTTGAAGCCGACGCCGGTCTCGTACGCCTGCGTCCCGTAGATCTCGGCCAGCCGGCTGGCCATGCTGGTCGTGGTCACGGTGTAGACGGCCGGTCCCACCTGGCCACGGACGTCGAGCAGGTACCAGTACAGCAGGCCGTAGACCTGGAGCTGGTTGACGAAGACGCCCTCCTCCGTCGCCATGCCGACGCGGTCCGCGTCGCCGTCGAACGCGATGCCGATGTCCGCGCCCCAGCGCGGGATCTCCTCGAGCCACTCGTCGACGTTGGGGCGGATCGGCTCGGGATTGACGCCGCCGAAGTACGGGTTGCGCTCCGTGTGCAGCTCGCGGACGGTGAGCCGTCCGCCGCCCAGCAGCCGGGTGTACCAGCCCGAGCCCGAGCCGTACAGCGTCTCCACCAGGACGCGCTTCTCGGCCGCGCGGATCTTCTCGATGTCGACGATGCTCGCCAGCTGGTCCCGGAACCTCGGGTACGGGTCGAAGCTCTCGACCAGGCCGGCGGTGACCGCGTCGTCATAGTCGCGTCGGGGCGGCAGCTCGTCCTCCGGATGCGTGTCCATGGTCGCCTCGATGGCGGCCAGCATCTCCGGCGCGGCGGCGCCTCCGGTATCGGCCTTGACCTTGAAGCCGTTGTCCGTCCACGGGTTGTGGCTGGCGGTGATCACGATGCCGGCGCCGGCGTTCAGCTCGCGGGTGAAGAAGCTGCCGACCTGGGTCGGCACGGCCTCGGGCGGCGTGAAGCTGCGGATGCCGTGGGCGGCCAGCACCTCGACGCAGGCGCGGGCGAAGTACTCCGACGCGAAGCGCCGGTCATGACAGACCACCACCCCACGGTCGGCGGCGCCGGTCTGCTGCAGGTGCTCGGCGACGCCGCGGGCGCAGCGTCGGACGTTGTGGAAGGTGTAGTCCTCGGCGATCGCCGCCCGCCAGCCGTCGGTCCCGAACTTGATCTTCGTCACGCGTTGGGCACTCGCTCTCTCAACGGATCGTCGGAATGTGAGCATCCATCGTACCGGGTCCTCCGCCGGCTGCATCCCGCGCCGGTCAGCCCTCGAGCTCGTCGGCCCGGAGCGCCACCGCGTCGAGCGCCTCCTGCAGCCGAGCGACCAGCGGGCGCAGCGGCTCGCGCGCCTCCACGCGCAGCGGCTCGCCCTCGACCACCCGCAGGTGCCCGAACGGCAGCGGGACCAGGTGACGGTCCCAGCGACGGCGCAGCCGCAGCGGCGGTCGCACGGCGACGGCCCACGGCTGGAGGGGCAGCCCGGCGTGGCGCGCGACGATCAGCGCTCCCGGCTTGGCCCGGCGATAGGGACCGAACGGTCCGTCGGGGCTGACCGCCAGCGAGCTCCCCGCGCGGCCGAGCCGAGCCAGCTCGCGGGCGAGGCGCGTGGCCTCCGTCCGCTGCGTCTCGTCGGGCAGCGGCACGGCGCCGGAGTCGAGCCCGGCGAGCATGGCGTTCATCACGCGGCCGCGGAACGTCTGCGTGCTGAAGCTGACGTGGTGATGGTCGCGCCGAAGCCGATGCGCGGCCACGGCCGCGGCCAGGTTGTACTCGTGCCAGAACGCGAGCACGACCGGCGCGTCGGTGACCGGCGGACCGTGGAACCGGCAGGTGACGGCCACCAGTCGGACGTAGGCCGCCATGGCTCGCCCGATGACCCACGCGAGCAGGCGCATCGGTGCCGCCCCGCCTACAGGTACTGGTCGCCCGCGGTGCGCGCGATCTCGTCGAGGACGGGCTTGATCTCCTCCGCGCGGTCGCGGCTGCAGACGAGGAGCGCGTCGGGCGTGTCGACGATGATCACGTCCTCGAGGCCGACGGTGACGATCAGGCGATCCCCGCCGTGGACGAGGACGTTGTGCGAGCCGCGGTCGAGGTGCCGCCCGCTGGCCACCAGGTCGGCGCCACGAGCCTGCGACAGCGCCTCGAGCAGCGCCGACCACGAGCCGATGTCCGACCACCCGGCGTTGAGCGGCACGACGGCCATGCGGCCCTCCGCCGCGGCCGGCTCGGCGACGCCGGTGTCGATCGTGATGGCCGGGATCGGCTCCAGGATCTCGCGCACGTCGCTCATCCAGCCCGGCGTCCGGTGCAGCGAGGCGATCCGGTCCAGCGCCTCCGCCAGGCGCGGCTGGAACCGCTCGACCGCCTGGCGGAAGGCGTACACGCGCCAGACGAAGATGCCGGCGTTCCACAGGTAGCCCCCATCGGCCAGGAACTCGCGCGCCCGGCCGGCATCGGGCTTCTCCACGAACGCCTCGACCGGCGCGGTCGTCGACGCGGGATGGAACGGCGCCCCGGCCCGGATGTAGCCGTAACCGGTGGCCGCGTGCGTCGGGACCACGCCCAGCGTGACGAGGTAGCCGCGCTCCGCGGCGCGGGCGGCCTCGCGCAGGCCGGCGACGAAGGCCTCCTCGTCGGCGACGTGGTGGTCGGCCGGCAGGACGAACGCCACCTCGTCGCTCTCACGCCGGGCGAGGACGGTGGCGAGCCCCGCGGCCACGGCCGTCGACCGCGCCAGGGGCTCGCCCAGGACGTTGTCGGCCGGCAGCTGCGGCAGCTGCTCCTGGGTGGCGCGCACGTGCGCCTGGCTGGTGATGACGTAGATTTCGTGCGGCCGCAGCAGCGCCCCCAGCCGGGCGACCGTCTGCTGGAGCAGGCTCGTGTCGCCGGTGAGGTTGAGCAGCTGCTTCGGGTTGCGTCGCCGCGAGAGCGGCCAGAGCCGGGTGCCGGAGCCGCCGGCCATGACGATGGCGAACATCAGTCGCGCTCGACCTCGGCCTCGAGGCGCTCACCGAGCTCCACGGTCCGCCGGTACGCGGCCCACACGGCGTCGGAGAAGACGGTGCGGATCCGGCCCTTCTCGAGCTCGTAGATGGCCGCGGCGCTCGTGCCACCCGGGGAGGTGACCGCGTTGCGCAGCTGGGCGGGGTGCAGCTCCGAGCGCTTCGCGTACTCGGCCGACCCGACCAGCGTCTGCACGACCAGGTCGTGCGCCAGCTCGCGCGGGAAGCCCAGGTGCACGCCGGCGTCGATCAGCGCCTCCATCACCGCGAACAGGTAGGTCGGTCCCGTGCCGGACAACGCGGTGGCCATGGCGACGAACGTCTCGTCGGCCACCTGGCGCTCGTCGCCGAGCGCCCGCAGGACGGCGCGGGCGAGGTCGCGCTGGCGCCCCGTGCACGCGTCCGAGGCCGCCCAGACGCTGATGCCCCGTCGGATCTGGCTGGGCGTGTTCGGCATGGCGCGCACCACGGCCGCGTGCTGGAGGCCGTCGACCAGCGTCCGGAGCGTGGCGCCGGCGACGATCGAGACCACCACCTGGCCGGCGTCCAGGCGCCCGCGCAGCTCGCGCATGACGCGGCCGAGCATCTGGGGCTTGACGGCCAGCACGACCACCTCGGCCTCGGCCAGCGCGTCGCGGTTGGCCGCCACCGCGTTGATGCCGTGGCGCTCGGCGAGCGACTCGCGGCGCTCTCGCCGGGGGTGGGAGGCGACCAGCAGCTCCGGGGTCACCGCGCGGTCGGCGACCAGGCCGGCGATGATGGCCTCCGCCATGACGCCGGCGCCCACGATCCCGACCCGCATCGTGCGTCGTGCCATCAGCCCTCCTCCGTCTCCTGGCCGCGTGCCGTCGCCGTGACGGGCGGCGTGACCACCTGCTCGCGTCCGAGCAGCCCGTGCGCCGCCGCCAGCTCCGACGGCGAGCCGGCCGACCGTCCGAGCAGGTCGACCGCCGCGCTCGCGAGGCGTCGAGCCTGGGTGACCTGGCCGAGGTCGAGCATCGCCCGCCCCAGGCCCAGCGCGGCCAGCCCCTGCTCGTGCTCGGCGCCGATGTCGCGCGCCTCGTCGATCGCCTCCGCATAGTAGCGACGCGCGCCGTCGGGGTCCCCCGCCGCGGTTCGCAGGTCGCCGATGCGCCGCGCCTGGCGGGCCGCCTCGAGGGTCAGCTGCGCCTGCTCGTAGTGCCACAGCGCGCGGTGGGCCCAGGCGTCGGCCGGCCACCACGCCTCGCCGGCGATCGCCCGCTCGGATGCCTCCGCCGCGGCGGCGGCCGCCCGCGCGTGCTCGCCGGATCGCTCGGCGGCCAGGTACGCGGGGGCCATCGGATCCCGGCGCAGCGCGGCGGGAAGCTCGCCGAGCGCATTCCGCGACGGCCCGGCCGTCGCGACGCCGACGAGCTGGCGCGCCCGACGCAGCAACCGGCGGAGCGGTCCCGCCGCCGGCTCGCCCCAGGGGCGACGAGCCTGCTGGTGCGCGTGCGGGTGCGCGTGCGAGGCGGCGGGGTCGTCGCCCATCGGTCCGGTCAGCCCGCCGCGGCCCGCAGATCGTCGACGCGGTCGATGCGCTCCCAGGGCAGGTCCAGGTCGTCGCGCCCGAAGTGGCCGTAGGCGGCGGTCGGCCGGTAGATCGGCCGGCGCAGGTCGAGGTCGCGGATGATCGCGCCGGGCCGAAGGTCGAAGACCTCCTCCACCACCTGCGCCAGCCGCGTGTCGGGCAGCGCGCCGGTGCCGAAGGTCTGGACGTTGATGGCCAGCGGCCGGGCCACGCCGATGGCATAGGCCAGCTGCAGCTCGCAGCGCCGCGCCAGGCCGGCGGCGACCACGTTCTTGGCCACGTAGCGCGCCATGTAGGCGCCGGATCGGTCGACCTTGGTCGGGTCCTTGCCGCTGAAGCTGCCGCCGCCGTGGCGCCCCATGCCGCCGTAGGTGTCGACGATGATCTTGCGACCGGAGAGCCCCGAATCTGCCATCGGGCCGCCGATCACGAAGCGCCCGGTCGGATTCACCAGGTGACGGGTCTCGTCGTCGAGCAAGTCGGCCGGGATGGCGGCCTCGACCACGTGCTTCCGCACCGCGGCCGACAGGTCGGCCAGATCGACGTCCGGGTCGTGCTGGGTGCTGACCAGGACGGTGTGCACCCGCCTCGGGCGGTGGTCGGCGTCGTACTCGACCGTGACCTGGCTCTTGCCGTCGGGGCGCAGGAACGGCAGGGTGCCGTCCTTGCGGACCACGGCCAGGCGGCGGGCGACGCGGTGGGCCAGCATGATCGGCATCGGCATCAGCTCGGGCGACTCGTCGGAGGCGTAGCCGAACATCATTCCCTGGTCGCCGGCACCCGGGCCTTCGGCCTCCGGTCCCTCGCCCGTTCGCGCCTCCAGCGCCCGATCGACGCCGAGGGCGATGTCGGGCGACTGCTCCTTGATGGCGGTCATGGTGCCGCACGTCTCCCAGTCGAAGCCCAGGTGACTGGAGTTGTAGCCGATCTCGCGGACGGTGCGCCGCACGACGGCCTGGACGTCGACGTAGTGGGTGGTGCTCACCTCGCCCATGACCAGCACCAGCCCCGTGGTGGTGGCCACCTCGACCGCGCTTCGCGCGTCCGGATCGTGGGCGAGGACGTCGTCCAGGATCGCATCGGCCACCGCGTCACACAGCTTGTCGGGATGGCCCTCCGTCACCGATTCACTGGTGAACAACATGGGCGGGACGCGATCGGTCATGCGGGACTCCGTGCGCGGTGTGGGCGATGGCGAGTGTACCGCCGTCAGGCCGATGCGTCGCCGCGCGCCGCCGGGGCGCGCGGGACGCGCAGGAGCGCCGCCACCAGCGTGGTGAACGGCACGGCGGCGACGATGCCGATGCTCCCGACCAGCGCGCGAATCACCTCGACCGCGACGACCTCCCCGTTCAGCACGGTGAGCGGGTCCTGCCCGGCCAGGGCGAAGAGCAGGAGGAGCGGCAGGCCGACCCCGAGGTAGGCCAGCATGAGCGTGTTGACCGTGGCGGCGATGTGGGAGCGGCCGATGCGCATGGCGGCGGCGAAGACGGCGCCGCGCCGTGCCGACGGATCGGACCGATGCAGCTCCTCCACGGTGGCCGCCTGGGTGACGGTCACGTCGTCCAGCACGCCGAGCGCGCCGAAGACGGTCGCCGCGAGGAGGATGCCCGACAGGTCCAGCCGGTCGCCGGTGAGCGGGATCAGGAAGGCGATCTCCTCGCTGCCCTGGAGCGTGCTGAACGCGGCCGCGGCGGTGAAGGCCGCCGCCAGCACCGCGGTGAGGAGCAGCGCCGCACTGGTCCCGAGCACGGCGGCCAGCGTCACGCGGCTCGGCCCCTCGGTGAGGACGAGGGTCGTCACCGTGATCGCGATGCCGCCGCCGACGGCCAGCAGGACGGGGTCGACGCCGCGCAGGAGCAGCGGCACCACCAGCTTGACGATGACCGCGAACGTGAGCGCCAGCGCGACCAGCGAGCGCGCACCGCGCAGCCCGCCGACGACGAGCACCACGGCGGCGAACAGGGCCGCCACCAGGCCCAGCAGCGGAACGCGCCAGGGGTCGCTGATGACGGCGAATGCCGCGCCCTCTCCCTCGAACCGCGTGACGACGACCTCGTCCCCCGCCCGGTAGGGCTCGCGCGTGGCGGACCCCGGCACGGCCGCCGAGGCGTCCTGGACGACGGCGTCCAGCGTCGCTCCGGCGTCCGGCCCGTCGCGCAGCTCGACGCGGTAGCGCGCCGCCCCGGTCGGGTCGGCGGGCAGGGCGTCCCTGACCACGGCGCGCGCGCTCGTCTGCCCGACGACGGGCAGCGCATCGCTCGGCATCAGGTCCGGCAGCAGCGCTACGGCGGCGAGTAGCGCCAGGCCGGCCAGGATGGCGAGGACCGATGCGCCGGTGCGGCGGGCGGAAGCGTCGAGCATGCGACCCCGAGCATAGGCGGCCGGCGGGCCGCCGCGCCGGGAGGGCTAGAACAGCCCGAACAGGCCGAGCCGGTGCGCGAGCGCCGCCGCCTCGGTGCGCCGCGATACCCCGAGCTTGCCCAGGATGTTGCTGACGTGGACCCCGGCCGTGCTCTCGGCCATGAACAGCATCTCGCCGATCTGGCGGTTGCTGCGACCGTCGGCCAGGAGGGCCAGCACCTCGCGCTCGCGCCGGGTGAGGCCGAGCCGCTCGGCGGTGTCGTCGGCGGACGGGACGCCCGGCAGCTGGATGCTGGCCCGTCGGGCCAGGGCCTCGAGTTGCTCCCGCAGCGGCTTCGCCCCGAGGGAGAGGGCGATGCCGTGCGCCTCGACGACGGCGGCGGCGCCCACGTCACGGCGTCCCGACTCCAGGGCCGCGGCCGCCAGCTCCGCCAGCGCCGCCGCCAGCTCGTGCGGACGGCCAAGCCGGCGCCGCCCCGCCACGGCCACCTCCCAGAGCTCGACGTCGGTCTCGCCGCGCGCGCGCGCCGCGAGTGCCTCCGCCAGCGCCAGGTCCGCCTCGATCACCGGCGCCGGGTTCCACGCCGACGCATTGACCCGCCGCACGTGGGCACGCATCGCCGTGAGCAGCTCATCGGCGCGGCGCGCCGCCGTTCGGCGCCGCTCGGCAGAGCCGGCCGCGCGCGCCAGGTCGGCCTCCACGGCCTCCGCGCGCAACCCGACCAGCAGCAGCGGCCGGGCATCGGCGTCGAGCTCCGGCTCCGCGATCTGGTCGAACACCTCCCGCACCAGGCCCCGGGCCGCCGTCGGCGCACCGGCCACGATGCTCAGCTCCGCCCGTCGCAGCTTGACCAGGTCGGGATCCGGCCCGATGACGCGCTCCCCCAGCGAGTCGTAGGTGGCGATGTCGCGCCTGGCCGCGTCGATCTCGCCACGGTGCACCAGGATCCGGATGCGGTTCGAGAGCAGCCAGCGCACGGCATAGCGCATCGGAGACGCCGCCAACGTCTCGTCGATCAGGCGCAGCGCCTCGTTCCAGCGACCCAGGTCGTAGAGGGCGCGCGCCACCTTCGACGCGAGCTGTCCGCCGAAGCGCGCCTCGGCACCGAGGAGGCGGACGCGCTCCGACGCCTCGCGGGCGAGCTCGAGGGCCTCCGCGTGCCGAGCGCTCTCGTCCAGCGCCCAGCCGTAGCCCACCGCGCTCAGGAAGATGGCCAGCGGGTCGCCCATCTCGACCGCCAGGTCGTACCCCTCGCGCAGGATGGGGAGGCCGCGCTCGAAGTCCGAGCGACAGGCGAGGTCCAGCCCGAGCGCGTTGAGGGCGCGCGCCTCGGCGACCCGCGCCGCGACGCTGCGCCCGATCGACAGGGCCGCCTCGGCGATCGCGAGCGAATCGCCGTACCGGCCGCGGACCATCAGCGAGTGCGCGAGATCGGAGAGGACGCGGGCGCGCTGTGGCGTGGGCGGATCGATGGGGATGAGCGACACGGCGCGATCGAGGGCCGCGACGCCGGATTGCCAGTCGCCCGACTCGTTGAGGTACCACGCGAGCCGGTGGTGCAGCACGCCGGCTCGCATCGGCTCGTGCATGGGGTCGGTCTCGGCCAGCGCGGCCCGGACGAGGTCGATGGAGCGGCGCGGGTCTCCCGCCTGGGCCGCGGCCTCAGCCGCCTCGGCGAGGATCTCCACGCGGTCCACGTCGCGCGGCAGCCGGTCGGGCGAGACCTGCGGCCACAGCTCGAGCGCACGTTCCAGGAACGCCTTCGCTTCCGGGAACGCGTAGGCGGCCGTCGCCTCGCGGGCGGCGCGCAGCATGGCGGGCAGCGCGCGATCGAGGTCGTGGGCGAGGACCCAGTGGTGCGCGATCTGCGCGCCTGCGCCGGCGGAGTGGCCGAGGGCGAGCTGTGGATCGGCTTCGACGGCAGCGGCGTACGCCGCATGCAGCTGCGTTCGATCGCTGGGCAGGAGCGCCTCGTACACCACCTCCTGCAGGAGGGCGTGTCGGAAGCGGTAGCCGGGAACCTCGTCGGGGCGGGTCGGGACCAGGAGGTGGTGCTCGATCACCTCGCGCAGGGCCTCGTGCAGCCGGCCGGGCGGCAGGTCGAGCACCTCGGCCAGCAGCCCGTGCTGGACGCGGTCGCCGCCGACGGCGGCGGCGCGCAGGAGTCGCTGCGCGTCGGCGCTGGCCAGGCGCACGCGGTCCTCGAGCGTGTCGCGCAGGCTCCGCGGCAGCGCCAGCCCGGCCTCGCCGCCGACGATGAGCTCCTCGGCGAAGAACGGGTTCCCGCCCGAGCGCGCGAGGAGCGCCGTGACCACCTCCTCGCGCGCCGGCCGCCCGGTGATGGCCGTGACCTGGGCCGCGATCTCGCCGGCGTCGAAGGCGTCCAGCTCTCGGACCTCGACGCTGCCGACCCGCTGCACCTCGGCCAGGAAGGGCCGGAGCGCATGCCGTCGGTGAAGCTCGTCCGAGCGGTAGGTCGCGATCAGCAGCAGGCGCCCGTCGCGCGCGTTGCGAACCAGGAAGCGCAGCAGATCGCGGGTGGACGAGTCCGCCCAGTGCAGGTCCTCGAGCACGAGGACCACCGGCCGCTGGTCCGCCAGCCGGCGCAGGACGCCGAACACCACCTCGAACAGGCGCGCCTGTCGGGCCGTCGAGGCGAAGGAGGCGTCCGGGGCCGACGGGGCGTCACGGCCGCCCAGGTCGGGCAGGAGGTGGGCGAGCGCATCGCGCCCGGGGCCGATGAGCGCGTCGAGCCGCTCACGCGGCAGCGAGCGCAGCAGCGGCCGCAGCGCCGCCACGAATGGCGCGTACGGCAGGCCGGTGTCGCCGAGCTGGAGGCAGTCGCCGCTCAGGATCTCGGCGTCGCGGGCCCGCAGCCGCTCCACGAACTCGGTGACGAGCCGCGTCTTGCCGATGCCGGCCTCGCCACCGATGAGCCGGGTGGCCGGACCGTGCGTCGCCGCGAGCTCGAAGGCGTGGTCGAGCCACGCCAGCTCGGCCTCGCGTCCCACGAAGACCGGGCTGCTGACGCTGGGCATGGGCTCGATGATAGCCATGGCGCCCCCCGCGATCGACTGGCTCGTCAGGCCGCTTCGGGGCTGGTGGACCTGAGCCGACCCCGATGGCGGCAGAGGAGCGATCGCGTCGCGAGCTCCGTTCGGCCGATGCGGCGCGCGATCTCCGCGCCGGAGAATCCGTGGGCGGCCAGCAGCAGCGCCACTCGCGCGTCGTCCGGGAGGCCCGCCAGCCGGCCGTGCACCGCCAGGGCCGCCTCCCGGGCCACCAGCTGCTCCTCGGGCGAGGGCGCCACGTCGCGCTGGAGAAGCTCGGGCGCGCGACGTGCGGCCACGCCCCGCCGGCGGGCACGGCTGGTCGCGAGATTGGTGGCCACGCGGAACAGCCACGCGCGCGGATGGTCCGGCGCACGGCCGGCCGCGATCTCGGTCAGGAGACGCAGAAAGGCCTCGTGGAGGAGATCCTCGGCCTCGGCGGCGTCCCGCACGGAAGCGGCCAGGAACGCGCGCAGGGCATCCGCGTGGTCCTCGTACGCGGCGCTGGCGGAGATGGCCTGCTCGGCGACCGGCTCCCCCCGGGCGCCCCCCGCGCCCCGGTCACCGAGCCACTCCCCCCGGGCCATCCCCATGGGCGACACCCTACGCCTAAAGATCCCCCGAGCGCATCTGGAGAACCTTTATTTTTCGATTATTTCTTCGGGTCCGTGGATCGACGCGCCGTGCCGGCGGATCAGGTGCCGGACTCGTACGACTCGCTGTACGCCTTCTGCGCGGCGGTCATGGGATCGATGCGGATGCCCATGCTCTCGAGCTTGAGCCGCGCGACCTCGCGGTCGATGTCCTCCGGGATGCCGTAGACCTTCGGCTCGAGCCCGTCGACGTTGGCGCGCAGCCACTCGAGGCCCAGCGCCTGGTTGGCGAAGCTCATGTCCATGACCATGGCCGGGTGCCCCTCCGCCGCCCCCAGGTTCACCAGGCGCCCATCGGCCAGGACGTAGAGGCGCCGCCCGTCCGGCATCCGGTACTCACGCGTGAAGGGACGGACCTCCCGTGACGACTCGGACTGCTCCTCGAGCGCGGGCAGCTCGAACTCGTCGTTGAAGTGGCCCGCGTTGGCCAGGATGGCGCCGTCGGGCATGACCGGGAAGTGCTCCCGGCCCCACACGTTGAGGTTGCCGGTGCCGCTGATGAAGACGTCGCCCTCGCGCGCGGCGTCCATCGCGTTCATGACGCGGTAGCCGTCCATGGCGGCCTCCAGGGCACGCACCGGATCGACCTCGCAGACGACGACGTTCGCGCCCATCCCGTGGGCCCGCGACGCGATCCCGCGGCCCACCCAGCCGTAGCCGCCGACGACCACGGTCTTGCCGGCGAAGAGGATGTTGGTCGCGCGCAGGATCCCGTCGATCGCGCTCTGGCCCGTGCCGTAGCGGTTGTCGAACAGGTGCTTGGTCAGCGCCTCGTTGACGGCCACCACGGGGTACGCGAGCTTGCCGGCGTTCGCCATGGCGCGGAGCCGGATGACGCCGGTGGTCGTCTCCTCGGTCCCGCCCAGCACCTCGGGCAGCTGCTCCGGCCGGTTGGCGTGCAGCTCGTTGACCAGGTCCGCCCCGTCGTCCATGGTGATCTCGGGGCGATGGTCGAGCGCCGCGCGGATGTGGGCGTAGTACGAGTCACGGTCCTCGCCCTTGATGGCGAAGGTCGGGATCCCGAAGTGGGTGACCAGCGACGCGGCAACGTCGTCCTGGGTCGAGAGCGGGTTGGAGGAGCAGAGGACCGCATCGGCGCCGCCGGCGGCCAGGGTGCGCATCAGGTTCGCCGTCTCGGCGGTGACGTGCAGGCAGGCGCTGATCTTCCAGCCCTCGAGCGGTCGCTCCCGCTCGAATCGCTCGCGGATGCCGGCCAGCACCGGCATCTGGCGGTCGGCCCACTCGATCTTCAGACGTCCCGCATCGGCCAGGGCCAGGTCGGCCACGTCGTGCATCACTTCGGTTCGCGTTGCCACGGAATTCGCATCGCCTCTCGTATCGGTCGCATCAAGCCCCAGCCGCCGGACGCCCGCCGATGGGCGAGACGCTCGACGAGGCGGCAATGCGTACGGTAGCCGAGGCGCGAGTAGGCCGCGACGGCGGGGTCGTTGTCGGCGTGGACGTTGAGGGCGACGTCGGGGACGGCGTCGAGGAGCGCCGCCGTGACCGCGCTGGTCACCATCTTCGCGAAGTCGTGGCCGCGGAAGTCGACGTGGGTCATCACGTTGCCGACGACCGCGATCCCCTCGTGCCGGTTCAGCGCGTGGGTCCCGGCCGCGCTCACCAGCCGCCCACGCACGCGGACGCCGTAGTAGACCCCCTCCTCGAGCACCGATGACGGGAAGCCGGCCCGGAAGCCGAGCTGGTAGAGGCGGTTGAGATCCTCGATGTCGAGTGCCGTGAGCCGCTCCGCCGGACCGGCGAACGGGGCGAAGCTGTGCCGGTCGACGACCATGCGCAGCATCTCGATCGGCGCGTCCAGGTCGTACAGCTCGCGGACCGCGGGCTCGTGGATCTCGGTGGCCTGCAGGTACGCGTCGCGCGGCCGGATCACCGACTCCAGGATGGCGCGACAGCCGTCCGGCGCACCCATCAGGAACAGCGGCTGCGGCACCAGCCCTTCGTGGTGCATGACCAGCGACGTCGGCTCCCCGCGCTCGTCGCTGGCCAGGGCCCAGCTCACGCGGGCGCGGTTCGGTCCGTCCAGGTCACCCAGCGCGTAGGCGGCGTAGAGCCGATCGCGACGCAGGAAGGCGGCGATCTCCGACCGGTCACTGACCGCGCGAGCCCGGAGCCGATGGGAGGGCGCGACCGCCATGCGTCGGTGCTCCCCCGTCGACTAGTAGCTCAGGAGGGCGTGGATGTCGAAGTCGTCGAGCTTCTCGCGGCCGTGCAGCGCGGTGAGCTCGACCATGAACGAGAGGCCGGCGATCTCGCCGCCGAGGCGCCGCACCAGCTCGATGGTGCCCATCACCGTGCCACCCGTCGCCAGCAGGTCGTCGACGATGAGCACGCGCTGCCCCTTCTCGATGGCGTCCGCATGGATCTCGAGCGTCGCCGTGCCGTACTCCAGCTCGTACTCGACCTCGATGGTCTCCGCCGGCAGCTTGCCGAGCTTGCGCACCGGCACGAAGCCGGCACCCAGCTTGTACGCCAGCGGCGCGCTGAAGATGAAGCCGCGCGACTCCATCCCGACCACGACGTCGACCTTGGTGTCGCCGATCGCATCGGCCATGCGGTCGATCACCTCGCGGAAGGCGTCCGGCTCGCGCAGCAGGGTGGTGATGTCGTAGAAGAGGATCCCCGGCTTGGGGAAGTCCGGGACCTCGCGGATGAGGGCGCGCAGGTCATCGACGGACGAGACGGTCACGGTATCCGGACACTCCTTGGTGCGGCGGTCAGGGGCGAACGGCGCCCGGTGAGTCTAGACCGATGCGGGCGGCGGCGGCAACGCGCCGGCCGCCCGTGCGGTGGTGCGGTCGGACGCTCAGGATGGGACGCCGGCGAGGCGGCGCAGGACGGTCTGCAGCACGCCCCCGTTGCGCAGGTAGGTGACGTCGATCTCGCCGTCGAGGCGCGAGCGGACGCGGAAGCGGGTCTCGCGGCCGTCGTCACCGCGCGCCACCACGGTCAGCTCCTGGCGCGGCGCCAGGCCGTCCGCGATCCCGAGCACGTCGAACGTCTCCCGGCCGGTGAGGCCGAGCGAGGCGGCGTTCTCCCCGGTCTGGAACTGGAGCGGCAGGACGCCCATCCCGACCAGGTTCGAGCGGTGGATGCGCTCGTACGACTCGGCGATCACGGCCCGGACGCCCTGGAGCATCGGCCCCTTGGCGGCCCAGTCGCGCGACGAGCCCGAGCCGTACTCCTTGCCGGCCAGGATGACGAGCGGGGTGCCGTCGTCGGCGTAGCGCATGGCGGCGTCGAAGATGCTCATCCGCTCCCCGCTGGGCAGGTGCTCGGTGACGTTGCCCTCGGCGTCCGGCGTGAGCAGGTTGCGCAGCCGGATGTTGGCGAAGGTGCCGCGCATCATCACCTCGTGGTGGCCGCGGCGCGACCCGTACGAGTTGAAGTCGCGTGGCTCGACGCCGTGCTCCATCAGCCACTGTCCGGCCGGCGAGGTGCGCGCGATCGAGCCGGCCGGCGAGATGTGGTCGGTCGTCACGCTGTCGCCCAGCACGGCCAGCGCCCGCGCGCCGGCGATGTCGCTCGGTTCGGCGAGGGCGCCACCGAGGCCCTCGAAGAACGGCGGACGGGCGACGTAGGTCGAGGCGGGGTCCCACGCGTAGCGGTCGCCGGCCGGGACCGGGAGGGTCGTCCAGCGCTCATCGCCCTCGAAGACCGAGGCGTAGTTGCGGCGAAAGACGTCGCCGCTGACGGCCTTCAGCACCACCGAGGCGACCTCCGCCGGCGACGGCCAGATGTCGGCCAGCATCACCGGCGTGCCGTCGCGGTCGGTCCCGATCGGCTCGGTCGAGAGGTCCACGTCGATCCGCCCGGCCAGGGCGAAGGCCACGACCAGCGGCGGCGAGGCCAGGTAGCTGGCGCGGGCCAGCGGGTGGATGCGGCCCTCGAAGTTGCGGTTGCCGGAGAGCACGGCCACGCCGACCAGGTCGTTGGCCTCGATGGCCTCCGCGATCGGCTCGGCCAGCGGCCCCGAGTTGCCGATGCAGGTGGTGCAGCCGTAGCCGACCAGGTTGAAGCGCAGGGCCTCCAGCGGCTCCATCAGGCCGGCGGCCTCGAGGTAGTCGGTCACGGCGCGGGAGCCGGGTGCCAGGGACGTCTTGACCCATGGCTTCGTGCTGAGCCCGCGCTGAACGGCGTTCCGCGCCAGCAGCCCGGCCGCGACCATCACCGACGGGTTGCTGGTGTTGGTGCAGGAGGTGATGGCCGCGATCACGACCGACCCCGTCCGAAGCTTGATCCGCTCCCCCTCGAGGTCGACCTCCACCGCGCGGTAGTGCGCGTCGTGGTTCGTGTGACCCGGCTCGACCGGCGGGGCCGATGCGTCGACGGTATCGGGATCCTCCTTGGTGTAGCCGGGCGCGTCACTGGCCGGGAAGGACTCGATCGATGCCTTCTCGACCACGGTCTTCGGGAACGGGCCGGGCCGACCGGAGTGCTCGTGCGTCGTGCCGTCGCCGTGCGAGTGCAGCCCGTCGCTGTAGAAGCCGCGGAAGCTCTCGCGCAGGGCCGACAGCGCCACGCGGTCCTGCGGACGGCGCGGGCCGGCCAGCGACGGCACCACCGTCGCCAGGTCGAGCGACAGGGTCTCGCTGAAACGTGGCTCCGGCGTCTCGTCGGTGCGGAAGAGGCCCTGCGCCTTCGCGTACGCCTCGACGCGGGCGACGACCTCGTCGGGCCGACCGGTCATGCGGAGGTAGCGCAGCGTCTCGTCGTCGACCGGGAAGAGCGTCGCCGTCGCCCCGAACTCGGGCGACATGTTCGAGATCGTCGCGCGGTCGGCCAGCGGCAGCTTCGAGAGTCCGGGGCCGTAGAACTCCACGAACTTGCCCACCACGCCGTGGCTGCGGAGCATCTCGGTCACGAACAGGACCAGGTCGGTGGCCGTGGCGCCGGATGGCAGCTCCCCGTCGAGGCGGAAGCCGACCACGACCGGCATCGGCTGGTACAGCGGCTGTCCCAGCAGCGCGGCCTCGGCCTCGATGCCGCCGACGCCCCATCCGACCACGCCCAGCCCATTGATCATGGTGGTGTGGGAGTCCGTCCCGACCAGGGTGTCGGGGATGAGGACGCCATCGCGCTCGGCGACGACGTCGGCCAGGAACTCCAGGTTGACCTGGTGCACGATCCCGGTGCCGGGCGGGACGACGCGGAAGTCCTTGAACGCCTGCTGCGCCCAGCGCAGCAGGGCATACCGCTCGCCGTTGCGCTCGTACTCGCGCTCCACGTTGATGAGGAACGCCGCCTCGGTGCCGTACTGGTCCACCTGCACCGAGTGGTCGATCACCAGGTCGGCCGGCACGAGCGGGTTGATGCGCGACGGGTCGCCGCCCAGCTCGGCCATCGCGTCGCGCATGGCGGCCAGGTCCACGACGCACGGGACGCCGGTGAAGTCCTGCAGGATGACGCGCGCCGGCATGAAGGGCAGCTCGGCCTCGGCCGGTTGCGCCGGATCCCACGAGGCGAGGGCGCGAACGTCATCGGGGCCGACCAGCTCGGGCTGCGTCGCCGCCCCGCGCAGCATGTTCTCGAGGAGCACCTTGACGGTGTACGGCAGTCGCTCGAGGTCGGGGGCCCCGGCCGCGTGCAGCGGGAAATACGCGAACTCGCGATCCCCGACGCGCAGCGTCGCACGGGGGGTGGAATCGGTGGGATGGGACGTCACGGTCGCCTCCTTTCGTCGCCGCGTCCGCGGGACGCGTCATCGGTCGAAGATCGGCGCCGGACGGGTGCGCCCGTCGCGGGTCGAGTGGTCCGACCAGTCTAGCGCATCCGGGGCGGAGGACCATCGGGTCACCGCCGACCCCTCCCGGTACGTCAGATGACGGATTGCGGAATCCGTGGGCTGCCGCCATCATCCGGTCGCCACGGGGGACTCCCTCTCGCATCGCCGCCCCTCGCCGACGCTGCCCGGCGAGCCGACGCCGGCATGCGTTCGCCCATGCGAAGGCCAACGTCAGGCAGCGTTGCGACCACTACGGGAGGGCATTCCAGCTCATGCGGATCACGCGGATCCTGCGCACCACCGCCGTGCCGAGCCTCGCGCTCGCGCTCCTGCTCGCCGCCTGCGGCGGGGGCACCTCGACGGCCAGCCAGGGGGGCGACGACGACGGGGCCCAGGCCACGGCCTCGGCCACGCAGAACGGCGATTCCGGCGATGACGGCGGCTCGGCGGGTGACGCCGGCGGCGACGCGGCGGCCAGCGTCGACGTGACCATCACCGGTGGCGAGTTCGAGGGCAGCTACGCCGGCAGCGTGCCGGATGGCGGCTGCAGCCGCGGGGCGACCGGCTCGAACACCTTCGGCCTGCAGTACAGCACCACCGAGGACGTCGAGCTCAGCAGCGTCCAGCTGATCGTGAACGACGCCGATGCGGCGGCGTCCGGCAGCGAGGACTTCCAGACGACCTTCACCTTCGGCGACCTGCTGAACGGGACGAACGTGGACCTCAAGCCCGGCGAGGGCGAGGGCTCCGGCACGGTGACCCTCGACGACCGCGGCGACACTGCCACGATCACCATCGAGGGCGAGACGGCCGACGGGGTCGGCATCGACGCGACCGTGGAGTGCCACTCCGTGTTCGACTTCGGCGGCTGACCGCCGCCTCCGAATCCTCGTCGAACGGGGCGTGGCGCGCGGGCGTCGCGCCCCGTTCGCGCGTTGACGGGCCTGGCGGCGGGTGCGTATTATTCGGTCACTACCGAAATACGGGCGGATCGACCAGCTGTCGTGAACGACGTCTACCGGGCCCTCTCCGACCCCACCCGTCGCCGCCTCCTCGCGCTCCTGCGCGGTGGCGACATGACGGCCGGTGAGCTCGCGGCGCAATTCGACCAGGCCTGGCCGACGATCTCGGGACACCTGAAGGTGCTCCGAGAGGCCGACCTGGTGCAGGCCGATCGGCACGGGACGTCCATCACCTACCACCTCAACCTGAGCGTGCTCGAGGAGGCGATGGCCGCCCTGATGTCCACGTTCCGCATCGGCGCGAAGGAGGCGTCATGAAGTTCCGGCCCCTGCTGACCGTCGGCCTGGTCCTGATCGGGGCCATGCTGGCGGTGAGCGCCTGGGCGTGGCCGCAGATCCCCGACGGCGCGCAGGTGCCGATCCACTGGGGTCCGAGCGGCGAGGCCGACGGCTACGGACCGAAGTGGGTGGGTCTGCTCGGCATCCCGGCCCTGGCCGCCGCCGTGCTGGCCTTCCTGGTGGTCGTCCCGCGCGTCGAGCCCCGCCGGTTCAACCTCGAGCGGTCCAGCACCGCCTACGTGGCGACCGGCATGGCGGCCCTGGGACTCGTCGCCGCCCTGCACGCCTCGGCGGTCATCGGCACCGTGACCGGCACGACGAGCGTTCCGCTGGTGGCCGTCCTGGGCGTCGGCATCGCCTTCGTGATCATCGGGAACTTCGTGTCGAAGACGCGCAGCAGCTGGTTCTTCGGCATCCGGACGCCCTGGACCCTCAGCAGCGAACGATCGTGGGCCCGGACCCACCGCGCCGGCGGTTACGGGTTCCTGGCCCTCGGCATCCTGATCGTGGTCGCGGCCCTCGCCTGGGGGCCGATGGCGGGCGTGTGGGTGATGCTGGCCGGCATCGGCATCGGCCTGGTCGCACTCTCCGCCTACTCGTACCTGGTGTGGCGCGACGACCCCGCGCGCCGTGACTCGGAGGTGGCACGCCCATGACCCTGGAGGAGATCCTCCCGTTCCTCATCCCGCTGATCGTGCTCCAGCTGGTGCTGATGGCGGTCGGCCTCTACGACCTGACGCGCCCCGATCGGCGGGTCAAGGGCGGCAACAAGCTCGTGTGGGGGCTGGTCATCGTGTTCGGCCAGATGATCGGCCCGCTGGCCTACTTCCTGTTCGGCCGCGAGGACGTGTGAACCGATGCCGGACGCAGCCCCCGCCATCCGGGCGCGCGGCCTGACCAAGCGCTACGGCGAGGTCCTCGCGCTCGACGCGCTCGACCTGGACGTCCCGCGCGGCAGCGTCTTCGGCTTCCTGGGCCCCAACGGCGCCGGCAAGACGACCACGCTGCGCATCCTCACCTCGCTGGCGTCGGCCGGCCAGGGCACGGCCGAGATCCTGGGCGTGCCGGTCGGCGACGGCGCGCCCAACCGCCAGGGCATGATCGGCTACCTGGACCAGGACCCGCGTTTCCACGGCTGGATGCGCGGGCGCGAGCTGCTCGAGCTGGTCGGTCGGCTCTACGGCCTGCAGGGAGCGGCGCTGCGCGCCCGGACGGACGAGGTGCTCGAGGTCGTCGGCCTCGCCGATGCGGGCCGGCGCTCCATCGGCGGCTACTCGGGCGGGATGCGCCAGCGCCTGGGGCTGGCCCAGGCCATCCTCAACCGCCCGCCCGTCCTGCTGCTGGACGAACCGGTCAGCGCGCTCGACCCGGAGGGACGTCGGGACGTCCTGGACGTCATCCGCGCCCTTGGCGACGGGGAGACGACGGTGCTCTTCTCGACCCACATCCTCAACGACGTGGAGCGCGTGTGCGACCGCGTCGCCATCCTCGACCGCGGACGCCTGGTCACGGAGGCGGCCATGGACGAGCTGCTCGACCGCTACGCCGGTCCGCTGTACGAGGTGGAGCCCGACGGCCTGGACGAGGCCGGGATGGAGGCCCTCGCCGCCGCGTTGCGCGGGGTGGCCGGGGTGACGGGCGTCGAGCCCGCGCACGGCGTGCTGCGCGTGTCGGTCGACGATCGCACCGATGCCTCGGCGCGCCTGCTGGCGGCGCTCGCCGCCGCCGAGGTGGTGGTGGCGCGCTTCGAACGACAGCGGCCGACGCTGGAGGACGTCTTCCTGCGCCTGGTCGGGCGGCGGACGCCGGGGGCGGCGGCATGACCGGCTTCGGGCCGCTGCTCGGCAAGGAGCTGCTGGAACAGTGGCGGACGAAGCGGCTGCTGGTGGTGACGATCGTGTTCGTGATGCTCGGCATCGGCTCGGCGTTCCTGGCGCGCTACACGGCCGAGCTGATCCAGGCCGTCGGCGGCGTGCCGTTCGAGATCGAGCTGCCGGAACCAACCCTCGCCGACGCGGTCACCCAGTTCCTCAAGAACCTGGGACAGGCGGGCATCCTGACCGCCATCCTCCTCGCCATGGGCTCGGTGGCCACCGAGAAGGAACGCGGCACGGCGGCGCTGCTGCTCTCGAAGCCGGCGTCGCGGGCGGCGTACCTGGCCAGCAAGCTCGTCGCGATCGCGACCACGCTCACCATCGGCATGGTGCTGGCCTCCATCGCCGGATACGTCTACACCGCCCTCCTCTTCGAGCCGCCCGACGCGGCGGGCTGGGCGGGGATGACGGCACTCCTGCTGCTCTCGCTGCTGGCCTACGCGGCGCTGACGTTCCTGGGCAGCACCCTGACGCGCTCGGCGGTCGCCGCGGCCGCCATCGGCGTGGCCGGGATGATCGTGCTGGCCATGGTGGCCGCGGTGCCGAGCATCGCCCCGTACCTTCCCGCCGGGATCAGTGGCGCGCCGGCCGCGGCCATCGCGCTCGGGACCGATCCGGGGCCGCTCCTCGGGCCGATCGCGGCGAACGTGGGCCTGGTGGTCGCCCTCGCAGCCCTCGGCTGGGTCGTCTTCCGTCGACAGGAGCTCTGAGGCCACCGAATCCGTTAGGATCCGTCGCGACGCCGCGCAACGGGCGCGGTCGGCCAGTCGGGGAGGACCGTCCGTGCCACGTACGCTGCCGCGTGGGACCACGCTCGCGCTGCTCATCGCCGTCACGCTCTCGCTGGGCGCCTGTGGCGGCGCCGCCTCCAGCGATCTCACGGATCTCGTGGAGCCGCTCGTCACGCCCAGCGAGGACCTGCTGGAGCCGCTGGGCGATCCCGGAGTGGGCACCATCACCATGACCCAGGAGAGCCACGGCTCGTACACGAGCCCGCGGGGAAACCCGGTCCAGGTGGACCGCAGTGACCAGGCCACCATCACCTTCGAGCTGGTCACCGACGATGCCGAGACCTTCACCACCTCGTCCGGCACGGTGACCTGGACCTACTCGCTCGAGTCGGTGGAGACCGGCGACGAGTGCACGGTGCGCGAGAGCGGCGAGGGCGGCGGGACGTTCGAGACGGGCCCAAACGGGCCGACGGTGACGCTCGGCATGACCGACGACTTCCAGCTCGACTCCAACGCCTACCTGCTCAGCGTGGCCGGGTCGCCGGAGGATCCGAAGGACGACGACCCGAGCCAGAACTACCGCGTCGCGAGCTCGATCTGCGGCGGCGACATGCCCCTCGACGAGGACGGCGGCGGCGCCTGGTGGCCCTACCTCGTCGGTCCGTCGCTGGTCTCCGGCCAGCTGACCGAAGGCTCGACGCGCCTCTCCGGCACGCACCAGGAGACGGTGCCGTCGCTCAACGCCGACGCCCCGCCGATCGAGGTGACGATCACCTGGGAGATCCGGCTTCCCTAGCTCGCCGCCGCCGTCGTCGCCACCAGGGCCTGCAGGGCGCGCAGCGCCACGTCGATCGGGTCGCGGCCGGGCGCGACCGGGACCCTGACCTGGTTGGAGGCCGTCTCGGGCCGCAGGCCGGCCACCTGCAGCGCCACGCCCAGCGCCCGACGATCCGGCATTCGCGTCCACTTCAGGATCACGCGGCGGTCCTCCACGCGCACCTCGGGGACGCCGGCCGCCTCGGCCGCCAGGCGCACGCGAACGGCCGTGAAGAGCCCCTCGACCGGTCGCGGCACCGGGCCGTACCGATCGCGCAGGTCGGCGCGCAGCGCCTCCGCATCGGCCTCCGAGCGGACCGCGGCAAAGCGGCGATAGGCCTCCAGCTTGGCCCCGGAGTCGGCGACGTAGTCGTCGGGCAGGTACGCCGACCCGGGCAGGTCCAGCCGAACCGGCGCCGGCTCGGGGGCCGGGCGCCGGCCCCGCAGCAGGTCCACCGCCTCGGCCAGGAGGCGGGTGTACATCTCGAAGCCCACCGCCGCCATGAAGCCGTGCTGCTCGGCGCCCAGGATGTTGCCGGCGCCCCGGATCTCGAGGTCGGACAGCGCGATCTGGTAGCCGGCGCCGAGGTCCGAGGCGGAGAAGATGGCGTGCAGCCGCTTCCGGGCGACCGGTGACAGCGGCATCCCACGGCGGTGCAGCAGGTAGGCGTGGGCGCGGCGGTCGGATCGGCCCACCCGTCCGCGCAGCTGGTAGAGCTGCGCCAACCCGAACGTGTCGGCGCGGACGATGATGATCGTGTTGGCGTTCGGGATGTCGAGCCCCGACTCGATGATCGTGGTGCAGACGAGGACGTCGAACTTGCCCTCGCTGAAGTCGAGCATCACCCGCTCCAGCATGCCCTCCGCCATCTGGCCGTGGCCGATGCCGACCCGCGCCCCCGGAACGAGCCGGCGCACCCGCTCGGCGGCCGCCTCGATCGTCTCGACCCGGTTGTGGACGTAGAAGACCTG
>DASSOH010000057.1:0-10040 GCA_035700865.1 Candidatus Limnocylindria bacterium | reverse complement strand
GCCTGGCTGCTCGTGCCAGCCGCGCTCCTGGGCGCCTGGTTCCTGGGCCGCAGGCGGGGCGGGGCGCCGGTGGCCGCCCTGCGCGCGGCGCTCGTCGTCCTGGCGCTGGCCGCGGGCCTCGGGGCCGGATCGCGCGACCTGGTGGCCGCGGCCAACGCCCCACCACGGAGCGCCCTCGCGAGCCCGTCGGCCACGCCCCCGGTGGACGCGACGGCCGTGGCTCGCGGCGAGCGGCTGTATCAGGCCAACTGCGCCGCGTGCCACGGGCGCGACGGCGAGGGCGACGGCCCGGTCGAGACCCTGCCCGGTGGCGGCGACCTGGCCGCGGCCGTGCGCGGAGCGTCCGCGGCCGAGCTCGACTACCGTATCGGCAACGGCGTGGCCGGGACGGCCATGCCCGCCTTCATCGGCCAGCTGACACCCGCCGAGCGGCAGGCGCTCGTCGCCTACCTGCGCTCACGGTGGGGCGGCTCCTGAACATGCGGAGGAACATCTTGCGTCTCACCCGGTTCGTGGCGCCCATCGCCAGCGCCGTCGTCCTCCTGACCCTTCCGGCGGTCGTCGCCGCCCACGCCGGCCTGGAGTCCTCGACCCCGGAGGCGGGCGCCAACCTCGACACGGCGCCGACCGAGGTCGTGCTCACCTTCTCGGGGGAGCTGGACCCGACGAGCGCCTTCGTCGTCACCGATGCGGATGGCACCAGCGCCGGTGCGGGCGAGCTCGACCTCGACGTCGCCGACCGGAACGTCCTCAGCGGAGCGGTCGACATCAGCCAGCCGGGCGTCTACACCGTCAGCTGGACGGCGGTCTCGATCGATGGTCACCGTGAGGATGGCTCGTTCGAGTTCGGCTTCCGGACCGATGCGGCCGCTCCCGCGACCGACGACCACCATGACGAGGCGTCGTCGCCGGACACAGCCATGGCGGCGCCCGGTGACGTGAGCGCGGTGAGCCTCATCGGCCTGGCGCTGCTCGCATCCGCCGCGACGCTCGCGGGACGGCGGATGTGCACCGTCCGGCCATGAGCCGGCTGCTGCCGGCGGCGTTCCTGGTCGTCGCCTTAGCCCTGGCGGGCTGCGTCACCGACAGCCGGCCCGATGCGAGCGCCTGCGCGGCGGACTCGGTGGAGCTCGAGCTGACGCTGACCGCGAATGCGCTCGACCCGTCCGACCCGGCCGTGTGCCGGGGGCAGCGGGTGACCATGGTGGTGCACGCCGAAACCGATGGCGTGATCCACCTCCACGGGTACGACGAGCAGGTCGACGCCACACCGGTCAGCGCCGGCGAGGAGACCACGCTCGAGTTCACGGCAGCCACGAGCGGCCAGTTCCCGATCGAGCTGCACGCCGCGGACGACCCGCGCGGCGTCGAGGTCGGCATCTTCACCGTGCATGAGCCGTAGGGTCGCGGCCGGAGCTGCCGCCGGTCTCAGCGCCGGCGCGGCGTGGCTCCTGGCGCCATCCACGGTCAGCGCCCACGCACTGGGCGGCACGTTCCAGCTGCCCGTGCCGCTGTGGCTGTACCTGGCCGGCGCGGCCATCGCGGTCGCCGCCTCGTTCGTCGTGACGGCGGTCCTCGCCCGCGAGCGATCGGAGCGCAGCGGCTATCCGACGCGCCCCGTCCCCGAGGGCGTCGCGACGGTGATGCGCCTCGTCCTGCGCGCCGTCGGATTGGCCTGGTGGTACGGCGCCGTCGCCGTCGGCTTCCTGGTCGGGGACATCTCCCCCCTCCCGGCCGTGCTGCTGTGGATCGGCATCTGGGTCGGGCTGCCCATCGCCGCCGTGCTCCTCGGCAACCCGTGGCCCTCCATGAGCCCGTTCCGGACCACCTACGCGGCACTGGAGTGGATCGCGCGACGGCTCGGGGCCCGGGGCCTGGATCTCGGGCTCCCCTACCCTCGAGGCGTTGCGCGCTGGCCGGCGTTCGCGCTCCTGGCCATCGGCATCTGGATCGAGCTCATCCTCCCGGGGCGTGAGGTGGCGCTGACCGTGGCGCTGCTCCTCTCGGCGTACACCCTGCTCACGCTGACGGGCATGGTCGCCTTCGGCCAGATCGCCTGGTTGCGCAACGCGGAGCTGTTCGAGGTCGAGCTGGCGTGGTTCGGGCGGGTCGGGCCGATCGGCCGTCGCTCCGTCAGCGGGGAGCTGTGCGAGGGGTGCGACGAGGGGTGCGACGCGTCCCGCTGCATCGACTGTCCCGAGTGCTCCACCGCGGCGGACGATGCCGAGCGCGTTCCCGTGCTGCGCCCGTGGGTCGCCGGGCTGACCGACGTGACGCGCGCCGGCTGGTCCGACGCGGCGTTCATCGTGCTGGCCCTCGCCGGCGTGAGCTTCGACGGCCTGCAGGAGACGGGGTTCGGAGCGTGGCTGCTCGACGTGCTCCTGCCCCCGGTCCAGGGCGTCATGGGCACCACGGCGACCACCTTCCTGCTGGTGGACACGCTGGCCTTCGCGTCGGTCTTCGTCGCCTTCTTCGCCGCCTTCGCGCTGGTCGTCGCCGTCACCCATCGCATCGGCGAGCACGGGCGCTCCTCCATCGGCGCCACGGCCGGCGTGTACGCGGCGACCCTGCTGCCGATCGCCGGCGGCTACCTGATCGCGCACTACCTGACGCTCGTGCTCCAGGGCGCCGTGTGGCTGCCCGAGCTTCTCGCGGACCCGCTGAACAGCCTCGCGCCGGAGCTGTCCTGGATCCCGATGAGCGGCGTCTGGTACCTGAGCGTCGGCTCGATCGTGATCGGTCACGTCGCCGCCATCGTCCTGGCTCATCGGCTCACGCTGCGCGACGCGGCGGCCCACGCGGTCCGAGCGGGCCTGCCCATGGTGGCGCTGATGGTCGGCTACACCATCCTCTCGCTGTGGATCATCGCCCAGCCCATCGTCGTCGAGCCGGGCGGGGGCGGAGCGGGTGCCGGGTTCCTGCCCTGACGCGCACGACGGCGTGGGCTAGGCTCGCACCGTGACCGACGTCAGCATCCTGGCCGCCATCGCGGCGGGTGCCCTCTCCTTCCTGTCGCCCTGCGTGCTGGCGCTGCTGCCCGTCTACCTCGCGTTCCTGGGCGACGCGGCCGCGGTCCCGGCGTCCCCCACCGCCGGCGCCGCCGCGGCCCGGCCGCCGGCGACCGCCGTCCTCCCGCAGGCGCTGCTGTTCGTGGCCGGATTCAGCCTGCTGTTCATCGTCGTCTTCACCTCGGTGGCAGCCGTGGGCGCTCCCCTGCTGCGCGTCCCGGAGGTCCGAGAGGTGGCCGGCATCGCGGTGATCGTGCTCGGGATCCTCACCACGGGCGTCTTCGGGCCGGTCCTCGACCGCTTCCGGATCGGCGTCCCGGCCGACGCGCTGCCGGCCGGTCGGCGGGCGCGGGCGCTGGCCCTGGGAGGCCTGGTGGCGATCGGGTGGACGCCGTGCATCGGTCCCGTGCTGGGCGCGATCTTCACCATGGGCGCGTCGAGCGGATCGGTCCCGGTGGTCGCCCTGCTGCTGGCCGCCTACTCCCTGGGCCTGGCCATTCCGTTCCTGGTCGCGGCCGTCGCCTTCCCGCGGGTGCGGCCGCTGGTCGGATGGCTGCGACGCCACCACCGGGCGGTCCAGGTCGTCTCCGGGCTGCTCATCGCGGCCATCGGCGTCCTCATCTACCTCAACGCCTTCGCGCGGCTGGCGACGCTGTTCACCTTCGCGCTCTAACCGGCGGCACCCACCGGCGAGCGAGCCGTCCCCGCTGTGAGCGGCGTGCGGTCCCCGAGGGCGTCCAGTTCCCGTCGCCCCGCGTCCGCGGTCGCGGCGTCGCCCACGAGCCGGCCGAGCTCGAGCTGCAGGCGGGCCACCAGCGGCCGCTGGCCGATCTCCAGCGCGGTCGCCATCGCCGCGCGAAGCAGGCTCGCGTCGCGCTCCTGCATCCCACGCGCGCGCCTGACCTCGGCGAGCAGGGGCCACAGGCCCTGGACGACGGCCGCCTGCTCCAGCCGGTCCAGCGCCGGCCGCTGCACGGGCCAGCCCGCGTCCGCGCAGAGCGAAACGGCACGGGCGATCAGGTGCGGCCGTTCCACGAGGGCGACGGGCCGCGCGATGGCATCGAGCACCCGCCGGCGGTCCCGCCGCGCCACGGCGAGGGGCGTCCGCGCGAACGAGCCGGGCGGGAACGCGCTGCAGGTGGCCTCCAGCACGGCCCGCCAGTGTCCGGCACAGGCCTCGTCATCGCGCGCCGCGCAGATCTCGGCCGCGGCCAGGAAGCCATGCGCCGCGTAGCCCGCCGCCGGACGCGCGAGGGAGGTCCACACCGCCTCGGCGACGGCCGCGCTGACCAGGGCGTCGTCCCAGGACCCGAGCATGGCCTGGCTGAAGGCGCGCCAGGCCAGGGCGTGCAGCGCGGCCGTCGGGGCGCGGGCGGGCTCGATCACCTGCACCACCTCTCGCGTCGTCCGCTCCGCGCCCGCGAAGTCGCCCACGAGGCACGACTCCCAGGCGAAGAAGGCGTGCGCGTCGAGTCGCTCCGTCAGGTCCAGCCGATCCTCGAACTCGATCCGCTGGCGTGCCCGCTCCCTGGCTTCGGCGTGATCGCCAGTGCTCTGCGCGATACCGGCCAGCGCGTCGAGCGCGGCGCTCTGCAGCAGGGGGTCAGCCAGTCGACGCGCCAGCCGCAGGCCGCGCTTGACGGCCACCGGCTCCCGCGGGTCGACCGCGATGGAGCGGCCCCCGGCCGCCTGCCAGAAGGGCAGGAATCCGCGGGCGATGAGGTACGTCGCCACGGCCCGCGTGTCGTGAGCCCCGGCCAGCAGGGCGTCGCCCTCCACCACCAGCGCGTGCAAAGGCATGGCCCGCCGCGCGCGCCGTACGGGCGGAAGCCAGCACCTCCCACTCGCCAGCGTGCTCCTGCAGCCGGGCGGCGACGTTGGCGGCGTCCCCCGTCACGATGAAGTCACCGCCGGTCGGATCGATGCTCGCCACCACCTCGCCCGTCGCAACGCCCAGCCTGATCGGCAGCCGGTGCCCGAGCGCCGGATCCGCGCGCAGGCGGTCGCGCAGCGCCAGGCCGGCCGAGATGGCCCGGGCCGCGTCGTCCTCGTGCGCCTGCGGCACCCCGAAGATGGCCATCACGGCATCGCCGATGAACTTCTCGACCGTGCCGCCACGCGCCGTCACCACGTCGCGCGCCATCGCGAAGAAGCGCGCGAGCAGCGCGCGCACCTCCTCCGGATCGGTGACCTCCGCGAGCCGGCTGGAGCCCGCGACGTCCGCGAACAGCACGGTCACGAGGCGTCGCTCCTCGCCCATGCGCGCATGGTCCACCGCGACGACTTCGGTGGCCCGTGCCGAACGGACCTACCGGAGGACCTGCCCGCCCTTCAGCGCCAAGATGATCGAGGAGTTCGGCGAGGGCGTGCACGAGCGGACGCCGACCTGCACACCGGCCGCGGCACGTTGACGCGGACGCTGCCGCCGCTAGGCTGACCCGATGATCCGTCTGCTCCGAGCCAGCCTGCTGCTCCTGCTGGGCGCCTTCGCCGGCCTGGCCGGGGCGGCCGTGGCGCTGCGTGGCTGGCTCGCGTGGCGCGGCACGGGGCACCCTTCGGACGACGTGGTTGAGGTCATGGCCATCTTCGACGGCGCCCAGGTCGAGACCCGGTCGTCCACACTTCGCGGCGGCCGGGTCCTCGCATGGTTCGGCGGGGTCACGCTCGACCTGGGCGGGGCCACGCTTGCGCCGGGCGCGGAGCTCGACGTCCGCGCCCTCTTCGGCGGTGTCCGGGTCATCGTGCCCCCCGGCTGCCGGGTGGAGCCCGAGCGCCGCTTCATCCTCGGTGGCCTATCGGTCAGCGCGCCGGCGCCGACCGATCCGGACGCGCCCGTGCTGCGCGTGCGCGCCATCGGCCTCCTCGGTGGGATCTCGATCCACGCCTGACGGCGCTCCGCCTACAACCCGAGCTCCTTGGCGCGGATGCCCATGTTGAAGACCGCCGAAGGCGTCTTCGCGTCGATGCTGGTGATCACGTCGAACGTGGTGGCGTCGAAGACGATCACCGCGTTGCCGGTCTGCGACACGACGTAGACCTCGCTGCCGTCGTACGTGAACTCCGGGTGCCAGGTCGACTCACCGGGCATCGGGATCAGGGTCTCGGCGATCTCCAGCGTTCGCACGTCGATCACGTAGATCTCGTCCTGGCGATCGCCGAGCGCCGTCTCGGCCCACACGTACGGGTACTCCTCGACCGATTCGGCCACCGGGTTGTGCCGGATGAAGAGGCTCGGCCCGCCGGTGTCGATGTTCTTGACGTTCGTCCAGGTGTCGGTGTTGATCACGGAGACCACGCCGGCGGGATCGAGGGTCGGCACGAACGTGAGGTTGCCCACCGTGGCGCCGGGACCCGTGTGCGGCGTCGTCCCGGTCGGCACCTCGGCGACCTCCTCGCCGGTGGCCGTGTCGAGCACCCAGACCACGTTCGCGCCCTGGACCGCGGCGAGCAGGTACTTGCCGTCGGGGGTGACGTAGGCATCGTGCAGGGGCGTCCGGCCATTGCCGAGGTTCTCGTACTTGCGGACCGGGAAGTTCGGATCCGCGGTCTCGATCTCCCACACCGCATTCACGTCCTTGAGGACCATGTAGATCTTCGTGCCCAGCTCCACGATGCCACCGACCTTGCTCGGGATCTGCGGGCCGCCGTTGATCGATCCGGTCGCCTCGAAGGTCTTCACCGTCTCGAGGGTCTCGGTGTCGAGCAGCAGCGCGGTGTTCGGCTCGAAGTTGCCGACCAGGATGTAGCGGCCGTCATCGGTGATGCCCGTGCCGCGCGAGTTGATGCCGACGTCGACCGACTTCACGACCTCGAAGGTGGCGAGGTCGATCTTCGACAGCCAGCCGTCACGCGCGATGACGAACACGGACCGCCCGTCCGGCGTCGGGGTCGGCGCGTGCATCTGGTGGCCCAGATCGTCGATCCGGCCCAGCACCTGGTTGGTGCCGCCGTCGATGAACACGATGCTGCGGCAGTCCTTCTCGACCACCAGCATCAGCTCGTTCGTGTCCCACGACCCCGGCTCCGCGTAGGTGGTCGTGACGGGATCGATCGGTCCGCCGATGCTCTCCGGCGGGCAGCCCTCGGGCACGACCGTCGCGGTCCCGCCGCTGGGCGTGGGCACCGGCGAGCCGCCGGTGTCGGCCACGGCACCGATGTTGTGGATCATCATCTGCTCGCGGATGACCGGCCCGTGCTGCCGGTGGTAGATCTCGCCCGAGTTGCCGCCGCAGTTGCGGAATTGCGCGGGGTGCAGCTTCGAGAACTCCGTCAGGTCGAAGACGAGATCGTCCACGACGACCCAGCAGCTGGTGGCCGCGTCGTTGTGCGTGGCGATCTCCTCGAGGGTGTACAGGGCGGTCTGGCCCGAGGGGCTGGGCGCGGCCGACGCGGTCGGCGCGACGCTGGGCGGGGCGACGCTCGGCGCGGGAGTCGAGGACGGCGCAGCACCGACCGGACGCGACGCGAAGCCGATCGCGACCAGGCCGATGCCGATCGCGAGCCAGATGCCCAACAGGGTCAATCCCAGGCTGGCGAAGATGCCGGGACCGACGCGCGGTCCCTCCGCGGGCCCCCCATCCGCCGAATCACGACGAGTGGATCGCGAGCGGTCGTCTCCTGCCATCGCTGCCGTCTCCTCAGATGCCACGACGGCCGCCGCTGGCGCGGCGGTCCCGTGCCTCAGACATACCCGGAACGGCGGCGGCGGCCAAGGGCCGAAGGTCACCGCCGCGAACGATCGGCGACGCTACGGAGCCTGGTACAGGCCCTCGCCCGACAGCACGACCCCTCCGCCGGCGTCGAGGAACTGCCAGGCGATCTGTCCCATCGGGATGTTCTCGACCCGCGAGGCGACGACCCATGCGCCGTCGACGACCTGGCCACCGACGCCGTCGATCCCCGCCACCACGACGCGCGCCACACCGGGTGGTGCGGCGCCGAAGACGAACGTCGGCCACGGGCCGATCATCTCGCCGCCGCCCGAGACGGCGCTGACGCTGCCACCGCGGGGCGAGGTCGCACCCGCGCGCTCCTCGACGCGCCAGCCGTCGGGGCCGCGGACGAAATCGACGACCCTCACCAGCGGACCGTCGAGGCGCGCCGCCACCGCGCGGCCGTCGTCCAGCCGCACCACCGCCTCCGGGGCCACCTGGGCCTCGCGGACGACGCTGTCGAGCGCCGGGCCGCCGCACCCGACGAGCGCGGCGGCAACGGCGATCGTCCCGGTCACGCGCGACCTCAGGGATGGACGGACTGCGCCATGCATCTCTCCCCGACCCCCTCGCTCCCGGCCCTTGGGCGCAGCATAGGGCCGGCGGACGCTGGTCCGCGGTTTGCGTCGACGCGCAGCGTGCACCAGAGTCATCCCATGAGCGCGACTCGGGATCCGCGGTGAGCGGGTCGGCCGCCGCTGCAGGCACCCGACGGCTGACGACCGTCCTCGTCCTCGTCATCGGCTTCCTGGCGGTGGAGGTCGTCGCGGCCATCGTCACCGGCAGCCTCGCCCTGCTGGCCGACGCGGGCCACATGCTCACCGATGCCGCCGGCATCGGCCTGGCGCTGCTGGCCATCTGGTTCGCGCGTCGACCGGCGACGCCCGAGCGGTCGTTTGGCTACTACCGGGTCGAGGTGTTCGCCGCGATCGCGAACGCGTTCATCCTGATCGCCGTCGCGGCATACATCCTGTACGAGGCCATCAAGCGCCTCAGCTCGCCGCCCGATGTGGTCGCCGTGCCGATGCTGCTGGTCGCCATCGCGGGCCTGGTCGTCAACCTCGTCTCGATGCGGCTGCTCCACGCCGGAGCGCAGACCAGCCTGAACCTGCGTGGCGCGTACCTCGAGGTGCTCGGCGATCTGCTGGGCTCGGTGGCGGTCATCGTCGCCGGGGTGGTGATCCTGGCCACCGGCTGGTACCCGATCGACCCGATCGCCTCCGTGGCGATCGCGGCGCTCATCCTGCCCCGCACCTGGAGCCTGCTGCGCGAGGCGATCGACGTGCTGCTGCAGGCCACCCCCAGGGGCGTCGATCTCGACGAGGTGCGCGCGCACATCACGCGCGCCGAGGGCGTGCTGGATGCGCACGACCTCCACGCCTGGACCCTCACCTCCGGCATCCACGTCGTGTCCGCGCACGTGGTGATCTCGCCCGACGCCGATCCGGCGCGCGTCCTCGACGAGCTGTGCGCGTGTCTCGCCGACGACTTCGACTTCGAGCACTCGACCATCCAGCTGGAGACCGCTGACCGGCAGCGGTTGGAGCACGCCCCTCATCCGTGACGCGCGTCCTTCAGGCGGCCCCGGCCTCCGACGGGCGCAGCCGCAGCCGGCGCAGCAGCTGGGCGTTGGCGGCGACGATGATGGTCGAGGCGCTCATGGCCACCGCCCCGACGCTCATCGGCAGCACGAAGCCGATGGGTGCCAGCACGCCGGCCGCGACCGGGATCGCCAGGGCGTTGTAGCCCGTCGCCCAGACCAGGTTCTGGATCATCTTGCGGTAGGTCGCCCGGCTGAGCTCGATGGCGCCGGCCACGTCGCGCGGGTCGTCGCGGACCAGCACGATCCCGGCCGCCTCGACGGCGACATCGGTCCCGGCGCCGATGGCGATGCCGACGTCGGCCTGGGCCAGTGCCGGCGCGTCGTTCACCCCGTCGCCGACCATCGCGACCCGGCGACCTCCCGACTGGAAGCGCCTGACCGCATCGGCCTTGTCCGCCGGCAGCACCTGGGCGGCCACCTCGTCGATGCCGATGCGCCGGGCGACCGACTCGGCCACCGGCTGCGCATCGCCGGTGATCATCGCCACCCGCAGCCCCATCTCGTGCAGCCGCGCCACGGCCTGCAGCGATTCCGGACGGATCTCGTCCTCGAGCGCCAGCGCCCCGAGCACCCGCTCATCGGCCATCACGAACAGGGTGGTGCGCCCCTGGCGGTCCCACTCCTGGACCTGTGGCTGCACTGCGTCGGGGATCGAGAGGCCTGCCTCCGCGAGAGTGCGCGGACCGCCGACGATCACGTTGCGGCCGCGGATCGTGG
>DASSOH010000056.1:0-23832 GCA_035700865.1 Candidatus Limnocylindria bacterium | reverse complement strand
TCCGACACGCCGGCCGGGATCTTCACGTTCAGCCGCTTGCCGTTGACGTTGACCATGCGCTCGGTGCCGGTGGCCACCTCGGCCAGCGTCACCTCCGCGGTGGCCTGCGCGGCCGGACCGGCGACCCGCGTTCGGGTGCCTCCGCGGCCGCCCAGGTCGGAGAGATCCACGTACTCGAAGCCGCCCGCGCCACCGAAGGGGCTCCCGCCACGCTGGCTGCTGGCGGCGCCGCCGGCGCCGCCGAAGAACTGGCGGAAGAAGTCGCTGAAGCCGCTCAGGTCCTCCGCGGAGCCGCCGGTCGTGCGGTACGTCCAGCGCGTGCCGCCCGGCGCGCCACCAAAGCCGCCCCAGTCGGTGGCGCCGCCCGTCCCGAACCCGGCCTGCTGGTAGGCCTGCCAGTTCGCGCCGAGCTCGTCGTACTGCTTGCGCTTCTGCGCATCGGAGAGGACGGCGTGGGCCTCGTTGGCCTCCTTGAACCGCTTCTCCGCGTCCGGGTCCTTGTTCGTGTCCGGGTGGAGCTCACGGGCCAGCTTGCGATAGGCCTTCTTGATCTCGGCCTGCGTCGCCGTCTTCGGGACGCCCAGGATCGCGTAGTAGTCCTTGTAGTCCATCGGTCAGTCCACCGCGGCCGATGCATCGGCCGACCGATCCCGGGCCGGTCCCTGCGGCCGCGCATGACCGATGCAGCGGACACCCGTGCGCACGAAGCGCACCGCGCGGCGCACCCCACGCATCCCGGTGACCGATGCGTCAGCCGAACGACGCCCGGACGACGGTCCGGGCGCCGAATGACCGATGGATCGGCCGGCGCGAGCGCTGGTCACCGCCGCCCTCAGGCCGGCTGCCCCGCCGGCGGCTGTGGCGCTTCCACGTCGCCGGTCGCCGCGATCGGCGGCTCCTCCGTGGCGGGCTTGCGGGACCGTCGAGGGCGGCGTGCGGCGCGCTTCTGCCGCTCGTCGCGCTCCGCCTTGATCCGGGCGGCCGACCGCGGCGCGTCGATCAGCGCCTCGGCCAGCACCTGGTCCATGTTCTCGACCGGGACGATGCGGAGCTGCTCGCGCACCTCGTCGGGCACGTCGACCAGGTCCTTCTCGTTCCGCATCGGGATCAGCACCGTCTTGACGCCCGCCAGGTGGGCGGCCAGCAGCTTCTGCTTGAGCCCGCCGATGGGCAGGACGCGGCCACGGAGCGTGATCTCGCCGGTCATGGCCAGGTCGCGACGGACCGGCTTGCCGGTGAAGAGGCTCGCCATGGCCGTGGCCATGGTCACGCCCGCGCTCGGCCCATCCTTCGGCGTCGCGCCGGCGGGGACGTGGATGTGGACGGTCGTCTTCTCGAAGGCGGTCGGGTCGATCCCGAGCTCCTTCGTCCGCGCCCGGATGTAGCTCATCCCGGCCCGCGCCGACTCCTGCATCACGCTGCCGAGCTGGCCGGTGAGGATGAACTCGTCCTTGCCCTCCATCCGGGTCGCCTCGACCTGGACGATGTCGCCGCCCGCGTCGCTGACGACGAGGCCGGTGACCATGCCGATCTGGTCCTCCGCCTCGAGCTCGCCGTACTCGAACCGCGCCGGGCCCAGGTACTCCTCGAGGTCCTCGGGGTGGATGGTGACCTTCGCATCGGCGTCGGTGGCGACGCGACGCGCGACCTTGCGCGCCACGTTGGCGATCTCGCGCTCCAGGTTGCGGACCCCGGCCTCACGGGTGAAGGCCTGGATCAGCCGCACCAGCGCCGGCTCCTCGAAGACGAGCTGGTCGTCCTTCAGGCCATGCGCCTCGAGCTGCTTGGGCACCAGGAAGCGCTCGGCGATCCGCACCCGCTCCAGCTGCGTGTAGCCGGGGAGCTGGATGACCTCCATCCGGTCCCGAAGGGCCGGCGGGATGGTGTCGAGCATGTTGGCGGTGGCGATGAACAGCACCTTGCTCAGGTCGAACGGCACCTCCAGGTAGTTGTCCTGGAAGCTGAAGTTCTGCTCCGGGTCGAGCACCTCGAGCAGCGCCGAGGACGGGTCGCCGCGGAAGTCCATGCCGACCTTGTCGATCTCGTCGAGCATGAACACCGGGTTGGCCGAGCCGGCGGTCTTGATGTTCTGGATCACCCGGCCCGGCAGCGCGCCGATGTAGGTGCGCCGATGGCCGCGGATCTCCGCCTCGTCGTGGATGCCGCCCAGGCTCATGCGGACGAACTTGCGTCCCATGGCCCGCGCGATCGACTTGCCCAAGCTCGTCTTGCCCACGCCGGGCGGGCCGACGAAGAGGAGGATGGGGCTGCGGATCTTCTCGGCCAGCTTGCGCACGGCCATGTACTCGATGATCCGTTCCTTGATCTTCTCCAGCCCCCAGTGGTCCTCGTTCAGGACGCGCTCGACCTCCTCGAGGTCCAGGTTGTCGTCCGTCTCGACGCCCCACGGCAGGCTGACCAGCCAGTCGACGTACGTGCGGATGACGCCCTGCTCGGGGCTGGCGCTCGGGATGCGGCTGAGGCGGTCGACCTCCTTGAGCGCCTTCTCCTTGACCTCCTCGGGCATGGCCGACTGCTCGACCTTCTCCCGAAGCTCGTTGGCCTCGGCGACGGCGGGGTCGTCCTCGCCCAGCTCCTTCTGGATCGCCTTCATCTGCTCGCGCAGGATGTACTCGCGCTGGGTCTTGTCCATCTCGGACTTGACCTCGCTCTGGATGCGACCCTTGAGCTCGAGGACCTCGATCTGCTTGGCCAGGAACGAGCTGGCCAGCCGGAGCCGATCCGGCACCTCGACGGTCTCGAGCAGCTCCTGGCGCTGCTCGGTGGTCATCTCGGGGCTGTAGGCGGTCATGTCGGCCAGCAGCCCACCGTCGGTGATGTTGCGCGCGGCGACCGCCACCTCGGGCGGGACCGACGCGCCGCTGTTGACGTACTGCTCGATCTGGCTGTGGATCGACGCCATCAGCGCCTCGATCTCGAGGGTCTTCGGCGCCGTGTCGTCGATGGTCTCGACGCGCGCCTCGAGGTACGGATCGGTCTGGACCAGGTCCAGCAGCCGGATGCGCTTCTGGCCCTGCACGATGGCGCGGACGGTGCCGTCCTGGAGCCGGATGACCTGCGCGATCTTGGCCAGCGTGCCGACGGCGTACAGCTCGTCGGCGGCGTTGATCTCCTCCTGGTCGTTGACGCGCTGCGTCACCAGCGCGACCGGCTGGGAGGTGCGGACGGCGCGGTCGAGCGCCTTGACGCTGCGGTCGCGGCCGACCTGCAGCGGGACGATCATCTCCGGGAAGATGACCGTGTCGCGGAGCGCCACCAGGGGCACGACCTGGATGCGCTCCGCGGCCGTGGCGTCCTCGGCGGTCGCCTCCATCTCGTTGTTCTCTCGGGTGTCTTCGGTAGCCACTCAGGTCGCTCCCTCGGCCGACGCATCGGCCGGTTGATCTGGGTCGTTCTCGGCGAATCGCTCGATATCGTCCTCATCGAACAGGTCGTAGACCCGGATCTTCCCGAGATCCTCGAGCTGGAGGATGACCCGCACGCCGGCGAGGTTCACTCGCTGGCGGCGTGTGAGGAATCGAATGATACGAACGCGTTGGATGTCCGCCTCGCTGTAGAGACGGAGGTTGTTGCGCCGCTGCGGGGCGAGGAGGCCCTCCTCCTCGTAGATCCGCAGCGTCCGTGGATGGCAGCTCGCCAGCTCCGCGGCGATGCTGATGATGTACCGCGGCCGGGTGAGATCGTCGCGGCGCGGGGCGCCGGTGGGGGGCGCCAGGCGCCGCGATCGGTCCATCCTACGGCTGCGTCTGCCCGCCGTTGCCGCCGGCATTGATCCGGATCTGTCGCGGCTTGACCTCCTCCGCCTTCGGGATGCGAAGGGTCAGGACGCCATCGGTGAAGGTGGCCTCGGCCCCCTCGCCCTTGACGCGAACCGGCAGCTGCAGGCTGCGCGTGAAGGTGCCGTAGCGGCGCTCGCGGTAGAGGTACTGGTCGCGGTCGATGCTCTCGTCGGCCTTGAACTCGCCCTTCAGGGTCAGGCTCTGGCCGGTCATGGTGATGTCGACGTCCTCCGGCTTGACGCCCGGCAGGGCGGCGGTGACGACGACGTCATCAGCCGTCTCGTGCACGTCGATCGCGGGGGCGATGCTCTCCCCGCCCGAGATCGTGCGCCAGCTGAGCGGACTGACGAAGGAATCCTCGAAGAGGCGGTCCATCGCCTGTCGCAGCGAGACCATCTCCCCGAGTGGGTCGTAACGCGTGATGTTTGCCATGAGCAGTTGCCTCCTTGACGCGGTATCCCACGCGGACGTCCGTCGAAACGCACGAGTGAAACGGTGCGTGTCACAACCATAGGGTCTGACAATATTGATGTCAACCCTTATGACAAGACCGATGCGTCGCGACCGCGACGACGCGCTCAGGGCGCGTGGGCGTCCGTCAGCTCCCAGCGCACGGCACCGATGTCGCCGCCGCCCACCAGCTCCACCGGCACGGCGCGCAGCTCGAGCTCCAGCACCACGTCATCCGCGACCGGCACCAGCTCGGTCCCGGGGAAGAGTCCCAGCAACCTGGTGTCGCGGCGCTCGAAGTGGATGGCCTCGGCCACCGCGGTGGCGCGGCGGCTCTGCTGCTCCACGATGCGGATGCGGACGTCGCGGAAGCGATCGGCGTCCGTCCCCAGATCGCGCTCGGCGCGGCGGGCGGCGGTGCGGACCGTCGCCGGCCAGCCGGGGCCGTCCAGGGCGTCGCTGCTCCACGCCGTCACGAATCGGTCCAGGACGGCCGAGGGGTTGGCGTCCCGCGCGCCGATCAGCCAGAAGCCGGTGGCCCACGCCAGCAGCGGGA
Organism: Candidatus Limnocylindria bacterium; assembly: GCA_035700865.1. Taxonomy (GTDB): domain Bacteria; phylum Chloroflexota; class Limnocylindria; order QHBO01; family QHBO01; genus JACDBZ01. The sequence goes on along the minus strand of DASSOH010000056.1, from coordinate 19,026 downwards.
GGCTCAGCCAGCCGATGGCGATGGCGGGCGAGCGAGCCGGGGTCGGCGCACGGGCAGCCCGCAGGGCGTGGGCGGCGCGGTAGGCGTCGATCGCCTGACCGGCCCACGCGGCCAGGAACGCGATGCCGGCCAGGAAGGGGAGCAGGTAGGCGCTCGAGTCGGCCAGCCCGGCGGTCAGCCAGGCGACCAGGAGCAGGCCGACGAGTTCCGCCACCAGCAGCGCGCGTCCGACGGTCCGCCGGCCCACGGCCAGGTGCCCGAGCCCCCAGGCGAGGAGCGCCAGGCGCAGGACGCGCCCGGGCTCGGGGGCGGTCACTCGCCGATCAGCAGGCTGCGCAGCTCCCCCTCGTCCTCGGCCGATGTCACGGCCAGCAGCTTGTCGCCGCTGCGGAGCCGCGTGTCCGATCGCGCCGGCATGGCGCGGTCGTCCCGGATGAGGACCGCGATGTTGCTGCCCTCGGGGAGCTGGAGCTCGCGCAGCTCGCGGCCGATGGCCGGCGAGTCGGCGTCCAGCTGCGCCTCCACGATCTGGACCTCGCCGCCCTCCAGCTCCGCGAGGTGGAGGAGGTCGTGGATCGGGATCTCGTGCTCGATGACGCCGAGGATCGAGCGCGTCGGGCTCACCACCTCGTCGATGGCCAGCTGCCGGAACAGCTTCTCGTTCTTCGGGTCGTTGATGCGGGCGATGGAGCGGCGCACGTTGAACCGCATCTTGGCGATCTGGCACGCCGCCAGGTTCACCGCGTCGTCACCGGTGACGGCGGCCATCACGTCGGCGCGGGCCATGCCCGCCTCGGCCTGGTAGCGGCCCTCGCAGCCGTCGTTGGGGATGACGATGCTCCCCAGCTCGTCCGCGATCTGCCGCGCCCGATGCTGGTCCTCCTCGATGACGACCACCTCGTGCCCGGCGGCGAGGAGCTCCTTGGTCAGGTAGTAGCCGACGTTGCCGCCCCCGATCACCACGACGTACATCTACATGCCTCCCTCGACGCCGCCCTGGGGCAGCACCTTGCCCGCCGGCTCGTCGCCGCTGGGCTCGACGGCGCGGGCGTTGGCGTCGAGGTCGGCCGCCATGGCCGCGCGCGCCTCGGCTTCGGCCAGCGAGCCCGGCACCGGGGCTCCGCGCAGCGGCTCGGCGGTCGGCGCCTCCACGAAGCCGTTGGTCGCCTCGGCGCCATCGATGGCGGCGGTGACCAGGGCATCGCCCAGGATGATGGTGCGACAGATGGTCTCCAGGCCCAGGGTGCGGTACGCCTCGGCGCGGACCGGGTCGTTGATCTTCACGATCACGCGCGGGACCCCGAACGTGTGCTTGGCCAGCTGTGCCGCCAGCGCGTTGCGGTTGTCGCCCTCGGTCAGGGCCATGACGATGTCCGCCTGCTCGCCGCCGACGGACCGCATGATGTCCTCGTCCGTGCCGTTGCCACGCACCGTCTCACCGCGAAAGCCCGGCGGTAGCCGGTTGAAGTTGCGCTGATTGAGGTCGATGACGGTGACGTGCTCGCCCCGCTCGTCCAGCTCGGCGGCGACCCGGGCTCCGACGCGGCTGCAGCCGACGATGATGACCCTCATGGCGTGTGTGCCAGCTCCTTCGTCTCCGCGCGCAGACACCAGACCGGGGCGGTCGAGTTGCGCATGACGTACGGGACCGTGCGTCCCGCGTCCCATTGTCCTCCGAACCGCTTCTTGTAGCGAAGCCCCATCACGATCAGCTCGGCGCCGAGCTCGTTGGCGTCGTCCACGATGGCCGGGCCCGCGGCCCGCGCCTGGACGGTGCTGGTGCGGACGCGGATCTCGTGCTGCGTGAGCGTCTGCTCGGCGCGTGCCAGGATCTCGTCCGCCGTCTCGATGGCGCGGTCGTCCTCTGCGTCGAGGTTGCGCTCGAACGGCACCTCGATGACGTGCAGGAGCGCCACCTCTGCCTGCTCCCGTCCCGCCAGCAGCAGGATGGCGAGCCGCAGCGCCGGGTCGTCGACGTCTGGGTCGCCGAGCAGCGGCACCAGCACGCGGCGGTAGGGAAAGAGCGACGGGCGCTTCTCGGCGCGTCGGAAGAAGTCCATGCCGACCGCTATCCTACGGCGCCGCTGGTCGAGGTGGCGCTCTCCGGCGGCGCGGCCGGGTCAGCGACCGTAGCTCAGCCGTTCCGCGAGGCGCGGCGGAAGGCCGACCTCGTGCATGATGCGTTGCGTGCGGTCCACGTCGTACCGGACGCGGCGGAACTCGATCGCATCGGCCCCGCCGTCGTCGTTCGAGTCCAGGATGGCGTAGGCCGCCGCCGGCAGGCCGTCCCGCGGCTGGCCGACGCTCCCCGGGTTGAGCATGGCGCGCGCCCCGTCCAGACGCACGACCTCGCCGGGCATGCCGGGGACTCCCTCGACCCGGCCGTCGACCGCGCGGTAGGCGGCCGGAAGGTGGGTGTGGCCGAAGAGGCAGAGCCGGGACGTGAACGCCGAGAAGTTGGCGGCCGCGATCGAGGCGGTGGTGATGTACTCCCAGATCGGGTCGCGGGGTGACCCGTGGACCGCGGTCATGGCGCCGTCGACGCGCACCTCGGGCAGGGTCGCGATGTAGGCCCGGCTGTTCTCGTCGAGTACGGTGGCGGTCCAGTCGATGGCCGCGCGCGCATCCGGGTTGAACGGATCGGCGTCGACGCAGCCGATGGCCGCCCCATCGTGGTTTCCCAGCACGCTGCGGGCGCCCATGGCCTGGAGCACGGCGATCACCTCGTTCGGCTGCGGCCCGTACCCGACGATGTCGCCCAGCACCCACACCTGGTCGACCGTGGGCAGATCCGACGCGACGGCCTCGAGGGCCGCCAGGTTGGCGTGGATGTCCGAGAGCAGGGCGATGCGCATGCGAGCGTGGAGTATACCGATGCACCCCTCGTCGACGACTTCGTATATCGGTATATACGACGGGGCGGTGGACGGGTGGCCGATCGCGGTCTCGCACCCTCGCGTTGATGCATGGGGCTGATCACAGCGCACCGCAAGGGCCGATGCCGTGCCCGGTGATCCATCCGGGGCATCACGCGACGCGGCAAGGCCCTCTCGCGCGCACGGTGATCAACCGGAGGAATCACGCTGGACCACCGCAACCTGAACCCGATACACCCCGGCCCATCGCGCCCGGGACCAGGAGGGCGTCAGGTGAGGGGGCGCCGGGCCGGTTCTCCGGGACGCCTGGGGTAGCGGGCGGGCGTCGCCCGCTCCTTCCCGACCACGACGAACCGATGCTCCCCGAGCGCCCCGATCCCGGTCGGCACCAGCGACGGCTCGCCGCCGCCGAGGTTCGACGCCGCGCGTGTGCCGGCCGCCAGTTCGTCCTCGCCGATCGGTCCCTTCCAGGCGATGAGCCGTCCGCCGACGCGGAGCAGCGGAAGCGCGTACTCGAGCAGGACCGGCAACGCGGCGCAGGCACGCGCGGTCACCAGATCGGAGCCCTCCCGATGCGCGGGATCACGGCCGAGGATCTCGGCCCGCTCCGCGAGGCACTCGACGTTGGGAAGCTCGAGGGCGGCGACGAAGGCGCGCAGCGCATCGGCCTTCTTGCGCAGGGAGTCGACGAGCAGCCAGCGGAGGTCGGGACGGGCGAGCGCCAGCACCAGGCCCGGCACGCCGCCACCCGAGCCCAGGTCGAGCGCGAGCGACGGCGCGGCGGCATCGAGCAGCGGCAGCGCGGCGAGGGCGTCCAGGAGGTGCAGCCGGGCCACGTCGCGGGGCTCGGTGACCCGCGTCAGGTTCATCCGCCGGTTCGCCTCCAGCAGGAGGGCGACGTAGCGCTCGGCCTGCGGCAGGAAGGTGGCCGGCAGGGCGGCACCCAGCGCCGGCGCATCGGTGGCGAGCAGTTGCTCGAGCGCGGCGCGCGCGGCGCGCGCATCGGTCTCGGGGGGCGTGGCGGACACGAAGAAATGCTCCTGTCGAGCGACGTTTCGGTCTTCCCGCGGATGGTCGGCGTCGCGGCCGGCTTTCACATCGGCCCCGATCGTCCGCGGTTACCGTACTCGGTCGCCCGCAGAAGCAGGACGATCACCGTAGCACCGGCCGATGTGGATCACAACGGAAGTTATCGACACGTTTCGCGCCTCCGCGCCGAATGTGGATAAGTCCTGCGGATATACTCGGCGTCGATGGCGTCGCAGGTCCGGGGGCACGGTACGATCGAGGTCAGGTGGCGGTTCGGATGACCTCGGGCTCGTCACCCCGTTTCGCCCACGAGAGCGAGGCGGAGTTGGCGAGGATCCTCGACTTCTACGGTGTCGCGTGGCGATACGAACCCGACGTCTTCCCCATCTCCTGGAACGCCGACGGCGCGGTCACCGAGTCGTTCGCGCCCGACTTCTACCTGCCGGAGATCGACCTCTACCTCGAGCTGACCACGCTGAAGCAGTCGCTCGTCCGCAAGAAGAACCGCAAGCTGCGCTGGATGCGCCAGCTCTACCCCGAGGTGCGCGTGAAGCTGTTCTACGCCCGTGACTTCAAGGCCCTGATGCTGAAGTACGGCCGGCTCGACTTCCTCACCGATGTGACGGCCGCCAACGGCAGCACGCACGGCCCGAACGGCACCGGCGGTGGCAACGGCGCCGTCGCGGTGGCCGCACGATGACGATGCACGACGACGTCGAGGAGATCCTGCTCGACAGCCCGACCGTGGCGGCCCGCGTCGCCGAGCTCGGGGCACAGCTGGCGACCGATTACGCCGATCGCGACCCGGTGCTGGTGAGCGTCCTGAAGGGTTCGCTGATCTTCCTGGCCGACCTGATGCGCGCCATGGAGATCCCGGTCAGCGTCGACCTGATGGAGGTGTCCTCCTACGGCTCCGGGACGGAGACGAGCGGCCAGGTTCGGATCCTGAAGGACCTGTCCGGTCCGATCGAGGGGCGCCACGTGATCGTGGTGGAGGACATCATCGACACCGGGCTGACCCTCAACTACCTGCTCAAGTACCTGGCGGACAAGCAGCCCGCATCGGTCGAGATCGTCTGCCTGCTGGACAAGCCGGCGCGTCGCCTGGCGGAGATCCCGATCGCCTATCGCGGCTTCACGATCCCGGACCGATTCGTCATCGGCTACGGCCTCGACTACGACGAGCGTTACCGCAACCTGCCGTACATCGGCGTGCTCAAGCCGTCGGTCTACGGCGGCGCCCCGCCCGAGGGCTGATCCGTGGACGGGGGTGGGCGCCGCTTCCGCCTCCTGGTCCTGCTCGGCAGCCTGGCCATGATCGGCTCGGGATTCGTGCCGTGGTGGCGGTCGGGCGGCGAGTCGGTCTCGGGGGTCGAGGTGCCGGCGGCGCAGGGCATCGGCCTCGAGGGGCCGGGGCTGGTCATCTATGGGGTGGCGATCCTGGCGCTCGTGCTGCTCGACATCGGCTACATGCGCGGCCGGTGGGGCTTCTTCCTCGACTCGCCGTGGACCTACCTGTTCCTGGGGCTCGTGGGCGGAGCCGCGCTCGCCTACCGCGGCTGGGAGCTGTGGTCGGTCGGGTACCTGCCGCTCCCCCAGCAGTCGCCGGGGCTGGCACTGGCCGCCGTGGGCGTGGCGCTGCTGCTCTACGGCGCCGGCGCCGGGTTCGGGGCCCCCCGGCGGTACTGATCCGGGTGTTCGCCTCCGCCGGTGCCGATCTCATCACCGGGCCGATGCATGGGAGTGATCACCGTGCACCGCAACGCCCTCGCCCGCGTCCGGCGATCCACCCGAGGCATCACCCGACGCGGGAAGGCACCCTCGCGCGCACTGTGATCAACCGCGGTTATCACAACGCCCGCCCGCCCGCCGGCGCGCCCGCCCGCGCGCCAGCCAGACAGCGGCTGCCTGGACGGCAGCGATCAGGTCGAGGGCAGGATCAGCGGCGAGAGCAGGATCCAGGCGACCACCACGGCCACGATCAGCAGCCCGAGGATCACCATCGGGCGCAGGTCGGGGCGGTAGTCGCCGGGGCCCTTCGGCCGTGGCGGCGGCGGGGTGTCAGCCACCGGCAGCCAACGATCAGATCTCGCCGAGGTAGGCCTGCCGGACCTGCTCGTTGGCCGCGAGGTTGGCGGCCGTATCGGCCAGGATGATCTTGCCGGTCTGGATCACGTAACCGCGTGACGACACGTTCAGCGCCATGAGGGCGTTCTGCTCGACCAGCAGGACGGTGGTGCCCTGCTCGTTGATCTCGGTGATGATCCGGAAGATCTGCTCGGTCAGGATCGGCGAGAGGCCCATGGAGGGTTCGTCGAGGAGCAGGATCGATGGCCGGGCCATGAGCGCGCGGCCCATGGCCAGCATCTGCTGCTCGCCGCCCGACATCGTGCCGGCCTTCTGGCTGCGGCGCTCCTTCAGGCGCGGGAAGAGGTCGTAGACGCGCGCCACGTCGTCGTCGATCTTCTCGCCACGACGGCTGAAGGCGCCCATCTGCAGGTTCTCGAAGACCGTCATCTGGCTGAAGACCTTGCGGCCCTCGGGGGAGTGCGCGATCCCGAGCTTGACCACCTCGTACGCGGGCAGCTGGTGGATCGGCTGGCCCTGCAGCCGGATGCTTCCCTGGCGAGGCTTGTGCGTGCCGCTGATGGCGCGCAGCGTCGTGCTCTTGCCGGCGCCGTTGGAGCCGATGAGGGTCACGACCTCGCCGCGGTCGACCGTCATCGACACGCCCTTGAGCGCCTCGATGTTGCCGTAGAAGACGTGGAGGTCGTCGAGCTCGAGGAGCGGCGCCTTCCCGTTGGCATCGGCGGCGGGGCCGCCCGCCGCGTGGGCGACAGGGGCGGCAGCGGTCGCCGTGGCGACCGCATCGGTCCGGGACTCGTGCGTCATGCGCCCGCGGCCCCCTTGCCCAGGTACGCCTCGATGACCTGGGGGTTCGACCGGATCTCCTCCGGCTGTCCCTCGGCCAGCAGCTCGCCGTGGTCGAGGACCGTGATCCGCTCGCTGATGCCCATCACCACCTTCATGTCGTGCTCGATGAGGAGGACCGTCAGCTGCAGCTCGTCGCGCAGGCGGCGGATGAGCTCGGTCATCCGCGCGGTCTCCCCGGGGTTCATGCCCGCCGTCGGCTCGTCCAGCAGCAGCAGCTTCGGGTCGCTGGCGAGCGCGCGCGCCAGCTCGAGCCGCCGCTGGTCGCCGTACGGCAGGTTCTTGGCGAACTCCTCCTCGTAGCCTCGGCGCAGCCCGACCATGTCCAGCAGCTCGCGGGCCCGCTGGCGCACCGCCTCCTCCTCGGCGCGGACCGAGGGAAGGCCGAGGAGCGACTGCCACCATGCCGACTTCATCCGCACGTGCCGCCCGACCATCACGTTGGCCAGGACGGTCATGTCGCCGAAGAGCCGGATGTTCTGGAACGTCCGCCCCACGCCGAGCTCGACGATCTCGTGCGGCGCGAGGCCGATGATCGAGGTCTGCTCGAAGGTGATGGAGCCCGACGTCGGTCGCAGCATGCCGGTCAGCTGGTTGAAGAAGGTGGTCTTGCCCGCGCCGTTCGGCCCGATCAGCGACACGATGGCGCCCCGCGGGATGGTGAAGTCCACCTCCTTGTTGGCGATCAGGCCGCCGAAGCGCATGGTCACCTGCTCGGCGCGCAGGAGCGGCCCGGCGTCAGCGCCGGCGTCGGCGGCCACGGTCGTCGCGCCGGTCGTGGCGGTCGCGCCGGTCGTGGCCCGCGTGGTCTCGGTCATCTCGGTCACCCCGTCACCACCGGGCGGCCGGTGTCCACGCCCGCCTCGTGCTCGTACATCACCTCGTCGTCACCCTGATCCTCGTGCAGCTCGGCGCGGCGGCTGCGGCTGGGGAGCAGGCCCTCGGGGCGCAGCAGCATCATCACCACCAGCACCGCTCCGTAGATGAGCAGCCGGTACTCGGCGAACTCACGCAGCAGCTCGGGCAGGCCGACCAGGACGAAGGCACCGACCACGACGCCGTAGATGTTGCCCATGCCGCCCAGGATGATCAGCGCCAGCGCGTTGATGCTGACCAGGATCTCGAAGCTGTTCGGGAAGATGGTGCCGATCTTGGCGGCGAAGAAGGCGCCGGAGAGGCAGCCGAAGGCGGCGCCCAGGCCGAACGCCAGCAGCTTGTACCGGATGGTGTTGACGCCCGTCGCCTCGGCCACCGACTCGTCCTCGCGCATCGCGTTCCAGGCGCGCCCGACCCGTGAGGCAGCCAGGCGGGAGGCCGCGATGGCGGCGAGGATGCAGAAGAAGAGGATCGGGTAGTAGATGACCTGCGGGTGGTTGGTGAACGGCAACGGCGGCGGGATCGAGAGGATGCCCTGCGCGCCGCCGACGATGGGCTTGGCCCACTCGGACAGGAAGATCAGACGCGCGATCTCGCCGAAGCCCAGCGTCACGATGGCCAGGTAGTCCCCGCGCAGCCGGAGCACCGGTGCGCCGACCATCAGGCCGATCATGGCGGCCGCCACGATGACGAACGGCAGCGCGCCCCAGAACGGCAGCTCGGGGCTGATGAGTGGTGAGGCCGGCGAGGTCAGCACCGCGGTGGTGTACGCGCCGACGGCGTAGAAGGCGACGTACCCGAGGTCGAGCAGGCCGGCGAAGCCGACCACGATGTTCAGGCCGAGGCCGAGCAGCACGTACAGCCCGATGGTCCCCACGACCTCCGACAGCCGCGAGCCCACGATCTGGGGCAGCAGCAGGAGGAGCCCGATGAGCGCCAGGTAGGCGACGACCTTGCCGATGCGCCGGCGGTCCGCCGGCATGGCCCGGACCCGCTCCTTGGTGCTGGTGCCTCGCGTGCGCCAGAAGTAGACGCCACCGGCCACCAGCGCGTAGACCAGGATGAAGCCCGGCAGCGTCAATCCGCCGCTGGCGTACAGGAATCCCTCGAGGAAGCGCAGCCCGACGTTGCGGAGCACGGCGCCCAGGAACGGCTCCATCAGCGCGACCACGATGGTCACCGCCCCACCGATCGCCACCGCGCGGGCGATGGGGGCGGGCAGCACGTGCAGCACGCCGCCCAGCGCGCCGAACAGCGCACCGCCGGCGAGCAGGATCACCGAGCCGACGACCGGCCCCTGGTCGAGCCACAGCAGGTCGGCCAGCGAGGGCTTGGCGTTGGAGAGGATCCACGCCACGTCCACGCTGTTGACGAACAGCGCCAGCAGGGCGAGCACCGCACCGGTGACCGCGCCCGCCACCGCGCCCAGCAGCACCGCCTGCCGGGGCGTGGGATCGATGAGCGGTGCCCGCATGCGCGACGCCGCGCGAGAGCCCACCAGGATGGCGATCAGGATGGGGAGCATGGTGCCGACGGTCACGATGTCGGCGATGGTGTCGCGGCCCTGGAAGTCCTCGACCATCCCGACCAGGCTGACGTGGATGCCGGCCGCGCCGCCGAGGACGCCCGTGATCAGCGCGCGTCGAAGGAGGGGGTTCATCACACGTTCTCCTTTCGACCGAGGAAGCCCGATGGCCGGAAGATGAGGACGAGGACCAGCACGGTGAAGGCGATCACGTCCTTCAGCTGGTTCGGCGCCGGGATGTTGTAGCCGGTGAGGAACAGGTTCGGGCCGAGCTGCTCGAGGATGCCGAGCGTCAGCCCGCCGAGGGCGGCCCCGATGATGTTGCCGATGCCGCCGAGCACGGCGGCCGTGAAGGCCTTGATGCCGGGCAGGAAGCCCATGAAGAAGTGCACCTGGTTGAACAGGAGCGTGTAGAGGATGCCGGCCGCTCCCGCCAGCAGGCCGCCGATGGCGAAGGTCGTGACGATGATGCGGTCGACGTTGATGCCCATCATCGCCGCGACGTCCTTGTCCTCGCTCACGGCGCGCATGGCGCGCCCGGTCCGCGTGTTGTTGATGAAGAAGTACAGGGCCAGCATCAGCGCCAGGGCCGCCACGACGACGACGGCGTCCTCGATCGGCATGGTCAGTGGCCCGACGTCGATGTTGCCCTCGAACAGGTCGCCGTAGCTCGGGTAGGCGCGCACGCCGGAGCCGTAGAAGCCGCGGGCCGTGTACTGCAGGAACAGCGAGGCGCCGATGGCCGTGATCAGGGGCACCAGGCGGGGCGCTCCACGCAGCGGTCGGTACGCGAGGCGCTCCAGGATGATCGCCACGACCATGCTGACCAGCATGGCGGTGAGCAGGGTGAGGAACAGCGCCAGGATGGGATTCGCGTCCATCATCCCCGCGTCGTCCAGGGCGGAGGCGGCGAAGAACGCCGTGAAGGCACCCCACATGAACACCTCGCCGTGGGCGAAGTTGATCATGAAGAGGATGCCGTAGACGAGCGTGTAGCCCAGCGCGATGAGGGCGTAGACGCTGCCCAGCGCGATCCCCGCGACGATCAGTGATTCCCACTGATCGCCCGAGAGCCGGCCCTGGGCCAGGGTGAGGAAGGCGCCGACCGCGGCGAGCGCCAGGATGCCTCCCCCGAGCACCCACAGGAACAGGTTGACGAGATTGAGCCGGGGCGGGCGGCCAGGCATCTGGTGCTCCCGTTCTGGTTGGTCTCGGTTAGCCGATGCGGGTGAGCCGTTGCCGGCTCACCCGCATCCTCAGGATCGGTTCAGCTGAGGCGAACCGTCAGTCTTCCGGCCAGATCCGGACGAACTGGAGCTCGCCGTCGACGTTCTGGACCTCGCTCACGCTGATCTTCGCGTTCGCGCAGTCGCCGTTCTCGTCGCAGCTCAGCGTGCCGGTGATGCCCTCGTAGCCATCCGTCGCGAAGAACGCATCCCGGAGCGCGGTGCGCGGGATGTACGTCGTCCCACCGTCGGTGAAGGCGACCGCCTCGATCGCGTCGGCGATCATGTTGTAGGCGTCGTAGGCATGCGCGTGGAACACGCTGATCGGCTCATCCTGGCCCGAGATCTCCCGGTAGGCCGGGAGGAACTCGTCCTCGTAGAAGCTGCCGCTGAAGGCGAGGTCCGGACCGGAGAGGTAGTGCCCCTCGGCCGCGTCACCCGTGGCCTCCAGCCAGTCGGGGGTGAAGTAGCCGTCGGCGCCACCGAGGAGGGTGTCCTCGAGGCCGGCGGTGTCCTTCGCCTGCTGGGTGATCAGCGCGCCCTCGGCCACGAAGACCGGGAAGTACAGGAACTCGGGCGAGTCAGCCGCGATGTTCTCGAGCACGCCCGAGAAGTCGGTCTGGCCGACCGTCACGGCCTCTTCGGCGGTGATGGTGCCGTCGTACTCGTCCTCGAAGGTGCGGGCGAAGACGTTTGCCAGCTGGTCGGCGTACGGCGAGCCGTCGTCGATGGTGGCGGCCGAGGTCAGGCCCAGGACCTCGCTGACGAACTGCGCCATGGCGGCGCCCTGGATGTTGTCGTTGTGCGCGGTTCGCGCGTAGAACGGCTCGTGCGTGTCCGGCGCGGTGAGCGACGGGGCCGTGTTCGAGGGCGAGACCATCAGGATGCCTTCGGCGCTGGTGATCTCGGCAGCCGGGACGCCGGCCGACGAGCAGCTGGTGCCGATGACGGCCGCGATGTTCTCCTCCGACACGAGGGCACGAGCGGCGGCGGTGCCGCCCTCAGCCGAGCAGCCGTCGTCCTGGTGGTTGAACTCCACCTCGTGGCCGGCGATGTCGGGCCGCATCTGCGCGGCAACCTCGACGCCCCACTGGCTGTCGGTGCCGAGCGCCTCGTTGGCGCCGCTGATCACGAGCGCGGTACCGATGACGATCGGATCGCCCTCGGCCAGCTCGATGCAGCCGAACTCGTCGTTCTCGCAGTCCGCCGCCGAGCCGGTGCCACCACCACCGCCGCCGCTGGAGGCGGGCTGGCTGGCGGGCGCCTCACTGTCGCCCGCGCTCTCGCCCGCGCTCGATCCACCGCTGCCCTGACAGGCCGCGAGGACGAGCATCAGCACGACGAGGATGGCGCTCCATCGCATGTACTTCTGCATCCGGGTATCTCTCCTCCAATGGGATTGCTCGGGGGAACGCGCGCACGCGGGCCCGGCGTATCAAAGGTGCGCGGCATCATACCGGCGCTCGCTCGGCGGGCGCAATAGCGGCCCGTGGTATCCTGATCCGGGTCGCCAGCGCCAACCCGGCCGCGGCGACCGCCGACGACGCGGTTCCGCGCGGCGCAATCCGACGCCCACCACGTCGCCTCGGCACCATACAAGGGCTGCACGCGCCTGACTGGTCACGGAGCCGCAGGCAAGCGCTGAACCGATGCCCACGAGGCATCACCTGGTTCGCGAGCCGCGGGCGAGTCCTCGGAGGCGACCTCGATGCGAGGCCTCCGAGCGCCACCACCGCGTCGGCCACATCACATACCACAGGAGAAGAGCTCGACCGTGAGCAAGAACGTGGCGATGTTCGTCGATGTCGCCAACATGTACTACGCCGCGCGTGGCCAGGACGTCGACGTCGATTACGTCGCCCTGCTGAAGCACGCCACCAAGGGGCGCGATCTCATCCGCGCCTACGCCTACACCGGCCTCGATCCGGAGAACGAGAACCAGCGGAAGTTCATCGACTTCCTGGGCAAGAACGGCTACAAGCCGGTCGTCAAGGACATCCGCAAGTTCGGCGACGGCCGGATGAAGGCCAACCTCGACATCGAGCTGGTCGTCGACCTGTTCCGCCTGGCGGATCGGATGGACATCGCGGTGATCGTCTCCGGCGACGGCGACTTCGCCCCGGCCATCCGCGCCCTGCAGGACACCGGCGTGCGCTGCGAGGTGATCAGTTTCAAGCCGAACACGTCGTCGGACCTGATCTCGGTCGCCGACGAGTTCATGGACATCATGAAGATCGCCTCCATCAGCCGGAAGGAAGGCCGCGCCATCCGCGGGATGAGCGCGCCGGAGATGCCGGCCAAGGAGGTCAACCCGGAGTTCGGCTTCCGCGAGGCCTCACCGTCGGTCGCCGCGGCGGCGCTCGCCGCCATCCGCTCGTCGGACGGTGGGCGCCCCACCAACGGCCGTCGACGATCCACCAGCCGCCGGACCGAGGAGGCCGAGCCGGTCAGCGCCGAGGCCGCCGTCGCGACCACCGAGACGGAGTCCGCCGAGGAGACCCACCGCCGTCGCCGCCGCCGTGGTGGACGGGGTCGTGGGCGTGGCCGGCACGAGACGGCCGGTGAGTCGGCCGCCGACGAGACGACCGCTCCCGCCGAGGGCGAGATCGGCTGGGAGGAGTTCGACGATCTCGGTCAGCTCGAGGGCGTGGCCGTCGCCGACGAGGGCGAGGATGCGGTGCCCGGCTTCGAGGAGGCCGATGCCGCGACGCTGGCCGAGCTGGGGCTGACGCCGGAGGAGATCGCGGAGCTGTCGCGTGGCACGGCCACGGAGGCGACCGCCGCCACCGAGGAGGAGGCGCCCAAGCGCCGCCGCTCGACGCGCACCACCAAGAAGGCCGACGAGGGCGCCGAGGCAACCGCCGCCACCGAGGAAGAGGCGCCCAAGCGCCGCCGCTCGACCCGCACCACCAAGAAGGCCGACGAGGGTGCCGAGGCGACCGCCGCCACCGAGGAGGAGGCGCCCAAGCGCCGCCGCTCGACCCGCACCACCAAGAAGGCCGACGAGGGCGCCGAGGCGACCGCCGCCACCGAGGAGGAGGCGCCCAAGCGCCGCCGCTCGACGCGCACCACCAAGAAGGCCGACGAGGCCACGGAGGCGACCGCCGCCACCGAGGATGAGGCGCCCAAGCGCCGCCGCTCGACCCGCACCACCAAGAAGGCCGACCAGGGCGCCGAGGCGACCGCCGCCACCGAGGAAGAGGCGCCCAAGCGCCGCCGCTCGACGCGCACCACCAAGAAGGCCGACGAGGGTGCCGAGGCGACCGCCGCCGGCGACGATGGCGAGGGTGTCGAGGGCCAGCCGCAGGGCATCTGGGGCCGGTTCCGCTCCGCGCGAACCAGCCGAGGCGGCACCACGTCCTGAGATTCGGTCGCCGATCACGACGAGAGCCGGCCCGTGAGGGCCGGCTCTTGCGTCAGGTGAGGGCCGCGGCGAGCGCTACGCGGTCGGCTCTCGATCCACGTCGAAGGACTCGTTGATCGCGTCCGCGGTGTCCATGGCCGCGTCGCCGGCGGTGGCCGACGCCGCTTCGACGCCCTGGGTCGCACCCTCCTGCACGCTGCCAGAGGCATCGCCGCCGATGGCGCCGCCCGATTCGGTGGCGTGGCCGTTGCCGACGCCCTCCTCGCGCTGGAACATCGGGACCCAATCGTCCTTGGCCTTGGTGGCGATCTCATCCGCGCGCGTGGCCAGCTCCTGTCGCATCTCGGAGCCCCGCTTCGGCGTGGTGAGCAGCGCCGCGATGGCGCCGGCGGCCGCGCCGATGAGCAGACCGAGGAAGAACGCGGACCAGTGGCGCTCCTCTCGCTGCTTCAATCCGAGCCGCACCGCCGCGGTATCGACCAGCTCCCGGCCGGCGGGAACGGCCGCCCCGGCCGCCCCGATCGCGACGGTCCGGCGCTTCCACAGGTCGCGGACCAGTGGCCGCAGCGACCTGCGCCAGGTCTGGTCGGACCACTTGGCGGCGTCGTTGGTGGCTCGCGCCATCCGCTTGGCGGCGTCGCGTCGCATGGGGCGCGAGTCCTTCCACGCCTCCGCCGCGGCCTCGGTCACCTCGGTCCCGCGCTCCTGCACGGCCTCGGCGATCACGCCGGCCAGCTCCTGGCCGCGCTTCGTCATCTCGTGGGTGAACTTCGCGTCGACCACGCGGTCGACCAGCTGCTTGATGCTATCGGCAAGATCGTCGGCCGTCTTCGCCGGCGCAGTCGCCATGGCTACCTCCTCTGACTCGGCCGTCTTCAGGTGCACTTAGTATGCCATCGGGCACCTCGAGGGCCAGTGCCGAAGGTCGTGGCCGCAGCGGCCGCGCACCTATACTCGGGCGGTGATCGAGAGCCCTCCCGAGGCCGGCTTCCGGACCCTTGGACAGCCGACCGCTCGGCGGATCGTGCAGCTCGCCGTCGAGCGCGAGCAGCTCGGCCGGACGCTGCTCGTCCACGGGCCGTCGGGTGCCGGCAAGGAGGGGTTCGTCGACGACCTGCTGGCCCTCTTCTTCTGCACCCATCCGGACCGCTCGGTCCGGCCCTGCAACGCCTGTCGCGGCTGCCATGACGGCCGCGCCCGCTCGCATCCCGACCTCGTGCTCGGATCGCCGGAGGCGTGGCGCGAGCGGAAGTCGCAGGGCGAGAGCATCGTGGCAGCCGCGCGCCGCTGGCTGCTGGACGCGGCCGGGGCCCCGGTCGTCGCCGAGCGACGCATCGTGCTGATCGAGCATGCCGATCGAGCGTCGGAGCAGATCCAGAACGCGCTGCTCAAGAGCCTCGAGGAGCCGAGCGACCGCCACACCTTCGTGCTGGTGGCCGACGAACCGGCCGCGCTGCTTCCCACCATCCGGTCCCGCTGCCAGCCACTGCGCATCGGGTCCGTGCCGCGTGCCGAGCTGGTGGCTCACCTCATGGATGTCCGACGCCTGCCCCGCGACCTGGCCGAGTCGTTGGCCCGGATCAGCGACGGCCTGAGCGGCATCGCGGAGGCGTACGTCGAGGACGGCTCGCGGCTCGACTGGCGGCGGCGCACCCAGCTGCAGCTGGTGGAGCTGCTCGAGCGCGGCCGCGCCGATCGGTTCGGATCGGTCAGGGATCTGCTGGACGAGACGGCGCGAGGCATGTCTGCGCCCGCGGACGCTGGCGATGAGGATGCCCGTACCCCGGCCGCCATCCAGCGCGTCGCCGCGACGGCGATCGTCGACGTCTGGCTGTCCCTCGCCCGCGACCTCCTGGTCGCCGGTGCGGGGCGCCCGGACCTGGCCCCCGGCGCCGAGCTGAGCGACCAGCTCCAGCGGATCGCGGAGCGCATCGGTCCATCGGCGCTGCTCGCGTTCGTCGCGACCCTCGAGCGCGTCCACGAGGGCCTCGCGGCCAATGCCGCCCCGCGCCTCAGCCTCGAGGCGGCCATGCTGGCCTGGCCGATGCTCCCCCGGACGGCACGGTGAGCGGCGAGCGCATGACGGCCCGGATCCGAGGTCGGGTTCAGGGAGTCGGCTTCCGGTGGTGGGTCCGGCAACGGGCCGAGGCGCTGGGGCTGACCGGCTGGGTCATGAACGCCGACGACGAGCGGTCCGTCGAGCTGGTGGCGGAGGGCGAGCCGTCGGGACTCGACGAGCTGGAGCGGCTGGTCACCCGAGGCCCCCAGGGCGCACGCGTGGAGACGGTCGAGGCGCGTCGCGGCCCGGCCACGGGGGAGTTCGACCGCTTCGGCATCGTGCGTTCGTGAACGTCAATTGGCGGGCGCTGGGCTGCGGGCTGCTGGCGGCCGTCGTCTTCGTCGCCGTCGGCATCTTCGGGATCTCGCGGGCCCTCGCGCCGGCCGAGTGCCCGGACCAGCTGCCCTACCAGCCGTCGGCCTACCGACCGGTGGGCGAGCCGATGAGCTCACCGGCGCTCGATGGTGGCGGTGAGCTCGTCCGCGCCGGGTCGACGTCCTTCGGCCTCGCCGCCTGGGACGTGTGGGTGCCGGAGGGCGAGGTGCCGCAGGCCAGCGGGGCGGCCCTGCCGGAGCACATCGTCCTGGCCTGTGGCGACGGCAGCTACCAGGCCTATCAGCGAGGGACCGAATGACCCGTCGGGCGATCCTGCTCCTGGTGAACCCCATTGCCGGCGGCAAGCCGGGGTCCGGGCCCGGCCTGGCCGACGACCCGGCGCTGCTGACGGCCGATGCGCTTCGGGCCGCCTTGATGGAGCGCGGCCTGGAGGTGACGCACCGCGAGCTGGCCGAGAACGACGACGTGGGCGAGCTTGCGCGCCATGCCGCCGACACCGGCCACGACGTGGTCGTCGCCGGCGGCGACGGCACCGTGAGCGTGGCGGCGACGGCGCTCCTCGACCACGCCGAGGCCACGCTCGGCATCCTGGCCATGGGCAGCTTCAACAACATGGCGCGCGGCTTCGGCGTGCCGGTCACCCTGGACCAGGCCCTGGACGTCATCGGCCGCGGCGACACGGTGGCGGTCGACGCCGCCCAGGTCGTGCGCGCCCGGGAGGAGGGCCGGACGTTCTTCGAGGCCGCGGGCGTCGGCCTGGACGCGGTCGGCTTCCTGGCCGTCGAGGTCGCCGAGAAGCGCGGCTGGTGGCGGGCGGCCCGCGCCCTGTGGCGGGGCCTCCAGCTGCGTCGGACGCCGATGCGGATCACCATCGACGGCACCGCCTATCGCACCGGCTCGCCCGCGGTCACGGTCAGCAACGGGCCGTACCACGGGATGGGGTTCGCGGTGGCGTCCGAGGCCGACCCGACCGACGGCCTCCTGGACGTCGCCGTCTTCCACGGCATGGGCCGCTGGGAGGTCCTGCGCCACTTCCTGGCCATCGCCCGACGGCGGCCACGCCGCGAGCCGCGCATCGCCTACTACCGGGGCCAGCGCGTCACGGTCGAGGGTGTGCGTCGCACGTTGCCGGCCCACGCCGACGGCGTGAGCGTGGGCATGACGCCGGTCAGCTTCGAGGTCCGACCCGGGGCGCTCCGCATCTTCCGGTAGCGCGGTCGGGACGCTCAGAGGTTGAGCGTCGGGCGGAAGAGGCGGTCGTGCGTGGCGAGGGCGTATCGGTCCGTCATGCCGGCGATGTAGTCGGCCGCCTGCACCACGACGGGCGCCTCGTGCTCGCGGTACGACTCGGGGATCTCCTCGGGGTGCTCGACGTGCCAGTCCATCAGGTCGCGGATGACGGCGATGGCCCGGCGCTGCTGTCGCAGCTGCTCGGCCGATTGGTAGACGCGGGCGAACATGAAGTCGCGCAGCTCGTTCATGACGCCGAGGGTCTCCTCGTCCATGCGAACGGCGCCGGTGCGCAGCGACTCGTCGATCACCGCGTTGATGAGGCTGCTGATCCAGGGACGCCCCGGCTCGCCGAATCGCGCCAGGACCGATGCCGGGAAGTCGTCGCGATCCAGCACGCCGCCGCGCAGCGCGTCCAGCGCGTCGTGGGCCAGGTAGGCGATGCGATCGGCGAATCGGACGCAGAACGCCTCGGGGGTGTGTGGCGGCGGGTCGATCTTCCACGAGTGCGCCCGGATGCCGTCGCGCACCTCCCAGGTCAGGTTCTGGTCCTCCAGCACCTCGAAGATGCGGACCGACTGCGCCGCGTGGTGCCACTCGTCGGGGTCGAAGTAGGGCGACAGCGCCTCCTCCCCGGTGTGGCCGAAGGGCGAGTGGCCGACGTCATGGCCGAGCGCGATGGCTTCCGTCAGCGGCTCGTTGAGGGCGAGCGCGTTGGCGAGGGAGCGGGCCACCTGCGTGACCTGCATGGTGTGGGTCAGTCGCGTGACGAAGTGGTCGCCCTCGGGGTTGAGGAACACCTGCGTCTTGTGCTTCAGCCGCCGGAACGCCTTGGAGTGGATGATCCGGTCCCGGTCGCGCTCGAAGGCCGTTCGGAACTCGTCAGGCTGTTCGGGGGTCACGCGGCCGCGTGATTGCGTCGACCGCGTCGCGGCGGGGCTGAGGCGCTCCTCCTCCGCCTCTCGGTCCTCTCGATCCCGACGGCGAAGGGCGCCCGTGCTGCCGGCCTGCTGCATGCACCCGATCATGCCACGGGCGCGCGGCGCCTCGGGATTCCCGGCCGGCGGGCACGTGGCGGGGAGGGGCGCCCCATCGTCGTCCAATTCCCGGCTGGCGGGAACGCCGGCAGCGGTGCCGACGTCGATGGCGCCGGATTCCACAGGCGTGGGAATTCGGCGTCACGGCTGCTCGCATGCCGGGAATCCGACCGCCACGGCGCCTGCGAACCCCCACGAGAACCCCCGCAGACCCGCTGCGAACCTGTCACGCGCCCGCGATCGGGGAATCCCGAGGGCGACGTGCTAAGGTGGCCGGCTTTGTCAGGACCGATGCTCGCCAACCCGCGCACCGGCCGCCAGCACGCGCTGGCGGTCCTGCAGGCGCTGTTCGTCACCTTCCTGTGGTCGACGTCGTGGGTCCTGATCAAGATCGGGCTGGACGACCTGGACCTGGCCCCCATCTCGTTCGCCGGCCTGCGGTACGCACTGGCGGCGCTGGTGCTGCTGCCGTTCGGGATCCGCGCGCTGCGGGCTCGTGCCGTCGGCCACCGACCGCCGGACGCCCGGCTCCTCGCC